>CAMAYR010000090.1 GCA_945862355.1 Devosia equisanguinis | reverse complement strand
CGTAGCGAACCTTCAAATAGTCGTCCACGTCGAACATCCCCCGCCCTCGGCCGAACGCGGCACAGGGCTTCCAGTTGCCGGACTTTTACTCCGGCGCAACCGACCGACTCGGTTGCCTCACTGAGGGATTTTGTCTCCGGCGCTTACAGGCCTGTAGTCTTCTCTGACATCGAGCACTTCCGGGACTGAATCAGATTGGTCTGGTACCTTCAAGATGCGCGCAACGGCTCAGGACGAGAAAAATGACATAACTTTCAATGGGTTGGCATGTATAAAAATGAATTATAATTCCGACCATTTGCTACCTGCAAAAGAGAGACGCGAAATCGTTTGCGTTTTGCGATCTGCGCAAATGGAACTCTTTGCATTGCCAGCCTATCGAGTGCGGCGCACTTCGGTGTTCAGCAAAACGGCCGATGGTAGGTGGTGTACGCAATCAAGTCCGAGCGTTCGGCCTTTCCACGCGCGACTAACCCGCATCATGCAACAGGGCGATCTGCGATCCGGTTGATCCGATGGGCGCGTGCCATCGTCCGGTCGGGGCGGACCGTCGTCGATAACTCGGCGTAAAACTCGTTCGGGGTTGATCTGCCTCGTCGGGCGGCTGGCCCGCTCTTACCGTCGAGGCGTGTTTGGTGCGGTCTCAGGTCTCAAAACTTGGGGTATGCGATAGTTGTTTCATTTTTGAGCTTTTTGAACCTCACCGGCACGGGTTGAGCCGACGGCGAGTTTGCAATGTAGTTGCTCGGGAGCATCTCACTCGTGACACTCTGACCTCGCCGACCATCTCTTTGGAGAGAGGCTGGCAAGGGTTGACGGATTAAAACGTGTATAACACTACGAGAGTCGGCCTGAGCGAGGACGTGTCCGTCCCTTGCTCGTGCCTTGTGCAAGTTCTCTGCTCGCAGCCCGCCGATTGCCTGATCCCGACGGCAGGGAAATCGCCGGCCGACGTCCGCGACGCCGGCTGACTGAGACCATTTCCGGCACGCAAGAAGTCGTTTGTGGCTAAGCTTCCCTGTTATTTCCCGTGGCATCAGGGACTTCCTGCCCATTCACTGAGACCAGTTCGCGGTAGACTGTCCCCACAGCCAACCCCAAACACGCCGTTGTTCCGCCCCTGGCTGCGTGACTGTCGCTGTGGTCGCGCGGTGCAGCAATTTCCTATAGATCTTCGGTCGTGTCGGCGGGGCCTGCGTCGTGGCCGGTGGCGCGAGCCAGGTCCCATAGTCAGCGGACCTGGACGGGACTGTTCGTGACAGGGACTTGTCGGCTACGTGACATTGACGCCTGTCTGGTTTCGTGTGGCGCGAATGGAACATCGAGATGCAAAGCTCAACGGTGAGCGACAAGGCAGCGCTACGCGACCTCGTTGTCTCGCGGCGCTCGGTATCCCCGAAGCGGCTGATCGCGCCGGGCCCGACACCCGCCGAGGTCGAGGAGATGGTCAGAGCCGCTGTCGCTGCCCCCGATCACAAGGGGCTGAGGCCGGTTCGGTTCGTCGTCATTCCCACTGACAGGCGGCACGACCTTGCCCGCGCGTTCATCGACGCCAAGCGTGAGCGCGATCCCGCCGCCAGCGAGGACGACCTTCGCCGCGCGGGAGAGAAGGCTTTCCGTGGGCCGCTGCTGATCGCCATCGTGCTGCGCATCGAGCGCGATCATCCGCGCGTGTCAGTCTCCGATCAGATGATGACGGCGGGCGCTGCGGCTCAGAACATGCTGCTGACGGCGGCGGCGCTGGGATACGGCGCGTGCCTTCGTAGCGGCGCTTCGGCCACCTCGCGCAAGGTGCGCCAGGCGCTCGGCATCGCCGCGAGCGAGGAGTTGGCAGCGTTCATGATCGTGGGGACCTCGACGGAGACCACCCAACGCGCCAGGGTCATCGACATCAGCGGAATGCTCGAGAATTGGTAGCCGATCAAGACGCGCGATTGCACGCCCTTGATTGCACGTCCTGGCGGGCACTGAGTGCCCGCCTTCTGTAGATCGTGATCGAGCGGTCTCGATGATCGAGCTAGCCCCGCGCTTTCTGGCACCGGACCGACAATCGGTTATTGCCGCGTACCCAACTCGATCATGTAGCCGTCTGGATCCTTGATGAAGGCGATGACGTTGGCGCCGCCATGCTTCAGGGGGCCCGGCGGCCGAGGGATCTCGACACCATCCTTGCCGAGCTTCTCGCAGAAGCCATAGAGATCGGGCACTGCGATCGCGATGTGCCCGTAGCCGGTGCCGATCGTATAGCCGTCATCCTTGCCCCAGTTATAGGTCAGCTCGATGGCGGGATGCTCTTCCTCGCTCTCATAGCCGACGAAGGCGATCGAGAACTTGCCCGCCTCGTTGTCGGTCCGCCGGAACAGCTTCATGCCCATCAGTCGCGTGTAGAAGTCGACGGAGCGCTCAAGATCCTTCACCCGTAGCATGGTGTGCCGGATGCGCATTCTGGTTGCGGGAATGAAATCGGGTTGCGGCGGCTTTGCAGCGCTGGTCATGACAGGGCCTCGGCTGTTGGAGTGAAACGCCATTTCATCACCTTCGGTCGCACGCGCCAAGCGGGCATCTGTCTAGGCGCCGATAAATCTCGGTGTCGATAAATCTGGGCGTCGATAATCCTTGCGCCGAGGCTGCCGGCTGGATCATGCTTCGGGGAAGAGCGGGGCGGATGCTTCCGCCGATGCGAAGCCGAACGAGATGTCCTCGCAATAGGCGCAACCAGGGAGAGAAAGGATGCACATGCGTGCCTTGACGACAGGAGCGGTAGCCATCGCAGCGCTGGCCGCGACATGCGCGCCCGCGAGCGCCCAGTTCTACAAGGGCAAGACGCTGACGATGATGATCAACTACGGCGCGGGCGGAAATACGGACGTCGAAGGGCGTGTCTTTATGCGACACCTGCCGAAGCATCTGGCCGGGACCCCGACGACGATCGTCTCCTATCGGCCCAGCGCGGGCGGCATCGTCGGCATCAACTGGCTCGGCTCCGCCAATGCCCAGCCCGACGGACTGTTGTTCTGCTTCTGCACGCTCAACGTCGTAGAGCCGCTGATCGGCGGACCTTCGCTCACCGTCAAGTACGAGGACTTCGCGTTCATCGCGGGCGTCCATCAATGGATCGTCGGCTATGCGCGCAAGGACATCAAGCCGGGGCTGACCAAGCCCGCCGACATGGCCAAGGCGGTCGAGGTGTTCGGTGCGGGCTACAACCCGAGCACCCCGCACGACATGCGCTCCAAGCTGTCGCTCGACATCATGGGCGCCAAGTACAACATGGTCACCGGTTTCCAGTCGATTGGAAACATAAACAAGGCCATCGAGCAGAAGGAGGTGAACTTCGCCTTGAGCTCGATGCCGGCCTACATGGGCCAGGCGATCCCAAACCTCGTCAAGCCGGGCATCGTATTGCCGCTGTGGTATTTCCCAATCGTCGATGCAGGCGGTAAGCCGATCAAACGAAGCCCGGAACTCGATGCACTCGGCGTGCCGCTCTACACCGACGTCTACAGGCAAGCGCACGGCAAGCCGCCTTCAGGCGAGAAATGGGATGCGCTGGCGCTCGTCAACAATCTGGCGACGACCATGCTGCGGGCCGTGCTGATGCCGAAGGGAACGCCGCCGCAAGCGGTGGAGGAGATGCGCAAGGCCTTCGCGGCCGTTGCCGAGGACAAGGAGTTCCAGGCGGAGTACCAGAAGATCGTCAAGGTGAAGGCCGAGATGGTCTCCGCCAAGGAAGGTGAGGCCATCCTGGCGAGCATGAAGAACGTGCCGCCGGCGACGGCGGCCGTGCTGAAGAAGTTCGCCGCCAGCAAATAGCTCAGCACTCGGGGCGCGCGGGTTCACGTCGAGGTGAAGCCCGCGGCCCGTACTTCTGTGCCAGAGCTGGTTGTACGAGAGCTGTTGTCGGGTGGGATCGGCAGTCCGAGGTTCTCGCGCAGTGTCGTGCCCTCGTAGGCGGTGCGGAAGAGGCCGCGCTTCTGCAGCTCGGGGATCACGAGATCGATGAAGTCCTGGAGTGAGCCCGGTGCGGTGGGCGGCAAATAGTTGAATCCGTCGGCAGCGCCGGTTTCGAACCACTCCTGCAGCGTGTCGGCAACGCTTTGTGGCGAGCCGATCAGCGTGAAATGTCCGCGCCCGCCGGCGATCTTCTCGTAGAGCTGGCGGATCGTTAGATTGTCGCGGCGGGCCATCTCCACCAGCAGATCAACGCGCGAATTCGACACGGCAGTCTTCGGAATGGGCGGCAGCGGGCCATCGACGGGGAACTTCGAGAGGTCGTAGGCGATGTAGTTCGACAGCTGCCGCACACCGACCTGGGGGTGAATGAGGCTCTGGAGGCGGTCATGCTTGGCTCGAGCCTCCGCATCGGTCCGGCCGACGAAGGCCAGCACGCCGGGCATGATCTTCACGTGGTCGGGGTGGCGGCCGAACTGGGCGACGCGGGACTTCACGTCCTTGTAGAACGCGCGCCCCAGCTCGATCGTCGGCGTCGCAGCGAAGATCACCTCTGCCGTCTCTGCAGCGAGATTGCGGCCGTCGTCGGAGGCACCTGCCTGCACCATGACAGGATGGCCCTGCGGCGATCGTGGCACGTTGAGGGGGCCGCGGACCTTGAAGAACTCGCCGACGTGATTGAGCTCGTGCAGTTTCGATGGCTCGAAGAATAGGCCTTCGGCCTTGTCCTCGACGAACGCGTCGTCGTCCCAGCTCCTCCACAGTCCGAGGACCACATGCGCGAACTCTCGTGCGCGGCGATAGCGGTCGGACTTGTCCATGTGGGCTTCGCGGCTGAAGTTCAATGCCTCGGCCGCCTGTGCCGACGTCACGAGGTTCCAGCCCGCACGCCCTCCGCTCATTGCATCCAGCGAGGCAAAGCGGCGGGCGATATGGAAGGGTTCGTCGTAGGTCGTCGACTGCGTACAGACCAAGCCGATGTGCTTCGTCACGGCGGCGAACGCGGCGAGCAGCGTGAACGGCTCGATCCAGGCGACCCGGCACAGCCGGCTCAGCTCATCTTTGTCGCCGGCCCACACGCCTGCGGTGTCGGCCCAGAACACCATGTCGAACAGGCCGCGCTCGGCCAGCTGTGCGACCTCGACGTTATGGGCGAGGCTCGAGCCGGCGGCACGCGGCGCCTCGGGCAAACGCCATGCGGCGATGTGATGACCCGGCGCCCGCATGAACATCCCGAGCTTCATTTGCCGCTTCGCCATTGCGTTTCCTCCGGGTGGGCTGTTGCTTGCGGCCTCGGGCGCTCGAAAACTCCACGCCTGGCGGCATGAGCATCGTCGGCGATCCGGGTTCGAGGTCAGATTATAGCAGCATCATCGGAATGAAACAGGGTTTCACAGCGGGGCTGTGTGATGCTAACAGCGTGGCATGCGCTGTGGGGGATACTTCTCACGGGCGGAAGGGACGGCGTGGCGATTGCGTGCGCTCGGTGACGTCTCGTTGCCCTGCTTGCAGTATGGCGCCACTATGATGGCGTGGAACGCCTAACAGGAGCTGGGAGGAAGCATGCGAGTTTCGATCGCGCTCAATCGCTATGATCGGCATGTGCCGTTCTTCAACGGCACGGTGCCTGTGCCGAAGGGCCTGGAGATCGTGCCACTGGAGGTGGGCGAGAGCAGCCTCAATCGCGACGGCACGGACCGTCACGAGCGGGGCCTCCATCATCTCGAGTTCGACGTCGTCGAGATGTCGCTGTCGAGCTTCATCATGGCGGTGGCCCGCAATCCGGAGCTGCCGCTGGTCGGCATTCCGGTTTTCCCGCGGCGATTCTTCAGCGCCGGACAGATGTACGTGGGCGCGAAGTCGGGCATCGAGAAGCCGGCTGATCTCGTCGGCAAGCGCATCGGCGTCCATGCCTTCCAGGTGACGCTGTCGGTTCTGGCAAAAGGCGACCTTGCGCTCGACTACGGTTTCGATTGGCGCAAGAGCCGCTGGGTGTGCATGAAGAAGGAGGTCGTGCCGGTCGACCTCGGCACCGACGTCGACGTCTCGTTGATGCCTCAGGGCAAAGACATGGGCCTCATGCTGTGCGAGGGCGAGATCGACGCGCTGTTCTCGCCGCAACCGCGCAAAGCCATGCTGGAGCGGCCGGGACAATATCGCCGGCTGTTCGGCGACGTGCGTGCTGAGGAGGTGCGCTATTTCGGCAAGCACGGCTATTATCCGATCATGCATCTGATGGCGGTGAAGCGGAAGCTGATCGATAAGCGGCCGGAATTGGGACGCGAGCTGATCGCAATGTTCGATGCGGCCAAGGCGCTCGCCTACTCCTACTATGACGATTCGAATTATTCCCTGCTCGTCGATACCCGTAAGTACCTCGAGGACGAGCGGGCGGACTTCGGCCCTGATCCATGGCCGAACGGCTTCAAGGCCAACGCGCTCAACCTCGACCGTTTCATCGGCTACTCGCACGACCAGCGGCTGATACCCGAGAAGTTCCCTGCATCGCGGCTGTTCCATCCCTCGACGCTCGATACATGACACCGGCTGTGGTCCCTCATGGTCGAGTGGGAGCTCTACAACTGAACGGGCGGCGCTCGCCGCTCGATTTATCGCCGTACATCGGGAGGACATGAAGGTGACGACTGGAATTATGCAGGGCGTGCTCGGTGGCGCGCTGGCGCTCGCGTTGAGCGCGGGCGGGGTGGGGGCACAGCAGGCATGGCCGACGAAGCCCATCAGGCTGGTCATTCCCTATGATGCCGGCGGGCTAGCCGACCGGCTGGGGCGGATGATGGCGGAGAAGCTATCGACCGAGCTCGGGCAACGGCTCATTCCGGAGAACCGTGCCGGCAGCGCCGGCATCATCGCCGGTGGTATCGTCGCGAAGGCGCCGGCGGACGGCTATACGCTGATGGTCGGCGGTACGGGGCCGCATGTCACCGGTCCGGCGACGAACCGCAATGCTGGCTACGACCCGATCAAGGACTTCACCCACATCGCGATGATCGGCGGCGACGTATTCCTGCTCGTGGCCAATCCGACGCGCGGATGGAAGACGCTCAAAGACATCGAGGCTGCAGCAAAAGGCGGCGCGCCGGTCGACTACGGCTCGACGGGCAACGCGACGCCGACACATCTCGTCATGGAAAGCTATCTGGCGCGGTCGAAGGCGAAGATCACGCACATTCCCTACAAGGGCGGCGGCCCGGCGATCCAGGCGACGCTCGGCAACCATACGCCGTTGGTGCTCGTGACCCTGTCGAGCCTGGCCCCGCACGTGCGCTCGGGCCGGCTGTTGCCGATCGCGCTGTCCGCGGCCAAACGACATGCCGCGTTTCCCGACATTCCGACCTTTCCGGAGCAGGGTTACCCGGAGGTCGACGGTGGCACATTGTTCTGGTTGGCCGGTCCCGCAAAGCTGCCGGAAACGATGGTCACACGCCTCAACGTCGAGGTGCGCAAGGCGCTCAAGCAGCCCGACATCAAGGCGGCATTCGATAAGCAGCTGCTCATCTCCGGCGATGACGACGTGGCCCGCTTTCAGGCGTTCGTGGCGCAGCAGGTGTCGAGCTGGTCCGGGCTCATCAAGTCGCTCAACTTGAAGATCCAATAGGGATGATGAGGACGTTGGCGCGAGAATGGCGCCAACGTCCGATGAGTGGGTAGTCGCTCACTGCTTGCCGGGCGCTGCGATGTCCAGTTCCATGCCGCGGCCGGCCTCCACCGCGCGGTCGTAGACGACCTTGGCGATGGCGAGGTCGGCAGCCGCCGTACCGTTGTTGTTGAAGTGGTAGGTGATCTGCTCGGGGCTGGTGCGGCCGGGATGCTTGCCCGACGAGATGTCGCCGATGCCGAGGACTTGTTCCTTGGTGATGATGCCGGCCTCTATCGGGTCCCACAGGCCGCATTGCTTCTCGGAGAATACCGAATCCACCCAATTAGTGACGATGATGTCGGCGCGGCGCACAGTCTCGTCGTCGTTCTCGCGCCGACCCTTCTTGATGAAACCGCCTTCGACGAGTTGCGTGTTGGAGCCGACGATGGTGGCGACGTGCTGGCCCGGCTCGAGCAGGTGGCCATCGAACACGGGCACATTCGAGCTCGTTGCGCAGATCACCATGTCGGCGCCCTTGATCACGGCCTCCGGGCTTTCGACGGGTACTGTCTCCACATCGCAGAGCTTCTCGACCTGCTTGCAGAAGGCGCGGCGGTTCTCCGCACTGCGGCTGTAGACGTTGATGCGCTGGATGTCGCGCACTGCCTTGATCGCCAGCACCTTGTTCAGCGCCTGGCCACCGCTGCCGAACAGGCCCATGACACGCGCATCGGAGCGCGCGAGGTGCCTCACGCCGACGCCCGTGGTCGCAGCGGTACGCAGCGCCATCAGGCTCGAGAAGCCGATCCGCTCGTCGCAGATCTCGCCCATCATTACCGACAACAGGCGCGCGGTCTTGCTGTCCCAGAGCAGATAGACGGGGTGCTCGCGGTAGCCGTATTCCTGATTGGCGGTGTCGAGATCGACTGTCTCGGCGCGCGTCATGGAGCCGATCACGCCCATGCCGGGGATGCCGCCGGGGAAGTTGGAGACGCGGACGCCGTCAGGCGAGTGGACGCGGCGCCGGGGGGCGTTGACGACGGGGAAGGCTGCCGCCTCCCGGTAGCCTTGGTCGACAGCTTCCACCGCTTCCTCCATGCGAATGAGGCCCGTCAACTCTTCGGGTCGCAGGAAAAGAACCGTGTTGCGGTTGCGGCGATCATCGGACATTGGCTTCCTCCCGAAAGGCTGGTGTTGCATGGGGCTGGCGGATCGCGCCCGAGGCTCGAGTCCGGACACCATGCGTGTCGGCGCTACTTTGCTTCCTTCCGAGCCAAGGCCGCAAGTCCTTTGGTGGGTTCCGCGACGTGGCAGGGCCGATGACGGCGAAAAACGCATCGAGTTGAAATGAAATGCCGTCTCATTGACCGGCCCGACCTGTCGAGGCTACGTGACATGCAGGCAGGGACGACGCAGTATGGTTTCGGACAGCGGACCCCGGGAAAGTCCGGAGGCTCGGCCAGGGAGGCACGACCGGTATGCCATCTGCGCAATTCTTCTGTTGGCATTTCATGGCCTATCCGCACCTGCCGGCGGACTTCGACGAGAAGTACGACACGGGCTGGGTGACGGTGCCGAACAAGCTGTGGGACAGCGAGAAGTCGGCCGATCTCTATCAGGAATACATCGATCAGCTCGTCTATTCCGAGGAGCTCGGCTTCGACGGGATGGTGCTCAACGAGCATCACCAGAACGTCTATGGCCTGATGCCGTCGCCGAACATCATAGCGGCAGCACTGACCCAGCGCACCAGCAGGGGTAAGATCGTCGTGCTCGGCAATCTCATTCCCCTGCACCTCAACCCGCTGCGCGTGGCGGAGGAGTACGCGATGCTCGACATGATGTCGCGCGGGCGGATCATCGCGGGGTTCGCAGTCGGCGGCGGGCCGGAAGCGTTCAACTACAACTTGTCCTCGGCGAAGTCGCGCCGACGTTACTGGGAAGCGATCGACCTGTGTGTGCGGGCATGGAAGGATGATGGACCATTCGAGCACGAAGGGCCCAACTATCCGCTGCGCTATGTGAACATCTGGCCGAAGACGCGGCAGAAGCCACATCCGCCGGTGTGGATACCGGGCTCGCTTTCATCCGAAACCATGGAGGAGGTCGCGAAGCGGGGGTTCGATTATTTTCTCTCCTCGCGCGTCCA
Organism: Devosia equisanguinis; assembly: GCA_945862355.1. GTDB lineage: Bacteria > Pseudomonadota > Alphaproteobacteria > Rhizobiales > Hyphomicrobiaceae > CAMDPA01. Next base: position 8,409 of record CAMAYR010000090.1, on the reverse strand, counting down.
CGGATCGGCGACACGGGCTGCCGCGAACAGGTTCGCAGAGGTGATCAAGAAGCACGGCGACACCTACCAGCCATTCCGCATGGGCGTGCTGCTGTCCGTCTACGTTTCGGAGACCGACGAGAGCGCGCGGGCAGAGGCCCACGAGGGCGTGTGGTACTTCCTGCGCAACACCTTGAAGGGCCATCTGCGGCGCGTGGGACGGACACAGACGTTCGGACCTGGCATTCCCTCGCAATCGGTGAAGTCGTGGGAGCAGTTCCTGCGCAACTCCAAGCCCGGCGAGGATCGTCTGGGCGACGCCAAGAGCTGGGAGGAGCTGGATGCCGGCGGCTCGATCATCGCGGGCAGCCCGGCGACGGTAAGGCGCCGCCTGTGGGAATTGATCGAGATGGCCGGTGTCGGTAATTTCCTCATTCAGTTCCACTTCGGGAACATGAAGGCGGAGCTCGCGCGCAAGAGCATGGCCCTGTTCGCAACCGAGGTTCTGCCGCATCTGCGCAAGGAATCCGCTGAGCTGTTCGCGCGGGATTATCCCGCCCTCGAGGAGACGGTTGGGGGCAAGCTATGACGCAGGCCATGACGAGCGATACGATCGACGTAATGGGCCGGCGCATCGGCGTCGTCAGGCAAGGCTCGGGTGCGCCGCTGCTCTATCTCCATGGCTTTGCCGATGTTCACGCCGCTTCCGCCGACTTGCTGCCGTTCCACCGGCAACTTGCGGAGGCGTTCGATCTCATTGTGCCGGCCCATACGGGGTGTGCTGCCACCGACGAGCGGGACGATCTCGATTCCGTCCACGACGTCGTCGACGAGTATCTCGACCTGGCGGATGCGCTGGGGCTCGAGACGTTCCATCTGGCGGGGGCATGTGTCGGGGGATGGATTGCCGCCGAGCTTGCTGTGCGTCAGCCGCAGCGCGTGCGATCATTGTCACTGATCGGGGCGACCGGTCTGTTCGTCTCGGGAAATCCGATCGGGGACATCTTCTGGGTCGCGCAACCCGAGGACGGCATCTACTACAACGATTTGCGCCACATGCTGTTTGCCTCGCGCGAATCTGCTGCCGGGCGTGCGCTGTTTCCCGACGGGCGCGGTGAGATCGAGCAGGAATTGTTGCGCTACCGGATGTTCCGCTTCGCCTCGCAGGTCGGTTTCACACCGCCCTATCTCTACGATCGCAAGCTGATCGAGCGGCTGCATCGCTTCAAGGGGCCCGCGCGCGTGATCTGGGGAGAGCACGATCACATGGTGCCGCGCGCACATGCGCAAGCCTATGCCGAGGGCTTCACGAACGCCCGGCTCGAAATCGTGCCGGGGGCTGGACATTCGGCGCATGTCGAGGCGCCGGAGGCTGTCGCGAAGTTGATTGCCGAGGTGTGCGGATCGTGATCGGCTGCATTGTCGCGTCGATCACGGATCTCATCGAAGGGCTTGAGCATGGCAGCGCATATCGACGGCCCGCTGTACTACGAGCGGATGGGGCGGACGGGGCCGGTGATGGCCTTCGTGCATCCAAACCCGATGGACCAGTCCTGCTGGATGTACCAGCTCGCGCACATGTCCACATGGTTCCGCTGCATCGCGATCGACATTCCCGGCTATGGCCGATCGCCGAAGGCCAGCGAAGGGCTGACCATGCAGGACATGGCGCAGGCGTGCTGGGAGGCGATCGACGACGCGCTGCCCGGTGAGGCGGCGATCCTGGTTGGTTGCTCTGTCGGCTCGCGCATCGTGCCTCACATGCACCATCAGCGGCCGGATAGCACTGCGGCGCTGATCCTGGCGGGGGCGAGCTATCAGCCCGGCATGGAGTTCACGCAGCGACGCATCGCGGCATACAGCGAGCACGGCATCGGATATCGCTGGGGCTATACCTTCGAGGACTTCAGCCCGGCGTTCCGGGCAACGCCGATGGCGCGCTATTTTGCGGACCTCTTTGCCGAGCGCAACGGCAGCGCGGACGTCGCCTCGATCATCCGACAGTTCGAGGCGATGGCGCGGCCCGAAGCCGAGGACCATCACGCGCGGATCGGCAGGCCGACGCTCATCATCTCCGGCAGCGAGGACAAGTCGCATCAGGGCGCGTTCGCCCTCAAGGCGCGCATCAGTGGCTGCAAGATCGCGACCATTCCTGGCGCGGGGCACGCCTGCCAGCTCGAGCAGCCCTGGGCCTTCGATGCTGCGATCATCGATTTCCTCCGGCGGCACGGTCTGTTGCAGGCATAGAGCGGCCGGCTTGTTTGAGAGCAATGGGGCTCCCTCGAGCAAGGGGCCGATCACGAGTGCGATGTGGGACAAGATCGAGCCGGGCGGGACGGAAGCCCGGCGGATCGACGCAAGCGGAAATTGCGCAACGTCAGCGTCCCGCATGGCGGCAAGCAGCGGGAAATCCCGCACACGCATCCCGACGAGCGCTGATGCGCCTGGAGCCACACGTCGTGCGCGTCAGGGCCCGCCCATCGGATCAGGTCGATGCTGTCGATCATGTCGCTTCGGCTGACGTATACGGTGCCCAGTCCGATCCGGCCAGGCATGAGGCGCGCGGCCGAGGGGCTTCACACCGACACGAACTGGCTAGTCGCCTGGTTGAGTATCGAGAGCGTGCCGCTTGCGATATCGAAATGACCTCCGTGGAGGTGTAGCCGCCCTTTGGCTTCGAGCGTCTGCACGCACGGAAACGTACGCAGGTTGTCGACTGAGATGCGGACGGCCTCCCGCTCGAGTTCGGCGCGGACCTCGGCCAGCGGCCTGCCAGCCCATGCCCCGATGACACGGTCTCGGCCCTCGTCGATGATCGACATCCAGTTGGTGATGAACTGTGCTTCCGTCTGGCGTGCCGCCTCGCGCTCGATCGAGGCTCGAATGCCGCCGCAGCCGGAGTGTCCGAGCACGAGGATGTGCCTGACGCGCAGATTGAGCGCGGCGAACTCCAGGGCAGCCGATACGCCGTGGTATTTGCCGGTGGTCTCGTAGGGTGGCACCAGATTGGCCACGTTGCGCACCACGAACAGCTCGCCGGGCATCGCGGAGAAGATCGTCTCGGGATCGACGCGGCTGTCGCAGCACGACACCACCATGATGTCGGGGTTCTGCCCGTGGGCGGCAAGGTCCGAATAGTGATCGATATTGGGCGCGAAGTGGCGGAATTTGAATCGGCGATATCGATCGACAAGGGGCTCGGGAAGCAGGCTCATATGGGACTCCGGGGCGGATGTAAGCCGCCCCATATCGGGAGCGATCGGAAATGTCTACCGGGAGCACCTGTGTCGATCGGAATCGATGATGGACGGCGGCCTGCTTTTTCGGACGCCGTTCGCGGAGGCTGCTTGATCGTCGGGCGGTAGCTGGCGCGCCTCCAAGGGGAACATCCAGCGTCATCGGGAGACAGGTCCGGCTCAGAAGTGCTCCGGGCGGACAACCTCGACGTCGCAGATGCTGACGATGCCGATCTGGGTCGAGACCAGCTGGAAGACGGGCTTGAGGATGGCCTCGATACGGGCCTCGTCGAGAATGCACTGGACCACCACCATGCGGCCAGCATCTCCCACCGTCGCCTCTCGGTGCCACGTTCCATCCTTGCCACGTCCGGCTATGGCTGGAATGACGGTGTAACCCGACACCTGGAGTTGATCCATAAGGTCTAGCAGGCGGCGCAACATCGGGACTTCGATGACGATGTCCAGTCGCTTTTTCGCGAAGGTCTGCATTTTGGGGCCAGACGACGGTTAGGTGGTGAGAATGGCGAGAGCAATGTAGCAGGGAATGCCGACGGCGAGGTTGAAAGGGAACGTCACGCCGAGCGATAGGGGAAGGTAGATCGAGGGTTTCGCCTCCGGGAGTGCGATGCGCATTGCCGCTGGTACGGCAATGTAGGAAGCGCTGGCAGCAAGCGTGGCGAGAAGGGCGGTTCCGCCAAGGGACAGACCGATGAGCTTGGCGGTCACAAGGCCGATGGTCGCGCCGATCAACGGCATATAGATACCAAAGAGGATGAGGCTGATCGTCAGGTTGCGGCGGCCTTCGCGGAGACCGCGGCCGGCGATCACGCCCATGTCGAGGAGAAAGAGGCAAAGCACGCCCTTGAAGGGGTCGACGATGAAGGGCGCGATGGCCTCGAGGCCTTGCTTGCCCGACATCGCTCCGATGAGGAACGAGCCGGTCAGAAGCACGATGGAGCCGCTGAGAAGGATATCGCGAAGGGAGCCCGAAGCGAGCCCCTTGGTTCCGCCGCGTGCAAGCCATAAGGCCGAGACTATGGCAGGGGCTTCCATTGCGGCAGCGACGGCTACGAGATGGCCTTCGTAGGTGATGCCGGCCGATTTGAGCGCCTCTGTCGCTGCCAGAAAGGTGACGATCGATATCGAGCCATAGTGCGCGGCAACGGCAGCGGCGTCGATGCGGCCAAGGCTGCTTGTGCGTCGGAGGATGTTGAAGGCGATAATGGGGATGAGTGCGCTGAGCGCCAATCCGGCGAGGACGGCCGTGGCGAGGCTCATGCTAGGCCCTGCGTCGGCTACGCTTGCGCCGCCTTTGAAGCCGATGGCCATCATCAGATACAGTGCCATGGCCTTCGCGGCCGCCTCTGGAAAGGCGAGGTCGCTCCGCGCCAATGCTGCGGTCAGGCCCAGCACGAAAAACAGCACCATCGGCGACAGTAGGTTCGCTGCGGCCAGCTCGAGGATCGTCATTCGGGTGCCGACATCTCAGCGCTCATCTTTGTTCAGGATTCAGGTGCACGGATCGACAGGGGCGGCAGGGCGTGCTTTGGTTCATCCGTTATCTAGGGTGTGCGTGTGGAATGTGAAGGGCGGCAGATCGGGGTGGTGTCCGAGCGGCGTCAGGCCATCACTTGGTTGGATTGCTTAAATATGACTTTCGCGGATGTCGAGCGTGGTCTGGTTGCGCGCTATGCCGCGCGGGTGCTGGGCAGGCCGGAACTTCCGACGCGTGCGGCACGGCATATCCTGGGCTGGCTCTACGAGCGGCACGAAGGGCTGGGTTTCGCGCTACCTCAGCCTGTCATCGATGTGCTGTCACAGCAATACTCGCCAACTTACAGCTACATCGGTTTCGAGAAGGCATTCATCGCCTCGCGCGATGAGCTGATCGGTATGCTCGATCGGGCGGCGCGGGAGAGCCAGCGGCCGGAGCCGATCGCGAGCAACGTCGAGAGCATGGTGCTCGCGCTCAATATCGCCCATCCGGATGCGGCCTGGAAAATCGTGGGATTGATTGCGTGCTGCTCCCGGTTCGACCAGGTGCAGTTCTTCGCCAACACGGTGTCGGATGTGGCCAGTCCGCTGGCGCGGGCGATCGCCTTGATGGTCGACGAGCCGCTGCGGGTCGTTGAGGAATGCCTGGCGGCGAGCAGCGATCTCATGAGCGCAGGGCTGCTGCAGTTGCGTGAGGGAGAGCAGATCGGGGGCTATAACGCGCGCTTCGGCGTTCCCTTGCGCATCAGCGCATGCCTCGACAGAACCTATGAGGGCTTCGAGGAAATGCGCAACGCGCTGCTCGGTGCGCCGCTCGTCTCGAATGTCGGTCAGGACGACTACGCCCATGTGGCCGGCGATCGTGATCTCATCACAGCGATTCTTCGTGGTGCTGCAGGACATGCGGCGTCGGGGGTGAACATTCTGCTGTACGGGCCGCCGGGATCGGGCAAGACGGAACTGGCGAAAGTCGCGGCGCTGGCGGCTGGAGTGACGCTTTATGCAACGGGTGAGGAGACGCCGCAGGGTGGGGAGGCTGACAGGGGGAGCCGGCTGACCGACCTCGTATTCTCCAATCGGCTGCTGCATGGAGAGAATCGAGTGGCGCTGTTGTTCGACGAGATGGAGGATGTCGCCATCCATCTCATTCGTCGCGGCGGCTCGAAGGTCTATTTGAACCGATTGCTCGAGAGCAACCCGGTGCCGATCATCTGGACCTCGAACGAACTCGGCAACATCGATCCGGCCTTGCTCAGGCGAATGACGCTGGTGATCGAGTTGAAGCGTCCGCCGGCGGTTCAGCGCGCGCGCATCATGGATCAGATCTTGAAACGGCACGATGTGGCGCTGCCGCCGTCCGAGGTCGAGCGCCTCGCGCAGGCGATCGATGCGACGCCGGCAATCATGGAGAATGCGATCCGGGCAGCGAAGCTCGCTGGCGGCGGCGCCGATACCATCGAGCATGTGGCGCGCGGCATCATGAGAGCCGTGACCGGCGTGGGTGCCCGACGGATCGTTACGATCCCTGCATTCGATCCGGAATTGACGACGGCGAGCCGCGATCTGATCGGGCTGGCCGACCAACTCGTCGGGGGCCGGGCGCGGGCCTTCTCGCTTTGCCTTTATGGTCCGCCGGGAACCGGAAAATCCGCATTTGCCCGGTATCTGGCCGGCCGGCTCGGGATCCAGGTTCTGCAGATCCGGGCGTCAGATATTCTCGGCATGTACGTCGGACAGTCTGAAAAGAACATTGCGGCCGCGTTCGAAGAAGCGCGTGAGGCGGGTGCGATGCTCGTGTTCGACGAGGCGGACAGTCTGCTGTGGGACAGGCGCGATGCACAGCGCTCCTGGGAGGTCAGCCAGGTCAACGAGATGCTGACCTGGATGGAGGAGCATCCGCTGCCGGTCTGCTTCACCACCAACCTGATGGATCGTATCGATCAGGCCTCGCTGCGCCGCTTCACGTTCAACGTCAGGTTCGACCATCTCGACATTGCGGCCTTGCGGCGTGCCTGGAGGGTATTTTTCGGGATCGACAGTCCGCCTTCCGACGGGGTGACATTCACGAATCTCGCGCCAGGTGATTTTGCGAAAGCACGTAAGCAGGCCGAGATGCTGGGCATTCTTGGCAAGCCGCAAGCACTTGCGGATCTGCTGGGTGACATCAGCCGCAGCAAGCCTGGTGCCAGCGGGGCGATGGGGTTCGTGGTCTAGCTTTTCTCGTGTGACCAGTGATGCTCTCAGGTCATGTCTCGCTTGTAGTGCCGCGTGTAACCTCGTTGCCAGCCATGATGGCGGGCAACGAGGCGGCAGTGTCAGGCCTTCACTTGGTCAAACCTTCAAGAGGACATCGCGGCGGGCAAGCGGCCGGATTGCACGTGCGCGGCCTGCATTGGTCATCACCATGCCGGCGATGCCGCCGACTGCTTGCACGACCGTGACGGTCTGCTCGCCGATCTGGCGGACAGTGTCGCCGTTGACGTCGAGGCCCACGAGCGCCCCGACCGCGGGAAGCATCGCACTGGCCGCGCTCAGCAGGGCTCCTTGGATGGTCAACGAGTTTCCCCACCATTTTGCGGCAATCGATGTCGCTGCGGGTGTCATTGCATGCTCCTTCTGTTGGGTGACGGGTGCTAGAGGTCTCAAATCGTCGCCTCGGTGGCGGGGCCGCGCCCCCAGGCGGCGCTGATCTGCGATACACGCAGCGTGATGCTCGAGGGTGCAGCACCGAAATCGGCGATCTGTTGGGCCTGCGCGTAGACGGCGCTCGGGGTGTCGGTCGGGATGGTTCTGATGACGTTGACGCCATCGAGAATGTCGATCTCGTAGCGCTCGCTTTCCTCGGCGAGGGGGACATCGAGGGTTTCCCAAGAGTCGCCGCCGGATCGGGTGCGCCTGATCCAGGTTATCGTGAGATCGCCGCTGTCGCGCTTGCCGCGCAGGTGCACGGGGCTCAGCGGGCGCCGGGCAAGGCCGGCAAAAGTGTGGGTCGCGCCAGCATAGCTCTCCTCCCCGAAATCGCGGTCGGCTGGTCCGTAGCGCCAGACCAGCGGCAAGCCGACTTCGGCCGCGTTCAGGGCGACGGGGGGCACGGTTGCATCGATCAGCACGAAGCGCGATCCGGCCGGGGCACCAGGGCTCATCTCGGGGTCGGTGCCAGACAGCGCGCGCAGCATTGCCGACAGCTCGTAGGTGGCGGGCGCGGTGAGAACTGCGTTCTGGAATTGGATGAGCTCCCAGCCGCCATTCGCATTGCGGACGGCGGCGAGGTTGGCGCCGGCGAGCATCGCCGTCTGCGATGCCGACGACAGCTCGCCCCGGTCAATCTTGACGCGCACGCGGCTCGCCTTGTCGAGCCGGCCTGCCGGTCCAGGAACGAGCGCATCGAGAAGCTGGCCCGTTGTTGCCGGCGCGGAGGCGAGCGCGGCCAGCCGAAAGTCGGTTGTTTCCGGAGAGGCATAGAACGCCACGCCGCCCGGCCAGGGGGATTGGGTTGCGGCGACATAGCCGGCGGTTTCGGATTCGTCGCCCCGAATGAGGGGCAGGTCGACAGGGCAATCGCATGAGTCCGTGAGTGACAAGGCGAGAGATTGCTGAATCTATGCAGGTCCCTCTGATTCGCGATGGGGACTGCCATGGCCGATGCTCAATCTCAGGCCGACCGGGCCTATGATCAAGTCGTTGAGTGGCTGCAGCA
>CAMAYR010000089.1 GCA_945862355.1 Devosia equisanguinis | reverse complement strand
CGATGTCTGGGACGAGACCAACCGAGAGGGTATGCGCGTCGTCATCGAGTTGAAGCGCGACGCCATTCCCGATGTCGTGCTCAATCAGCTGTGGAAATATTCCGACCTGCAGACGTCGTTCGGCGCCAACATGCTGGCGATCATCGGCGGCCGGCCGGAGCAGATGAACCTCAAGGACATCCTCAAGGCCTTCATCTCCTTCCGCGAGGAAGTTGTCGCCCGCCGCACCAAGTTCCTGCTCAACAAGGCGCGCGACAGGGCCCATATGCTCGTCGGCCTCGCCATTGCGGTCGCCAACATCGACGAGGTGATCAACCTGATCCGCCGCGCTCCGTCACCAGCGGAGGCCAAAGAGCAATTGATGATCCGCGACTGGCCAGCCCACGACGTCGCAGTGTTCATCGAGTTGGTCGCGGACCTGCGCCACAAGATCAGCGATGCCGGCACCTACCGGCTGTCCGCGGAGCAGGCCCAGGCCATTCTCGACCTGCGCCTGCAGCGGCTCACTGCGCTCGGCCGCGACGAGATCGGATCGGACCTCCAGAAGATCGCCGAGGAGATCAAGGAGTTCCTGCTGATCCTGGCATCGCGCGGCCGCATCGTCGACATCGTCAAGGGCGAGCTCGGCGATGTGCGGACGCAATTCGCCACGCCACGCCGCACCGACATCATCGAGCTCGACGGCGAGGTCGAGGACGAGGATCTGATCCAGCGCGAGGACGTCGTCGTCACCGTCAGCCACAAGGGCTACATCAAGCGCGTGCCGCTCTCGACCTACCGGGCGCAACGCCGCGGCGGCAAGGGCCGTTCGGGCATGTCGACGCGGGACGAGGATTTCGTCACCCAGATCTTCATCACCTCCACGCACACGCCGGTGATGTTCTTCTCCTCGCGCGGCATGTGCTACCGCATGAAAGTGTGGCGCTTGCCGGCAGCGACCCCGCAATCACCCGGCAAGGCGCTGATCAACCTGCTGCCACTGCAGCAGGACGAAGTCATCACGACGATCCTGCCGCTGCCGGAGGATGCGGAGAGCTGGGGACAGCTCGAGCTGATGTTCGCGACGCGCTCGGGCAACGTGCGGCGCAACAGCCTCACCGACTTCGAAAGCATCAACCGCAACGGCAAGATCGCCATGAAGCTGGACGTCGCCGAAAGCGGCGGTAGCGACCGCATCATCGACGTCGCCATCTGCCGGCCCACGGACGACGTTCTGCTGACCACGGCCCAGGGCCAGTCGATCCGTTTCGCCTGCGATGACGTGCGACTGTTCAAGGGGCGCGACTCCGACGGCGTACGAGGCATCCGTCTCGGCGACGGCGACCACCTGATTTCGATGGCGATCCTCGGCCATGTCGACGCCTCCCCGGCCGAACGCCTAGCCTATCTGAAGCAGGCTGCGGCCCTGCGGCGGGCACAAAGCGGCGAGGCCGAGGAGCCCGAACCGAGCATTGCCGAGCCTGAGCCCGATGCGGAACCAATAGAAGGCCCAGCCGATCTCTCGTCGGATCGTTTCGCGGAGCTGTCGGGCAAGGAACAGTTCGTCCTCACCGTCTCGGACAAGGGCTATGGCAAGCGGTCGTCGTCCTACGAGTACCGGATCTCCGGTCGCGGCGGTAAAGGCATCGCGGCCATGGTCGTCAACGAGCGCAACGGCAAACTGATGGCATCCTTCCCCGTGGAGGCCAGCGATCAGATCATGCTGGTGACAGACGGTGGCCAGCTCATCCGGACCTCGGTGGAGGAGGTGCGCATCGCCGGGCGCAACACGCAGGGCGTTCGCGTCTTCAAGACGGACGCGGACGAGCGCGTCGTCTCCGTCGAGCGCATTCCCGACGATGGCTCGAGCGCCGAAAACGGCGAGAACGCCGAGGCTGGGGGCGAGGGTGAGGCCGGCGAGAACGGGGGCGAGGGTGAGGCGTCGAGCTGACGGCTGGCGGCAAGACGATGCGTGAGATCGAGGGCAGGAGCAGCACGCCGGGGTGGCTCGACAAGGTACGGCGGCTCTACGACAGCGACGAGCCCGATGCGGTGCGGTTCCGCTACAGGCTCGTCGCCTTCGATCTGGCCGCGATCGTGTTCATCGTCGTGACCTCTTTCATGCCGCGCGCGCCGTGGATCAAGATCGTGGACATCGCGCTCGGCGCGCTCATGCTGGCCGACTTCCTCGCGCGGCATACCTCGGGGCATCAGCGTTGGCGCGACCTCGCCAAGCCCTCCTCCTGGGCCGACGTCGTCGCGATACTCTCGTTCCTTGCGCCCATCGCGGGCGAAGGTGCGGGGTTCATGCGCATCCTGCGCACGCTCAGGCTGCTGCACACCTATCAACTGTTGTCGCGATTGCGTACCGACAGCGCCTATTTCCGCCGGCACGAGGACGTCATCCTGGCCGCCACCCACTTGTGCGTGTTCATCTTCGTGATGACGGCGATCGTCTACGAGACGCAGCACTATTCCAACCCGCAAATCACCAACTACGCAGATGCGCTTTATTTCACAGTGACGGCGCTGACGACGACCGGCTTCGGCGACATCACCTTGCCGGGCACGATCGGGCGGCTGATATCGGTCGTCATCATGATCGCCGGCGTGACTCTGTTCCTGCGTCTTGCCGGAACACTGTTCCGACCCGGTAAGGTGCGTTTTTCCTGCCCAGACTGCGGACTGCAGCGCCACGAGCCCGACGCAGTCCACTGCAAGTCGTGCGGGCGCGTGCTCAACATCCCCGACGATGGCTGAGCCGCTCGGCATCATGCCGGAACTTGGGCAGACAATACCGCCGGCAAGGAACAGACGGCCGGTCGATCAGGGCGCGTTCTTGCGCGGCGCCTCGCCCGGCGAACCCGGACCGGACTTTGCATCCCCCGGTGTTACCGACTGGACGTATTTCTTCAGGAAAGCCTGAATGTTCGGCGCTGGGTCCGTCACCTTTGCGAACAGGGCTGCCGTCTTCACGTCCGTCAGGTAGCTCGGCACAAACTTGATCGATGTAAGGGCATCGTCGCGAAAAGCCGGATCGGCCGGCATCATCTCGACCGCTCGACGCAATGCCTCGACGGCAGCCGACGGCGTACCAGGCGCCATCACCAGAACCCGCTGGAAGACCGTTCCCATCTGGTTGACCAGCCGCCACGCGTCGAACAACTCCGTCTCGGGCAACTTGCCACGGGCCTGGCTGAGAACGTCTGTAAATGTCAGTGCCGGCAGATCGTCCGCTTCCGGCGATCGCTGGAACGTTTCTCCATCGTCGATCGGATCGATCCAGAGCGGCATGGCGATGCCAGGATCGACCAGCGAAGGCAGAATGGCAGATCGGTAGGCTCTCAACGGCTCCAGCAAAACCTGGATCTCGCCGCGCTGAAATGCCTGGCGCGCCTCGGTGATGCCGGGGAAGCCCGACTGATAGTTGTGCTTGACCCCGAGCAGATCGAGTTGCAGGCGCAGGCGCAGATCACGATCGCTGTCGGTCCTCAAGCCGCCCGCCCAGAAGTCTCGCTTCTCGAGCAGGTCGTTCGGCTTGCCGATCCCGCCTCCGATGTCGGTGCGCGCATAGGTGACCCCGATGCCCGCACCGGCGGCGACGAACGACAGCCTGGCGACGCTCCGGCTCAGCACCGGCTCGTCCAGCGCTCGCATAGACGCAATGGTGCTGAAGCACCCGACGATAAGGCCGTCGGGAGCAGCCGATTTCGCCAGCCAGTTGGCCGCCGCCGCGCCGTTGTCTCCGGCCATGTTGTGAATGATGACCGAGGGAGCGCCCGCAACCACGCGACCAAGATGCCGCGCCAGCAGCCGGCCCTCAGCATCCGTCGGGCCACCTTGGGCGAAGTTCACCAGCACGACGAGTTGCTTGCCCTGATAGAAGTCCGCAGCGCGGCCGGGCAGTGCGCTGGCAATCATTCCGAACAGGACGAGGGCACAACGAATGCCCGGCAGCCAATGCATGGCATCGTTCTCCTCGCCGCGGCGGACCGCCCCTCGGCGATCAACGCACGGCTCCCCAGAAACGCCCACTCCACCGAGTGGCGTTCACCGAGGCATGAATTCTCACGTCGCATCTCCCTTCGGACCGCCGCCCCGGCCAGGTTCTACGCCTGAGGCTCAATGGCATGAATTGGCAAGGTTTGGGAAGTGAAGACCAAAGCCAGCGTTCGCTTCGCCATCACGTTACCGCCTGCAGGGAAACTTGCAGACGGCCTCACCGGAGGATTGTCGGCGGCGCCAGACACGCGCGCCTCCAGAACAATCGATTGTCGCGAAGGCAGGCGAAGAACTGCCTCAGAGCGAGTTGCCACCAAAGGCACCGACGCGGCAGGCGATCCCTCGGGCCCGCAGGGCGCTGCAGGCCTTGGTCGCCTCTGCTGGATTGTTGAACGGACCAGCCAGCAAGGTGAACGGCGCCGCGCGGCCATCGGCTGCCAGCCGATAGCGCGGCGACAAAGCTCCAAGCGTCTGGCTGTCGCGGCTCGACAGCTCACCCCATCGGGCGCGCAGGCTGTCGAGCGATTCACCGCTGCCGATCTCGATGGCACGCGGGTTGGCCGGGGCAGGCACGACCTTTGCCGGTCCGAAAACGGGCGCGGTAGCGGCGGTCCGCGCACTTGCGTCCTGCACGCTTCCGGTGGCGATGGACGACGCTGCCCCATTGATAATATTAATGTTTGCGAGCCCGGGACTCGAGGCTGGGGAGCTGGTGACCCGACCCGAGGTCACTGGCGGCATCGTCTGGGCAACACGTGGCGGGACAGCAACCGGTGCCTGCGCGCGGGTCTGGACGCGCTGCACAGGGGCAGTGCGCCCTGCCGGCGGCTGCACGTCGCGGACCTCCTGCAGCGTGGTCAGCCGCTCCTCGGCAGCGGCCAGCCGCTGGATGATGGCCCCACTATGCACAACCTGCTCCTGCAAGGTGCTGCGGGTCGCGGCGAGCTCATGTTGCAGCTCGTGAACCCATTTGCGAAGCGCGGCGATCTCGTCGGTCAGCTCGCCTGCGCTTTTCGCTGAAGCCGCTTGATCGGCCGCGGGCTCGGAGATCGGCAGGATGGCGCCGAGAAGGTCGGGCCGAGTAGCTGCGACCCCGATATAGCCCATGCCGAACGCTGCGACCGCCACCCACGTCAGCAGGTACAGGCTCGTTACCGGGCGGCTCGCCGGGCGCTGGCCCGTGCTCGTCTCGATTTGCATTGGCGATCTCCCTCACTGCCCACGACGGGCGGCAGCCATGTCGGGCCGGGACGCACGTGCCCCGTCTCCGACAAGCGTTCAGGCGAGTCGCCGGGATCGGGCAAGGCAGAGGCTGGGCCGCCCCGGCCGATGCTGTGGATAGGTCCGGGATCAGGGCGGAACTGCAACGGGTGTGGCGGAGGACACACTCGCGCGCCACGCGAATTCGACCCTGCGTACCCGAGGCGACGGCGCGGGACCTTAGACGCTTGGACCACCGGTCAGGCCGAAGCGCTGCTTGATTCGCCCGAAGAGACCGTCGCGGGTTCCGCGATAGGCATCGAGCACCTGCTCGCGGCTGGCGTGTCCGATCATGATCGAAGCGTCGAAGGTCGGCCAGTATTCGACATCCACGGCGAAGGTACGCGTCATCTCGAGGGCCTGGTGGTGGGCCTCAGGCGACAGCGAGACGATCAAGTCGAAGGAGGTATCGTGCAGCTCCGCGATCGTCTGGGGTGCGTGCTCGGAGACGTCGATGCCGATCTCCGCCATTACTTCGGCTACGAAGTGATCGGGGGCCCCGCGGCGCACACCAGCCGACACGCAGTAGCAGCGACGGCCCGCCAGATGCTGCAGGATCGCGGCGGCCATAGGCGAACGCACGGCGTTCATGGTGCACGCGAACAGCACCGCGCCCGGCAGCTCCCGCGAGCGGTGGCTCGGCTGCGCGTTCACACCGTCACCCTTTCCAATGGAGCGCGCAGATCAGCGTGAACAGACGCCGGGCCGTGTCGTGGTCGATCTGGATCTTGTCCTTCAGGCGATCGACCAGCAAGCGGCTGCCCTCGTCGTGGAGCGCGCGGCGGCCCATGTCGATTGCCTGGATACGTGAAGGTGGCGCGGAGCGGATGGCGTCGTAGTAGCTGTCGCAGACGATGAAATAGTCCTTGATGACACGCCGCAAGGAGGTGAGCGACAGCATGTGGCGGACCGCGCCGTCGGCATTTTCGGTGGAGATTGCAAGGACGAGACGGTCGTCGGCAATAGACAGATTGAGCCCATAGGGGCCGTCATCACGGCCGGTCACGGCGAACGCGTTCTGGTCGAGCAGGTCGTAGATCGCCACCTCGCGCTCATGGTCGATGTTGGTGGAGCCGCGCGCGATCGAGCCCTCGTCGAGGGTCACGGCGACGAGCCGGTTGCGGCTCGGCGCGGGTGAGGGCGTGGTCGGGTCGGCCATGACTGCCTCGCTGTGTCTCGCTCGCCGTTCAGCCAGTCAGCTTTCCCAAGCGTACCTCGACGGATCGACGGTGGGCCTCCAGCCCCTCTGCGCGAGCAAGAACCATCGCGGCCGGGGCCAACGCGCGCAGTGCGGCCGCATCCAGACGGAGGATCGAAGTGCGCTTCATGAAGTCGAGGACGCCGAGGCCCGAGGCGTAGCGCGCGCTGCGAGCGGTGGGTAGTACGTGATTGGAGCCCGCAACGTAGTCGCCGATCACCTCCGGGGTAAAGGCGCCCAGGAAGATAGCACCGGCATTGCGGATGCGGCCGGCGAGCGCGTCGGGATCGGCTGTGGCGATCTCGAGATGCTCGGCGGCAATGCGGTCGGCGAGCGCGGGCGCCTCGTCGAGGGAGCGCAGCTTGATCACGGCGCCGAACTCCGACCACGCCTGCCCCGCGATGTTGCCGCGGGGCAGGACGGCAAGCTGTCGGGATACTGCAGCCTCGACGGCGGCAGCGAGCGCTGCGTCGTCCGTCATCAGGATCGACTGTGCAGCCATATCGTGCTCGGCCTGGGCGAGCAGGTCGGCGGCTAGCCATTCGGGATCGTTGTCTTTGTCGGCGATGATCAGCACCTCCGACGGCCCCGCAATCGAATCAATGCCGACCTGCCCGAAAACCTGCCGTTTGGCAGCCGCCACATAAGCATTGCCCGGGCCGACGATCTTCACCACCGGCTTTACCGTCGCCGTGCCGTAGGCGAGAGCTGCCACGGCCTGGGCGCCGCCGATCCGGTAGATCTCACTCACACCGGCCAGGTCCGCGGCGGCCAGCACCAGCGGATTGAGCTCGCCGCGCGGGCTCGGCACCACCATGACGACGCGCGGCACGCCGGCGACGGCAGCCGGGACCGCGTTCATCAGCACCGAGCTTGGATAAGATGCGAGGCCGCCTGGCACGTAGAGACCGACGGACTCGACCGCCGTCCAGCGCGAGCCCAGCTCCGCGCCCAGCGCATCGCGGTAGCAGTCGTCGGACGGCCGCTGGCGCTGGTGATGGGAGGTGATGCGGTCGCGTGCCTGCTCCAGCGCGGCGCGGGTGTCGGGGTCGATACTGGCAACCGCAGTCTCGATCTCGGCCGAGGTAATCCTGAGCCCGACCTTGCCGAGGTCGACATTGTCGAATTCGGCTGACAGTGCCTGCAGCGCGGCATCGCCCTCGGTACGCACCCTGGCGATGATGGCGCTCACCGCCGCATCGACGTCGGCGGAGATCTCGCGCTTGGTTGACAGAAAGCGGGCAAATGCCGCCTCGAAATCCGCGCTAGTGCTGTCGAGCCTCATCGGCATTTGATCAATGACCTTCTTTTACGAAGTCGAGCAGATTCTGAGCGAGCGGCGCCGCGCCAAGCGCTATCGTGGCCCGCCGCTCGTCCCTGTTTACAATCTAGTTAGGCGTTCATCGCCCCTTAGTTGACCGGCGGTGCTGCGAGGTCGGTATCAACTAAGGGGCGATGAACGCCTCACTAAGACATTGTCAATTCTAGTGGCCCTCATGTCGCGCCCAAATCGGACTGCGGTTGCGGCTACGATACGATCTAGGCGCGACGGGCCACTAACCTGCGCCGTCGCCATGATCCGGTTTCGAGCGCGTCGCCCAGGCCGCGCCGAGATCTCGCAACTCCGCCTCGATGCACTCGACGTCGAGGCGAATGCCCGCGCCGCCGGCGAATTGGAGTGTGATGGTACCACCCGGCGTCCGGCCAGCTTCGAACGTCACCGCCAGCAGCACCAGGACGCGCTCCTTGGCCGCCAAATCCAGACCCTGGAGCCGCGCGCGGCCGACCCGCTCGAAGCGCAATGCCGCCCGACGCCGTAGCGGACGCGCCCGGCGCTTGGCCGGCGCTAGTGCGGTATGCCAGTCGAACCGATTGAGCACGGCGGCGAAACGCTGCTGGCGGGGAAGGTAGGCCATGTCCTCGACCGTCAGGACCGAATCCTGGAGGTGAGCGGACAGTATGCCCAGGTCCTCCGGATCGAGGGCGAGGAGCTTGAGATCGGTCATGACCGGGACGGGAGCTCTCGAAGGTTGCAGGAACACCGAGCCACCAGTGTTGATGCTCGTGATAGATTTGCTCGTGACAGAGGGTCTCTTGATAGACCTATTTGTGATAGACAGGCCACAATGGCCGCGCAATGGAACCCTGGTCGGACCTCCACCATGCCCTGCGCCAACGAATGGCGCCGAACCGCAGTTGGCCACAATGCCCATCTACACTACATAGACGCAAGCACCAGAAAGACCAAACCAAGCCACAACACACCGGGGCATACGGATGCCAAGTCGACTTCCAGTATTTCCCTTGCGCGTCCTTCTCGTATTGTCGGCTCAGATCACTCTGTCAGAATAGGACGCGTCTCGACGCACGGGCCTTGATAACCTGGGGCCCATGGCCGCTGCCTGTCCGCCGCAACGCCGCAACACCAGCCGACACTATCCTGCCTCAGCGCAAGGAACTGCCGATGCCAACCTCCGCTTTCAGGCTCCACCTGCAACTCCTGGTCGCAACCATCATGCTCGCCCTGATCCAACAGACGCACACCGCCAACAGCCAGACGATGGCCAAGGCGCAGAGTTTCACACTGCCGAATGGTCTTGTCGGCGTCGTGATCCCCGACAACAGGGCACCCGTCGTGACCCACATGGTGTGGTACCGGACCGGAGCCGCAGACGAGCCGGCGGGCAAGTCGGGCATCGCGCACTTCCTCGAGCACCTGATGTTCAAGGCGACCAAGAAGATTCCGACGGGCGAATTCTCCAAGATCGTCTCCAGGCTCGGCGGCAACGACAACGCCTTCACCAGCCACGACACGACTGCCTACTTCCAGCGCATTGCCAAGAGCCGGCTCGGCCAGGTGATGACGATGGAGGCGGACCGCATGGCGAACCTCGTGCTCGCCGAGAAGGAAGTGCTTACCGAGCGCGACGTGATCCTGGAGGAACGGCGCAGCCGGGTGGAGAACAACCCGTCCGCTATCCTCGACGAGCAGATGAGCGCCGCGCTCTACCGCAACCACCGCTACGGTGTCCCAGTGATCGGCTGGGAGCACGAGATCGCAGCATTGTCGCGCAAGGACGCACTCGACTTCTACAAGACCTATTATGCGCCCAACAACGCGATCCTGGTCGTGTCGGGCGACATCACGCTCGACGAGGTCAAGAAGCTCGCTATCGAGACTTACGGCAAGCACAAGCCGAGTGCTGCCATCAAGCCGCGCCAGCGCGTGAAGGAGCCGCCGCTGCGGACGCCGTTGCGCGTCGAGTTGAAGGACCCGCGCGCGGGACGACCCACGTGGCTGCGCCACTACATGGTGCCGAGCTACGTCACCGCGGCGCCAGGAGAAGCCGAGGCGCTAGACCTTCTCATGAAGGTCGTTGGCGGCGGCTCGACGAGCCGTCTCTACAAGAGCCTCGTCATGGAGCAGAAGGTGGCCTCGAGCGCGGGCGGCTACTATGGCGGAGCGGGCCTCGACTCGACCAAGATCGGCGTCTACGCCGTGCCCAACGACGGGATCGGCATGGACAAGGTCGAAGCCGCGGTCGACGCGGTTCTGGCCGAGGTCAAGGAAAAGGGCGTGACTAAGTCCGAGCTCGACCGGGCCAAGTCGAACTACATCGCCGAATACGTCTACGAGAGCGACAACCAATCGACGCTGGCGCGTCGCTACGGCTGGGGGCTGGTGGTCGGCCGCACTATCGCGGACATCGATGCATGGCCGGACCGGATCGCGAAAGTCATGCCCGAGGACGTGCGCAAGGCCGCCGCCGCTTATCTCGACCTGCGCCGGTCCGTGACGGGCACTTTGCTTCCAGCCCCGGCAGCCGCGCCCGCGTCTGCCGCCGGGTCTCGCTCGTGAAGATCTGGAGCTACACCATGACCAGCCCACGCGCGGCTTGCCGCACGGTTTTTTCACTTATCGCAGCCCTTGGAGCACTCACGCTCGCCATGCCCACCAAAGCTTCGGCCCAGACCTCCCGCACGGCGGCGCCCAAGGCCGCGACTGCCGCCAAGAACGCAGTGACGCCTTCCCGGTTCATGAACATCCAGGAGGTGCGCAGCCCTGGCGGCATCACCGCCTGGCTGGTGGAAAGCCGTAACGTGCCGCTGATGGCCCTGCGCTACGCATTCGAGGGCGGCGCCTCGCAAGACCCTGCCGGGAAAGCCGGTCTCACGCACTTCATGACCGGCATGATGGACGAAGGCGCGGGGGAACTGGGCGCGACAGCCTTCCAGGAAAGCGTCGAAGAGATCGCGATGCGGATGGGCTTCCAGGCCTCCCGCGATCAGCTCTACAGCAACTTCGAGACGCTGACCGTCAACCGCGATAAAGCGATCGGACTGTTGCGTGCTGCGCTGACGCGGCCGCATTTCCACGCAGACGCCGTGGAGCGCGTCAAGAAGCAGATATCCTCGCAACTCGCCTTCCAGGCCAAGGACCCCGACCGGGTCGCTGGCAAGGCATGGAGCCGGCTGGCATTCGGTGACGATCATCCCTACGGGCGGCCCGTCGATGGAACGCCGGAGAGCATCGCCAGCATCACGTCCGACGACTTGAAGGCGCAGCACCGACGGATCTTCGCGCGTGACAATTTAAGGGTTGTCGCGGTCGGCGACATCGACGCCAAGACGCTCGGACAGCTCCTCGACCAGTTGTTCGGCGACCTGCCTGCGAAGGCCGAGCTTTCAGCGGTGCCGGCAGCGACGATCAAGAGCGGTGGCACAGTGGAGGTCGTCGAGATGGCGGTGCCGCAGTCAGCGGCCCGCTTCGGCTTTGCCGCTATGGCGCGCAAAGACCCTGACTTCATCGCGGCCACCGTGGTCAACCAGATCCTCGGCGGCGGAGGTTTTGCTTCGCGCCTGATGGAGGAGGTGCGCGAGAAGCGAGGGCTCGCCTATGGCGTGCATAGCTTCCTGGCACCCATGGCGCGCGCGGCCGCCTTCAGCGGTGGGGTTGCCACCAAGAATGCCGAGATGGTGCGCTCGCTCGACGTCATTCGAGGCGAGATCTCGCGCATGGCTACGGAAGGCCCCACCGCCAAAGAGCTCGAGAACGCGAAGAGCTACCTCGTCGGATCCTATCCGCTGCGTTTCGACACCAACTCGAAGATCGCCACCGAGCTTTTGGGCTTGATGGTCGAGGACCTCGGCATCGACTACATCAACAAGCGTAACCCCGAGATCGACGCCGTCACGATGGCCGACGCCAGGCGGGTCGCGGCGCGGCTGCTCAAGGTCGAGGACCTGATCGTCGCGGTGGTCGGCAAACCGGAAGGTTTGAAGACGACCTCGGCCCGGTAAGCCGTACGACAGTCTACCCCGGTAAGCCGGTGGTGCGATGGGCTCACAGACCCTTCGCGCCACGGCTCATCGCTGCAATGCCGGTGCGGCTCACCTCCACGAGACCGAGTTCGGTCATGATGCGGATGAAGCGCTCGATCTCGGGCGTAGGACCGGTGACCTCGAACACGAAATGCTCCGTCGAGGCGTCGATCACCTTCGCGTTATAGATCTCGGCGAGGCGCAGGGACTCGATGCGCTTCTCGCCCTTGCCCGCGACCTTGATCAGCGCCAGCTCACGCTCCAGCGATTCGCCCGCGAGCGTGAGGTCAGCGACGCGATGGACCGGCACCATGCGCTCGAGCTGATGCTTGATCTGCTCGATGACCGCGGGCGTGCCGCGCGTGATGATGGTGATGCGCGAGAGGTGCTTCTCGTGCTCGGTCTCAGTCACAGTCAGGCTGTCGATGTTGTAGCCGCGCCCGGAGAACAGCCCAATTACGCGCGCCAGCACGCCCGGCTCGTTGTCGACGAGAACCGACAGCGTGCGTGAGACGACCTCCTGCTTGATGCCGGGATCGGGATAGTGGGACTGCTGCTGCGACTGGGGCATCTCTTGTCCTTCGTAGGTTGGGTTCGCGGCGCACCGAGCAGCGCCAGCCAGCATCGTCTCGAAACATCATAGTGCGAAGTCGGGGCAGCGGGGCCCGTATCAACAGAACTTACGGCTTGAAGACCTCAACCGGTGTTTCGCCGTCCTCGTATTCCGGCAAGTTCCATTCAGTGGGCTCGCCCAGTGCGTCGGAGCGCCAGGCCAAGAATGCAGGGTGGGCGAGCACGACGTCCATGTAGGCGCGGGTGTCGGCGGCCACGGGGAGCTGATAGGCGTCGAGCCTGATGACGACCGGCGCGAACATCGCATCGGCGGCGCCGAACGCTCCATAGAGAAACGGTTCGCTCGCCTTCTCGCCGAACCGCGCGCGAGCATCGCGCCAAAGCGCCTCGACGCGCGCGAGGCTCTCGACGACCTCCGGTCCACGGTCCTTGGACGCGAATCTTGCGCGCAGGTTCATCGGACATTTCTGGCGCAGCGGCTGGAAGCCTGCGTGCATTTCATTCGAAGCAGAGCGCGCATGGGCACGCGCCTTGGGATCGCTGGGCCACACGCCTTTGTCGGGAAACTTCTCGGCCACGTACTCGATGATCGCAAGGCTTTCCCAAACGCTGACGTCGCCGTCGATCATCACAGGACATTTGCCTGTCGGCCCCTTGGCGAGCATCCGCGCCTTGCTGTCGGGCTGGCGCAGCGGGATCGTCTCTTCCGTGAACGGGATGGCGAGCGCGCGCATCAGCATCCACGGCCGCAGCGACCACGACGAATAGAGCTTGTTGGCGACGACGAGGTGCATGGCTCTCTCAGCAATCTAGGCGAGGGCCGTGCGCGATCGCGCACGATGCTCGGCCGGCCCCGGCTAAACCAGCTTCTTGCCCGCCGCGTCGATGGCGGTCGCCACCACCACGCCGGATACGACCGTTCACCGGAGCAGCCCCTCGATGCTCAAATCCTCATCGATCTCCGGCCAGTGGATTCCTTCACCGTCGCCCATCAACTCGTAGTTCCTCAACTGGTCGGGTGAAGCCTGGGCAAGCCGGGGAAACCAGACCAGTGGGACAGCCAAGCGCCGCCCATCGACCAACGCGACGATCAACTCGTCGGACGTGAAGGATACCGCTGAAGCCAAGGGGGTTCTTTCAACCACCGAGGTGCTCATTCCAGGCCTCCAACATTGCCACCGCGTTGTCCTCCACGTGTTGCCTTAACACGTTGAGCTCGTGCGCGGAGAAGTGCCTCGACTTGGCCAGGACGAGCGGCTCCAGCCAGAATTTAGCAAGTCCCCGATCGCGGCTGACATGAATTTGGGCAGGCTCGCCCTTCTCGTTGCTGTAGAAGAAGAAGCGATACGGCCCGATGATCAAGACGGTCGGCATATCGCACTTCCATTCAAGTAGATCACACCAGCTTCTTGCCCGCCGCGTCGATGGCCGTGGCGACGGTCTCGTCGGAGACGTCCTCGCCCATGATCATCTCGTTGTGGGCCTTGCCCGAGGGGATCATCGGGAAGCAATTGGCGAGGGCTGCCACGCGGCAATCGACGATCACAGGGCCTTTGTAGGCAATCATGGCGTCGATGGTGTCGTCGAGTTCATGAGGCTTTTCGCAGCGCAGGCCCTTGGCGCCATAGGCATCGGCGAGCTTCACGAAATCAGGCAACGCCTCGGTGTAGCTCTCGGAGTAGCGGTTGCCATGCAGCAGCTGCTGCCACTGCCGGACCATGCCCATGTACTGGTTGTTGAGGATGAAGATCTTGACGGGCAGGCGGTACTGCACCGCCGTCGACATCTCCTGGATGTTCATCAGGATCGATGCGTCGCCGGCAATGTCGATCACGAGTGACTTTGGGTGTGCCAGCTGGGCGCCGATGGCTGCCGGCAGGCCAT
Organism: Devosia equisanguinis; assembly: GCA_945862355.1. GTDB lineage: Bacteria > Pseudomonadota > Alphaproteobacteria > Rhizobiales > Hyphomicrobiaceae > CAMDPA01. The sequence goes on along the minus strand of CAMAYR010000089.1, from coordinate 3,911 downwards.
AGCCCATCGTGCCGAGGCCACCCGATGTCATCCACCGGTTCGGCTCCTCGAAGCGGAAGAACTGGGCCGCCCACATCTGATGCTGGCCGACCTCGGTGGTGATGTAGACGTCGCGGTCCTTGGTCTTCTCGTAGAGGCGCTCGACGGCGTACTGCGGCATGATCACGTCGGTGGAATTCTTGTAGGCGAGCGAACGGCGGGCGCGCCAACCCTCGACCTGCTTCCACCACGCCTTGTGCGCATTCCGGTCGATCTGCGGGGCGGTCTCGCGCCAAACCCGCAGCATGTCCTCGAGCACATAGGCGCAGTCGCCGACGATGCCGACGTCGGCCCGCGTGTTCTTGTTGATCGAGGAGGGGTCGATGTCGATGTGAATGCGGCGCGAGCCCGGCGAGAAGGCGTCGAGCCTCCCGGTGATCCGATCATCGAAGCGCGCGCCGACGCACACCATGACGTCGCAGTCGTGCATCGCCATGTTGGCTTCGTAGGTGCCATGCATGCCGAGCATTCCCAGCCACTGCTTGTCGGAGGCGGGGTAAGCCCCGAGCCCCATCAGCGTCGACGTGATGGGATAGCCCGTCAGTCGGACGAGCTCGCGCAGCAGCTGGCTCGCTTTCGGGCCTGAGTTGATGACGCCGCCGCCCGTATAGAACACCGGCCGCTTGGCGCGCGCCATCAGCTCGACCGCCTCCCGGACATGACCGATCTCGGGCTTCACCCGCGGCGTGTAGGTCTTGTGTTTGATGTTGGAGGGGCCGACATACGGACCCGACGCGAACTGCACATCCTTGGGAATGTCGACGACCACCGGGCCGGGGCGTCCGGTTCTGGCGACGTAGAACGCCTCGTGCAGAACGCGCGCCAGATCATCGACGTTCTTCACCAGATAGTTGTGCTTGGTGCAGGACCGCGTGATCCCGACGGTGTCGCACTCCTGGAACGCGTCCGAGCCGATGAGGTGCGTGGGGACCTGACCGGTGAAGCAGACGACCGGGATCGAATCCATCAACGCGTCGGTGAGCCCCGTCACGGCATTCGTGGCGCCGGGCCCGGAGGTTACCAGCACGACGCCGACCTTGCCGGTGGAACGAGCATAGCCCTCCGCTGCGTGGACTGCACCGCCCTCCTGGCGCACCAGCACGTGCTTGACCTTCTCCTGCTGGAACAACTCGTCGTAGATCGGCAGAACGGCGCCGCCTGGGTAGCCGAATACATGCTCGACGCCCTGGTCGGCCATCGCCTTGATCACCATTTCGGCGCCGGTCATCGTGCGTGCCATCAGTGCGGTCTCCATCATGCGGCAAGTTCGGGACAAGTTTCAGTGGCATCGGCTAATTCTGCGTTAATGTAAAGTTTTCCAAATAATTTCTTTCCGCTAATTACTACAAATGCACCAGCCACGACATCATGTTGCGCCTCAGCCAGGTTTCCTGCCGCTTGATGTAGCGCCGCGTGTCGAGCTTCGCGCGTGCCACTGCTGCCGCCAGGCTAGCCCGGCCCTCCACGAAATCGACGAGCGGGGCCACGCCCAGCGCGCGCATCACCGGCAGATCGCGCGAAAGACCCAGCGCTGCCAGCCGCTGCACCTCGTCCACGGCCCCCGCGGCGATCATCGCGTCGAACCGCGCATCTGCCCGCGCCTGAACCAAAGCCCGGTCCGGCGCCACCACCCAACGCTCGGTCTCCGCCTCGCTCAAGACGGGACGCCCAGCCTGACGCTGCCACTCGAGAAGGCTTTGCCCGGTTGCTTCCAGCACCTCGAGGGCGCGGGTCAGCCGCTGCGTGTCGCCAGATCGCAGGCGTCCAGCCATCGCCGGATCGCGGTCGGCCAGCAATCGGTGGAGTTGGCCGGCGCCAAGGCGGGCCGCTTCTGCGCGCCAGTGGGTCCTGATCGGGGAGGGGATGTCGGGGATCGGCGCCAGCCCTTCGAGCAGCGCCTTGAAGTAAAGACCGGTGCCGCCGACCACCACCGGCACGCGCCCCCCCGCCCAGGCCGCCTCCAGAACCGCTGTCGCATCGGCCAGCCAGCGGCCCACCGAGTAGGCATCCCCCCCAGCTATGTGGCCATAGAGGGCGTGGGGGACTGCGTCCTGCTCGCGCGCCGACGGCCGGGCCGTCAGGATACTCAGGTCAGAATAGACCTGCATGCTGTCGGCGTTGACGATCACGCTGCGCTGACGCTGCGCCAACCTGAGCGCGAGGGCCGACTTGCCCGCCGCGGTCGGACCTGCAATGAGAATGGCGCGTGGCGGCTTCATGCCTTTCCGATCATCCACCCCAAATCAACTCCTGCCTCGCGCTCCCGGAGAGCCAACGACCACATGCCGATCTATGCCCTGGTGCTGACGAGCCCACCGAACCAGCCCTCGCTCAGCGACTTCGCCGTCAACCGCGCGTTCTCGGTCATACCGGAGGCCCTGCGGCGCGGCCAGCGCTGGCTTGCCGTGAACGAGGCGTGGGAGGCGGAGCTGGCCACCAACGAAGGCGAAACGATTGCGGACATCAAGGCCGACGTATCTTTCGCGCTGAAGGGGCTCACTCTCGATATCAACATTGTGGCCGGCGACCAGCAGGCGCGGCGCAAGAAGCTGCTCGTGGCGGATATGGAATCCACCATCATCGAGCAGGAATGTCTCGACGAGCTTGCCGAATTCGTCGGGCTGCGCGAGCACGTCGCTACGATCACGGCGCGTGCCATGCGGGGCGAACTCGACTTCGAGGCCGCGATCAAGGAGCGCGTCGGGTTGCTCGCAGGCCTCGACGTAGCGGCCTTGCAGGAAGTCTACGACAAGCGCGTCACGCTCATGCCGGGCGCTGCGACCCTGGTGAGGACGATGCAGGCGAACGGGGCCACTTGCGCGCTCGTCTCGGGCGGCTTCGATTTCTTCGCCGCGCGCATCAAGGAGCGACTGGGCTTCGACGACTTCCAGGCGAACCGGCTCGAAATAGCCGGAGACAAGCTCACGGGCGGGATCGCCTCGCCGATCCTCGGGCGCGAGGCAAAACTCGCCGCGCTCGAGCGATATACGCAGGAGCTGGGCATTCCGGCCTCCGCGACGATGGCGACGGGCGACGGCGCCAACGACCTGGCTATGATCAAGGCCTCGGCCCTCGGCGTCGCCTTCCGCGCGAAGCCGGTCGTGGCAGCGCAGGCCGCAGCAGCGATCACCTACGGCGATCTGACGGCGCTGCTTTTCCTGCAGGGCTATGCCAAAGACGAGATCGTCGTGTGACGCGCATTGCCCTGTCCCTGCGGCCGCCCCGGCTGGATGGGCCCTGCAGGCAACTGAGCCGGCTTGAGGACGCACATTGGCTACGGCCATTTCCAACGACCATGGCTCCAACGACCATGGCTTGCGCATCGGTTATGCTATCGGCGACACTGTCGAACTCTGCAACCAAGCATCGAGACCCGCGCTCGCCCGCATGGCACAATTGAGCTGAACACCACCTTCGAGAAGGCTGGCATGACAGAACCGAGGACGAACATGGTCGCTCTCGTCACCGGAGGCAATCGCGGTATCGGCCGAGGAATTGCGCTGGAATTGGCCGGGCAAGGCACCAGCCTCATGCTGGCTGCACGTGACGCCGCCGCGCTGGAGGCTACTGCCGCTGACATCTCGCGCCTCGGCGTCGACGTGGCAACATTGGCGCTGGACCTTCGCGATCCTGCCGCCCCCGCAGTCCTCGCCAAAGCAACCGAGGCTCGGTTCGGCCGGCTCGATATTCTCGTCAACAACGCAGGTGCCGCCCGCCGGGGAAGCTTCTTCACCGTGACGGACGATGAGTGGGCCGACGGCTTCGCGCTCAAGTTCTTCGCCCATGTCCGCCTCACGAGAGCAGTCTGGCAGATGCTGAAAGCAGCCGGCGGCTCCGTCGTGACCATCGCCGGCATAGGCGCGCGCGCCCCC
>CAMAYR010000088.1 GCA_945862355.1 Devosia equisanguinis | reverse complement strand
TCAAAGCTCTTGCCATCGCCGAGACCAGCACCGATCATGATCCCACTCGGCCACCGCGTCTCATCTTGATTGACGCGCCGTTCGCATCCAGATCGCCGCGCTATAGTCGCACGAGCCCAAGAGGACTGACACATGCATGGCACTATTTCCGTGCGCCCGCCGCGGCGCGCCTTCGAGCTTGTGGTCGCCTTCGGCCTCACGTTGGCTGCGGTTGCTTCACTGGGGCCGCTCAGCGCCCAGGAGTACAAGGCTGGTAGCTTGAAAATCGAGAAGCCCTGGACGCGGGCGACCCCGACGGGGGCGCGCGTCGCCGGCGGCTACATGCGCATCACGAATACGGGCAAGGAGACCGATCGACTGGTCGGGGGCTCGTCGCCGGTCGCGGGCCGTTTAGAGGTGCACGAGATGCGCATGGAAGGCGAGGTGATGCGAATGCGCGAGCTTCCCAAAGGTCTCTCGATTGAGCCCGGTAAGACGGTCGAGCTCAAGCCGGGTTCCTATCACGTGATGTTCATAGAGATGAAAGCGCCACTGAAGCAGGGCGACAAGGTGAAGGGCACGCTGAAGTTCGAGAAGGCGGGCACGATCGAGGTCGAGTACACCGTCGAAGGTATGGCGCAGCGAGCGCCCGGTCAGGGCAGCGGGATGCACCACAAATGAGCCGTCGTCTCAAACTTGCGGGAGCGGCATTCGCCGCTCTCGTCGTCGCCCTGGGCTTCGTGGCCGTGCTGGCACCGAAGTGGCTCGGAATGTCCTCGACGCCGCTCGCGGTGAACATCGGCGGACCATTCAAGCTGCGCACGCACGACGGCAAGGTGCTGTCGGACCGCGATCTGCTGGGGCGGCCGTATGCGGTGTTCTTCGGCTTCACGAACTGTCCGGATGTGTGTCCGACCACGATGATGGAGCTGGCGAATGCGATGGAGACCTTGGGGCCGGACGCCGACAAGATGAGTTATCTGTTCGTCTCGGTCGATCCTGAGCAGGATACGGCGGAACACCTGTCCGTCTACGTCCAGAACTTCGACAAGCGCCTCGTCGGGCTGATCGGAACGGCGGAAGAGATCGCGGACGTGGCGCGTAAGTTCCGCGTGTTCTACGAGAAGGTCAAAACGAAAGAGGGCTACACGATCAACCACACCGCCACGACGTACCTGATGGACCGGCGGGGCAAGTTCTTCGGCACGATCTCCTATCAGGAGAACCCGAAGACGCGGATCGAAAAGCTGCGCCGGTTGATCGCATCGCCGTGAGGCGGGAGCACGAGGGCGGCGCGATGGGCTGGCCAGCGCGCTGCTCGGATCGCAGCCAGCGCGGCTGCGATTTCGACTTCACGCGTCGAGCGCGGCGTTGCGGCCGGCGAGACGGCCGGAGGTGAAGGCCCAGCCCAGATGGTGGCCGTGGCCTTCCAGAAGAACGCCGCCCTGGCCAGCCGAACCGGCCGCATAGAGGCCCGGAATCGGGTGCCCGTCGCGATGGATGACGCGCAGCTTGTCATCGACCTTGAGACCGCCCTCGCTGAAGACGATCCACGAGATGATAGGTCCGAGCGCGTAGTAGGGTCCCTCGCTCATCGGCGCGCGCTCGTCGTCGGGCGAGCGAGAGGCGTTGAACGCGGCGACCGATTTCTGCAGCGTGTCTGCTGGGATGCCCATCGCGGCGGCGAGCCCGTCCAGCGTGTCGGCCTTCCTGACCACGTCCGGCCGGGTGCGCTCGTACTCCTGCAAATAGGCATAGCCGACACCGGGCGCCGTCGAGATGAAATTGGGATAGGCGCTGAACTGGCGGGCGACCTCGCCGCCGAGAACGATCCAGGCCTTCTTGCCCTCCTGCCGGCCGATCTGGTCCTGCGGGCGATCGAGCTCGTTGCAGAAGCGTGCGCCGTTCGTGTCGACGAGGATCGAGCCCTTGCGGAACAGGAGCTGGGAGGGGGCGAGGAAGGTCGTCACGAAGCCCAGGAGAAACGGGCGCATGATGGCATCGGGGAGCACCTTCATGCCGGTGCGGATCATGCGTGCGAGGAGCGGCCAGGGTGGCAGCTTGGAGATGATGCTCGGCTTTGGAGGCGCGGTGAAGCGGATCTCCGGCCCCCATGCGAGGTCGCCGTTGACGACCACACCGCCGGCTTCCTCGCCCATGCGCTGGCCATCGCCGGTGCTGAGCGGGTTGATGCCGGAGATGTCGAGGAGCGGGCCACTCATGAAGCGGGACTTGTAGTCGAGCGCTGACGAGCTGATGTCGCCGGAGGCCAGGACGACGGCGCGGCGCGCTTGGATCTGGCCGCCGCTGCGCAGTTTCACACCGGTGACGCGGCCGTTGTCGACGACGAGGCCGGCTGCGGGCGAGGCGGTTCGGATCTCTACGTTGCGCTGCCGGCAGGCCTTCTCGAGCTGGCGGATGAAGCCGCGCGAATGGGGAATGATCGCGTGCATTCGCGGCAGGCGGTGGGGTGGTTCGGGCAGGGGGCCGACGAATACGACGCCCATGTCCGTCAGGATCTCGACGGTCTCGCGTGAATTGTCGACGAGCAGGCGGCGGAGCTCGAGGTTGTCGCGGTTGACCAGGGGGCCTGCGAACTTGGCCATGTCCTCGAAATGGTCGTCGGCGTTGTCGGTTATGCCGGCGCTGCGCTGCAGCCGGGTGTCGGTCGCAGTGACCGTGCCGACCGACATGCCGGTGGTCCCGCCGAGCCGCTCGCCCTTCTCGAGAAGAAGCACGGAGCGGCCTTCGCTGGCGGCTGCCCACGCCGCCATGAGGCCGGTGCCGCCGCCGCCGACCACGACGATGTCATATGCGTTGGTGCTCATCGCTCAGAGCTTCTCCTGGGCGAAGACTGCCTGCGCCTCCTTCATGGCATGTGCGCCTGCGGGGGCGCCGCAATAGGCGGCGTTCTGGATGATGATCTCCTTCAAGTCGTCCTTGGTGAGGCCGTTGTTGAAACCGGCCTTAACATGCAGGCGGAACTCGTCCCACTTTCCCAGTGCCATCATAATGGAAAGAACCATGCAGGAGCGGGTCTTGAGGTCGAGGCCTGGCCTCGTCCAGACCGAGCCCCATACCTGACGCAGGATGTAGTCCTGGATCTCGCCGCTGAACTCGTCGCGCGCCTTGCTGGCATTGGCGACCTGGGCATCGCCGAGCACCATGCGGCGCATCTCGAGCCCGGCTGCCTGTCGCTCGTCGTCCGTCATGGTCTCTCTCTCTCTCCCGTCTGATCGAGTTGCGACCTTAGCGCTGCCGGCTGTCGCGCGGAAGCAGTCACCGTCGGCCGGTGTTGGTCGGCGATGGCAGGCCCAAGCCGCGAGCCCGGTAGCACTTTGGGCTGGCGGGGGACCGAAATGCGGGAGAGGAGAGGAGAGCGTGGCTGCGTGTCGGCGGGAGGCTTTGGAGCGTGCCAGGGATCAGGATTTGGGTTGGTTCTGGTCGATACTCTCTGCCTGGCGCGTTGCGACGGACAAGGTGACACTGTCGGCGTCGATGCGACAGTCGATGGCTGCGCGTGCACTCGTCGTCTGCGCAGCACCGGCTTCGCGTGTGGCTTGGGACATGCAGCGGTCCAACGCGGAACGCACCGCGGTCGTCGTGTCGCGAGTGATGCGTGCCCCAACCGATGCTGCCGCGGATCTTACATCCACCATGCTACCGGTCGCCGACTTGCTCACACTGGCCCGAGTAATCGCGTGGCCGTCGCATTCGAAAGTTACGGCATTGCCGCGCCAGGAAAAGGTTTCCTGCTGCGACACGAGTTCGGGGAAGGCCCTGCGCAGATCCTCGATCGCCAGCCAGCAGGAAGGCTGGGCCGCGGCCGGCGATACGAGGGCGATGAGCACGGTGAGGAAGTGCATTTGGTGAGTAGCCTTACTGTAGATTTTCGGCGACGACTGCAGCGGGTGCGTTGTGGGCAAGCCATCTTGCCCGTTCGCGCTGCCTTTTGCGCCGTCGCCTGCAAAGGCGGCGCCTCGCTATGGCCATCCTCTCGACGAGGGGCTGCGAGCGATGCTGCCTTTGATGTTAGCAGGCTCAGTTCCGAATGTCCTGCAAGAACCAGTCGGAAGGGATGGCGGTGCCGAGCTTGGCCTCCTTGGCGCGCTCGTAGACGAGGCGGCCGACCGCGGCGAACTGAAGGCCCGACGACGTGTTGTGATAGAAGATCGTCTCGTCGTCGCTGCGCCGACCCGGCGTGCGGCCGATGATGACATCGGCCAGGAACGGGTATTCCGTCTTCTTGTAGCGACGGCGGTAGGCGTCATCCATCGGCCGGCGCGCCCGGTCCTCTGCCGACCCGATCGCGAGCTCGGTGTAGCCTTCCTGTGCGTTGACGAAGATCCTGTCGACGGCCTCGAACGTAGCGTCGTCCATCTCGTCGTAGCGGCAGCGGACGATGAAGGCGCCCGGCCGGTGGAGCTTCATCAGATCGCTCGTATAGATGGGGATGCGGCTGTCGGTGCACGTCGCCACCATGTCGACGTCCGTCAGTGCCTCCGCGATGCTGCTGCAGACCTTGGTCTCGACGCCGAGCTTGTCGGACATTTCGGCTGCGAAAGCTTCGCGGTTCTTCGGCGTGGGGCTGTAGACCTTGAGTAGCTGCAGCGGTCGGACAGCATGGATCGCTTCCGTGTAGGTCCGCGCCATGCCGCCCGAGCCGAGCACTCCGAGGACGCTGGCATCCTTGCGCGCGAGGTATTTCGCGCCGACGCCCGCCGTGGCGCCGACGCGGACATGCTGAAGGATGCCGTCGTTCAACAGGGCGATCACCTCACCGGTGGAGGTGTCGATCAGGATGATGAAGCCGCAATAGGTGCCGGGACGTATGCAATGCCACTCCTCCGTCTTGACGCCGTTGTAGTCGGTCCATGTGAGAATGTCCGACTTGAAGCGCAGAGCCAGGGTCGGCGGCTCGGCCATTGCGCCGAGAAGATGGCCGTAGCGATAGTAATCGCCGCCGACGGCGGTGGGTGACCACACGTCCGTGCGCGGCTGGAATGCAGCGTTGCCCTTCGCGTACTGGGCAAGCACGTTCTCCATCGCCGTGACGGCCTCCGGGATCTTCAGCACTCGGTTGGTGACGTCGTTACTAATCAGAAGGGCCATGCATGTCTCCGTTGAAGGCTGCTCCGACAGGAGCGATCGATTGCTTACTTCGACTTGCGGTCTGCAGCGGCGAGCATCGCCTCTCGGGCACGCTTCAGGAGGTCCGGATTCGACTGGTACAGTGCGGCAACCAGCTTGGCCATCTCCTCGCCCGGCATCGGCTCGTAGATCTCTATCTTGCTGCGTGCGGCGTCGGCGAGCAGCTCCTTGTCCTGCATCGCGGCCTTGAACGCGGCGCGGTGGGCCGCTAGCCGATCTGGTGCCATGCCCGGGGGACCGAATATCGCGCGACCCATCTGCGTCTGAGCGAACACGAGACTCAGCACTGATTTCTGATCGTCGTTCTTGGCGAGGTCGAGCACGGTGGGCACGTCCGTCAGCTCGGGATGGCGACGGAAGCTGTACTGGAAGAGCACCTTCACCTGTTTGTCTTTCAACCAATGGGCTCGCGTGGACCGCAGTGAGCCATAAGCCATCGAGCCGATGCCCTGCGTCTCGCCACGCTCGAGTGCCAGCGCGTTGGCGTTGCTGCCGGGGTAGCCCGTCACGACTTTGAACTTCGTGCCGATGATCCGGTTGAGCGCCACCGGGAACGTGGCGCTCTGATCCGTGGCGCCGGTCGCTCCCATTACGAATTCCTTCTCGAAGATGTCGCTCACCGAGGTGAGCGGCGTCGTGTGCCAGACGTAGCCGACCGCGATCTCGCTGTTCATGCTGCCGATCCAGCTCAGCTGGCGGGCATCGTATCGAGCACCCTTGAAATCGAACAGAGCGCCGGTCGCGATGGAGCCGGGGCTCAGGGCGATGGTGGTGCCGTCCTTGGCGGCTGCCGTGAAGACATGATTTGTCATCGCGACACCGCCCGCGCCGGGCATGTTCTGGGCGACGATGGTGGGCTGGCCGGGCAGGATACGCTGGAGATGGCGCGCGTACAGGCGGGCGTAGGTGTCATAGCCGCCGCCGGGTGGATGGCTGATGAGCAGCTGGATGGTCTTGCCCTTGAACATATCGTCTTGCGCCTTCACAGCCGTCGATGCTGCTGCGAGTTGGGCGAACGCCACGACGCAAAGCGCCAGCGACGTGGATGTCCTCGAGAACGGCATAGATTTTCTCCTGGTCCTTGTGAGTTGCTTCGGGGGTGTGGTTGCCGTCGTGGGGCTCAGCGCCCCAGTGCCTTGGTGGCTCGTTGCACCACGTCGGCCGGCGTCTTGTAGGCATTCGCGATCAGCAGCGAGAGCTCCTCGCCGGTGATCTGATCGACGTTGAGGCGCCGCTTCTTTGCATCGGCGACGAACTCGGCGTCGGCAAGCGTCGCGGTAAAGGCCTTTCTGATGGCTGCGAGGCGGTCTGCTGGAATGCCTGGCGGTGCAACGAACGGCCGTCCGAGCGCGACACGCGCGAAGAACAGTTGCAGCGCCTGTCGCTCGTCCTCGTTGCGCGCAAGCCCCAATCCGACGGGGATTTGCTTCAATTTCGGGTCTGGCGTTATCGCGGCCTGGAACAGAATGTTCACGCGTCCTTCGCGCGCCATCGGCTGACGGGCGAGGGAATCGTTGGCGACGCAGATGCCCTGCACCTCGTTGCGCTCCATCGCGAGAACGACGTCGTTGGAGCCCTTGTAGCCTTTCACCGTCTGATATCGATGCGTGGGCGGAGGACGGCGCCGCCCGTTGGTATTTTCCTGAACGCTTCTTCCTGCACGCGGATGCAGTCCGCCATTTCCAGAACATTGAAGACGGTGGGATTGTCTATGATCAGCATACTGCTTTTTCTCCTCGTTGAGTTTGGTGTTTGGATGTCTGGCGCGATCACGCGGTGGGGCAATTGCGTGGTTGGCGGCTTTGCCTTGCGGACCGCGATATCGGCTTCATGAGGGAAGGACGGCGCGGTGACGTCTGATCTGGTCTTGTCCCAGTCTGGCTATGCCCCAGACTGGCTATGCCCGATGTCGCTGCCCGCCCGCGGCTGCCGCTGCCGCTGCTCATCGGGACGCGTGCGCTGCCGGAGGCGAGACATGCAGCCTCTGTTCAGGGCAGTGGGATGCGCCCAGGCGAGACCCGCGGTTCGTGGAGTACGAGTACATGAAGCGATGTTTCCTCCAGAAGTTTTTGTATCTGGAGCTTCTCGAAGCGCGTTGTCCGGAGGATCCAGTTCAGATCACGCTACCCTCGGCAGTTCGATGTCGCAAGTGCGGTCCATCGTCCTGTCGGGGGACGTTCAACCGAGATGCACGGGGCGATCGACTTATTACCCGCTATGACGCGCCAGCATGGTGCGGAAGCGGGCGAGGGCGGCAGCCAGGAAGGCCGTGCCGAGGCCAGCGAGGACCACGAGTTGTGGCCAGACGATATCCAGGCCGGCGCCCCTGAAGATCACCCCGTGTGCGATCTTCACATAGTGTACGCTGGGCGAGATCTGCAGAATGTACTGTAGCGGCTCCGGCATGCTCTCGAGTGGTGATGTCGCGCCGGACAGCATCGACAGCACGAGGAACACGGGCATCGATAGCAGGGCGAACTGCGGCATGCTGCTCGACACGGTAGCCAGCATGATGCCGAGCGAGGTTAGCGCGAACACATAGAAGGCGGTGCCGATCAGAAACAGGGCGAGCGAGCCCTTTATTGGCACGCCGAGCACGCCGTTGACGACGATCAGAAGCGATAAGGTGGTCGTGGCCAGGATAGCTGCACCGTTGGCCCACGTCTTGGCCGCAGCGATTTCGCTTGCGCCGACCGGCATCACGAGGAGGTGCTCGATCGTGCCGTGCTCGCGCTCGCGGATCACAGCGGCGCCCACGAGCAATATCGAGATCATGGTGATGTTCTCGACGAGCGACATGATCGACTGGTATCGCACGCTTTCAAGGTTCGGGTTGAACAGGGCGCGCACCACCGCTCGGACGGGGAGTTGCGCGTCGATGCCTCGCGTTGCCAGCCACGCTGCCGTCTCGTCATGAACGATGCGCTCGATGAAGCCCGCGCCGATTCCGGCCTGAGCGGTAGCTGTTGCGTCGATGTCGAGGCGCAGGATCGGAGAACGGCCGGCCAGGACTTCGGCTTCGAAGCGGGGCGGAATGTCGAGCACGAAGGTGTGAAGGCCGCGATCCATGAGCCCGTCCACATCGCTGCGATCGATAAGCGTCGCAGGGCGGAACTGCGGTGCGAGGAGAGCGTCGCGAAGGCGCTGGGAAAGTTGCGTGCGGTCGTTGTCGACTACGGCGACGCTCGCGTTCTCGACATCGGTCTTGATCCCCTTCGACTCGGTATAGATCATCACAGTGAAGGAGTAGACGATGAAGGCGATGAGGACGCGATCTGCCACGAGGCTCGTCAGCTCCTTCAGGCCCAGATGATACACATTGGTCAGCCAGCGTCGCATGATCTAGCGCTCCTGCTTCTGAAGCGTCAGGCGTGCTGCGAGGAGGAAGACGAAGCCAAAGGCGAAGAGCGCAAGGTAGTCGTTCGTGAAATCGCCGAACGTCCGGCCTTTGGCGAGAACGCCCAAATTCACGTTGTGGAACCATTGGGCTGGGAAAAGCATGCCGAAGTATCGGGCTGGTCCTTCCAACGTGGCGGCTGGATGCAGAAAGCCCGAGAAGCTGATGGCGGGCACGGCGCAGATGACAGCGGTGGCGATGAGTGCGGAGACCTGCGTGCGCGTGAAGGACGAGACGAGCAGGCCGAGACCGGTCATGGCGAACGTGTAGAGCAAGGCAGCCAGGGCGAGTGCTGCGGCAGAGCCTTTGATCGTCAGGCCGAAATGCACGATGGCTGTGGCCACCAGCGTCCAGAAGCTGAGAAGGCTCAGCAGGACGTAGGGCAATTGCTTGCCGAGCAGGAACTCGCCGACCGTCGCGGGTGAGACCTCCAGGTTGCTGATCGAGCCGATCTCTCGCTCGCGCACGACGCCGAGTGCTGCGAGCATCGGCGGTATGAGCGCCATGATCAGCATGATGCTGCCGGGAAGGATCGCGTAGATGCTCTCGAACGTCTGATTGTAACGGTAGCGCGGCTCGATGCGCAGGGGGAGAACTGCGGCTATGGGACCGCGCTCCTCGGACAGCAGCTCGAGGGCGTAACCGGTTACGATGGCGTTGATGTAGCCCTTCATCGTTTCGGCGCGGTGAGCGCTTGCGCCATCGATGAAGAAGCCGATCTCGGGGCGTCGGCCTTTTATCAGAGCGCTGCCGAAGCCGGGAGGGATGCTGACGACGAAGCGCAATTCGCCTGTCGTGAGGCGCCGGTCGATCTCCTGCTCGCTCTGCAGCGGTTTGCGTGGGCTGAAGTAGCGGGAGTTCTCCAACCGCTCGACGAAGCGGCGGCTGTCGGCGCTGCGGTCGCGATCCAGTACCGCGAATGCCTGGCGCTCCACGTCGAAGGTGATGCCGTAGCCGAAGGTGAATAGCAGGATCAGCGGGCCGATGAAGGCGAAGGCGAGGCGCACAGGATCGCGCCGCAATTCGGTCCACTCGCGCCATGCGAACGCCCATGTGCGACGGCTGGAGGCGGCTAGGCCATTTGATGTCGGGTCGGGCCTCGCATCGTTTTCGAGTACGGCTGGAACAGTCGGCGCGACAGCGGTGAGAACGGGCGCGGGCGCGGTACCAGTGTCGGCTTGCATGAAGGCGACGAAGGCATCGTCGAGGTTGGTGGCACCTTGGGTGGCGGTGAGCTCGCCTGGCGTGCCGACCGCCAGGACGCGGCCTGCGTGCATCAGCGAGATGCGATCACAGCGCTCGGCCTCGCTCATGAAGTGGGTCGACACGAAGATCGTCACGCCGTCGTTGCGCGACATGTCGGCGAGATACTGCCAGAACAGGTCGCGTGCGGCAGGATCCACGCCGGAGGTCGGCTCGTCGAGTATCAGGACCTCGGGGTCGTGGAGGCAGGCGGCCGCAAGTTGCAGGCGCTGGCGAATACCAAGAGGCAGACGAGATGGCTGCTCGTCGGCGAACGCGGTGAGTTCGAAGCGCTCCAGCGAGGCGGCAAGAGCTGTCTCGATTTGTGCGGGAGGGAGGCGGTAGAGACGCGCATGAAGGCGAAGGTTCGCTATGACGCTGAGTTCCTCGTAGAGCGAGAATGACTGCGACATGTAGCCGATGCGCAGCCGCGTCGAGAGATCGCGCGCCTCGATCGGGGAGCCGAGAAGGCGGGCTTTGCCTTCGCTCGCAGGCAGCAGGCCGGTGAGCATTTTCATCGTCGTGGTCTTGCCGCAGCCGTTCGAGCCGAGAAAGCCGAATATTTCGCCGCGCTCGATCGAGAAGGTCACGCGGTCGACTGCAACGAAGTCGCCGAACCGCTTGGTCAAGGCGTCCGCCTCGATCGCGGGCGGTCCGTCATGCGATACGCGTGGGGGCATGGTGAAGCGGCCCAGAGCGCGCTTCTTCGCAGAGGGCTCCTGCAAGGCCATGAAGGCAGCATCGACTTCGCGCGTGCCGGTTCGCTCCAGGATGTGCTCGAGGGAACCGTCTGCGAGAATCTGGCCGCGATCGATCGCAATAATGCGCTCGAAGCGCTGAGCCTCTTCCATGTAGGCGGTGGATACCACGACCGTCATTTCGGGTCGCTCCGACCGCAGCGTGTCGATCAGAGCCCAGAACTGACGGCGCGACAGAGGATCGATACCTGTCGTCGGCTCGTCGAGGATCAGAAGATCGGGTTGGTGGACCAGCGCGGCGCACAGCGAAAGCTTCTGGCGCATGCCACCGGACAGCTTTCCTGCAGGGCGGTCGGGAAACGGGTCCAGGCCAGTTGCTTTCAAGAGCCGCGCCATGCGGTCCTTCCGCTCCCGGGCGTCGAGACCGAACAGGCGGCCGATGAAGTCGATGTTTTCGGTGACGGTCAGGGTCGGATAGAGGTTGCGACCCAGGCCTTGGGGCATGAAGGCGATACGCGCTGCAATGGCGTCGCGATGAGCGGAGGAGCGCATGTCGCCGCCGAGCACGGAAATCGCGCCGGATTGTACGCGCCGCACGCCGCTGATCAAACCCATCAGCGTCGATTTGCCGACACCGTCGGGGCCGATGATGGCTGTCGCCGTACCTGTAGGAATGGCGAGCGTCGCGTCGTGCAGCGCGCGGACCTTGTCATATGCATGACAGACGCCAACCAGGCTTATGGCAATGCCCTGCTCACCGTGCATCGGGCAGCCTCACGTCGAGGCGGCGAGGCCACTCGGCCTTTGCGTCGAGTTTCACGTAGGCGTCGCCCGTCAGGCCAGCCTTGACGTGGTCGCGATAGGTGTCGATCAATTTCGGGTCGAAGCGCAGCTTTACGCGATACATCAGCTTTTCGCGCTCGTTGGTCGTCTCCACGGTCTTCGGCGTGAACTGTGCTTCGGAAGCGACGAACGATACCGTTGCAGGGACGACGAAACCGGGTGCTGCATCCAAGACGATGCGGGCCTCGGCGCCCAGGCGGGCGCGTCCTGCTTCGCTGGTCGGGAGAAACACGGTCATATAGGTCTGGCTCAGATCGAGGATCGTCGCGATCCTGCCGCCGGCTGCCAAGACCGTGCCGACCTGGGCGAGGCGATACTCGACGCGTCCTTCCACTGGGGTCGTCAACGTCATGTCTGCGATCGTCGTCTCGATGCGCGCGACCTCGGCGTCGGTTGCATCGCGCGCTGCAACGGCATCGCCGACGGCGGCTTGGGCTGCGAGAATTTGCGCTTCGGCTATCTCGTGCTGCGCGATTCGTCGGTCGAGATCGGCGGTGGATGCGACCTCTTTGCGTTCGAGCTCCCTGGCTCGTTTCAGCTCTGCCTCCGTGAGCTTGTGCTCGGCCTCGCGGAGCACGACCTCTGCTTTCGCCCGCTCGATGGACTGGCTCGCTCTACGGACGGCGGCCTTTGCCGCGGCGAGTTGCGCACGCAGCTCTGCGACATCCATCAGGGCAATCGTCTGGTTTGCTTGGACGTCGTCTCCTTCCCGCACCTCGATCTGCTTTATCCGGCCGGGGTACTTCGAGGCGATGTCGATGCGCTCGATCTCGATGCGGCCGTTGGATTTGGCGAGGCCGGCCGGCAGGCGCGCGGCGCGCTGGCCAGCGAGCACAGTGATTGCCACGGCCGCGGCGAGCAGTAGTCCAGCCATCGCAAGGGCCTTGGGCAGAGTGACGGGCGAGATGTGCTCGGCGATGGCCCGGCTCAATATCGGAGTACGGCCGTTGACGCCGAACGTCGGTGGATCGAGCAGATTTCGAAACCGCAGCATTTCAGGGTCCTTGTTCGCCTTCATCGAGAGGGGCGGTGGCTGTGGCCGCGGCAGGATTCCCGGCCATTGGTCCTGGCGCCGCAGGGCATGCAACCTCCCCTGCCATCTGAGGCCGGCAGGCGGCGCGCACCTTGATCTCCGTCAGGCATCGGGGGGGGGGAACTCAGCCGTTGACCCGGGTCAACGTGGCGGCGCGTCGGGCGTGCTCGATGTAAGGCCTCGCGCCGCCCTGAACCCAGGCGACATTCGACCAAGTGTGCCGTGGAGCAGATCGCAATGTCGCAAGAAAAGCTGATGGCTCCGCAGATCGCGTCGATGATGGGCGATCGGCATCCGCTCCCGGCAAGACGCTGGCATGCGAACGGCTACATGATCAGCATCGCGTCGTCGCTGCTGATCGCAACGATGATCGGCGTGTTCTTCATCGGTATGGCTGGTTGGACCCCGCCCGAGAGTTGGCAAAGCCGCGCTGACCTGACCGTCACGTGGATACTGCTCACCTATATCTGGGTGCAGATGGGCAGCCTCATCCTGGTCGGTGCGGGAACCAAGAACCAGATGTGGCTCGATGCGTTGACCTCGATCATCCCACTATTCGTGATCTTCTACGTCATCCTGCAGCACTACGGCGGGTTCATCGTCATCTCGCAGTTCCAGGTCAATACCGCTTGGGTGACGGCCTACACCATGCTCCTCGACGTGGTGATCGACCTCGGCGTGTCGGTGATGCTGAGCCGGCAGGTCGTGGAGGTCGGTGGCGGCGGTGTCGTGTGATCCGACGGGCTCAGGAGCGAGCTCGTCTTATCGAAACCGGGATATCCGTTCGCCTCCTGCCTCGGTGACGTGTCGCGCAGGCATGATATGGATTTCAGGGCTTGTCGGCGACGTTTCATTCTTATATTCGCATGGAAGACTATGCGTTGTCCAGCCGCGTGCCGCGATTAGCCGATCCATCAAGCTGTCGGCGCCGAACGAACCAACGAGGGTGAGAAGCATGCATGATCGCAGCGTTACGGTGATCGAGAGCGGCAACGGCCCCTATGGGCAGTTCATCACGGCGGGGCGGCACGTGCTGGGTGCCGACGAGCCGGAAGGGCTCGGGGGCAAAGATACCGGACCGGCCCCATACGAGCTGGTGCTGTCGGGGCTGGGAGCGTGCACGGCGATGACGATCCGGATGTATGCGAGCCGCAAGAAGCTGCCGCTCGAGCGCGTCGAGGTGCGGCTTCGCCACGTACAGCGCGCGACCGCCGGCAAAGAGTTGCGGGACCGGTTCGAGCGCATAATCACGCTGATCGGTGATCTCACCGACGATCAGCGCCAGAGCCTTCTCCAGATCGCCGAGAAATGCCCGGTAAGTCGCACGTTGCAGCAGGGGGCGGACGTAAGGTCGTCACTGGCCGAGAGCGCGAGCGCCGCCGGGCAAACGGAGGCGCCGACGTGAGCCCATCCAAACAAGCGCATCCGTCTTGCTTGCTCACGCTCAGCGGAATGCCTCGCCGGGCTTCAGGCCGATCCGCTTCAGGATGATCGCAAGAGGGCAGAACCCGGTGAATGCAGACTGCAGCAGGTTCGCGCCCACGAAGGCGGTCAGCCAAGCCCAGGCTGGGTGGTGATATTGAGAAAGAGCGAGGCTCACCAGGATGACGGTTCCAGCGAACGCCAAGACGGCACGGTCGATTGTCATGTCGGGCTCCTCGGTTGGATCTGGAGACGAAGCGTCTGCCTCGCACGCTGGTGATTGGTGCACGAGATTGCAGATGAACGCGATGACATGGCTCAATGTGGGGTGCGCAGCAGGCCCGAAAGCAGGCTCGAAAGCAGGTCTGGCGTTGACCATCATCAAGGCTCCTACCTGGTTCGCGCCTAGACACTGGGTAGCTGTTTCTACGGTTGCGAGCTTCGACATCATGCGCGGGCGTTTTTCGGTACATGCTCTTGCCGTCGTCGTGGGTCTTGCGCTGGCGTTCGGGCACGGCTCGCCGGACGCGGCAGCGCAGAGCAGCGCGGGCGAGATAGCTATTGCGGAGATCGAGGTGGACGATCTCAAGGCCGTGTTCGCGACGGTGCGCAGCAAGGATCGCATCGAGGCGCGGGTGCGCACGGGGGGCACCATCGTCTCGCTAAAGGTGGATGAAGGCCTCCAGGTGCAGCCCGGGCAAGTGCTGGCGGTCGTCGCCGATCCCAAGATTGCGCTCAAGATCCGAGCGCTGGACGCTCAGATTCAGGGACTGGAATCGAGAATATCGACAGCAAAGCTCGATCTGGACCGGGCCGAGCAGTTGCGGGTGCGTGGCGTCACTCCGCAGGCGCGGGTCGACCAACTCAAAACTATTTTCGATCTCGCCAGCAACGAGCTCAAGGCGGTTCGTGCTGAGCGGCTCGTCGCGGAGGAGCAGATAGCCGAGGGGCAGGTGCTCGCGCCTGCGGCCGGGCGGGTGCTGAGGGTGCCTTTGACCGTGGGCAGCGTGGTGATGGCGGGAGAAAGCGTGGCCACTATCGCGGCGAACGACTACCTGTTGCGGCTGGAGCTGCCCGAGCGACATGCGCGATTTATGAAGTCGGGGGATGTAGTGCGCATCGGTTCGCGCGGGCTCACGCCGTCGCAGGAGACGATCGCGGAAGGCCGCATCGTGCAGGTATATCCGGAGCTGCAGGGTGGACGCGTCATCGCAGATGCGGAGGTGCCGAGGCTCGGCGACTACTTCGTGGGCGAGCGTGTGCTGGTGTGGATCTCGGCAGGCACGCGGCGGACGATCGTGGTGCCTCGCGGATATATCGCGACGCGCTTCGGTCTCGACTATGCGCGGCTGGCGCAGGGCACGGCGGCGGCCATCGACGTCGTCGTCCAGATTGGCGCTCCGGCAAAACTAAAGGACGGCGCTGATGGCGTCGAGGTGCTGGCCGGTCTCAAGACCGGCGACGTCGTTCTGCCCGCGCAGGTGAAGCCATGAGCGATGGGCCGCTAGCAGGGGACAAACCGCTCGGGTTTTCGGGCTGGCTGACGCGCTACTTCATCGGTTCGCCGCTAACGCCGCTGTTCCTGCTCGCCTCGTTCGCGCTCGGCTTCGTCGCCTTGCTCGGACTGCCGCGTGAGGAGGAGCCGCAAATCTCGGTGCCGATGGTCGATGTAATGGTCAAGACCGACGGCCTGAGGGCGGAGGACGGCGTCAGGCTCGTCACAGAGCCGCTCGAGACGATCATCAAGGCGATCAACGGCGTCGAGCACGTCTACTCGAATACGCTCGACGATCGCGTGCTTGTGACCGCGCGCTTTCTCGTGGGGACGCGATCCGACGACGCCATACTGCGCGTGCATGAGAAGATCCGCGCCAACTATGATCGCATACCTGTCGGCATTCCCGAGCCGCTGATCGTCGGGCGCGGCATCGACGACGTGGCGATCGTCACGCTTACGCTGGCTCCTCGTGCTGGCGCTGCGGAGCGCTACCAGGACAACGCACTCTATCATATAGCGCAGAACCTGCTGACCGAGCTCGCCAAGCTCGAGGACGTCGGGCTTTCCTATATCGCCGGCGGGCGACCGGACCAGATCCGCGTCGAGCCAGATCCGGAGAAGCTGTCGCTTTACGGCGTCACGCTCGCGCAGCTCACGGGCAAGGTGCGGGAGGCGAACCGGTCGTTTCTGGCAGGTCGAATCCGCACTGGAAACCAGAGTATTGCAGTGACCGCCGGGCAGACGTTGCGCGGCATTCCAGATGTCGGACTGTTGCTTATCGCGACGCGGGATGGACGTCCGGTCTACGTGAGGGATGTGGCGAATATCATCGTGGGCGCAAAACCTCTCGAGCGCCTTGCGTGGCACATGGCGCCGGCAGCGAACGGAGAGCTCACGCGGGTGCCAACGGTCACCGTGGCGCTTGCCAAGCGCGCTGGTGCGAACGCCGTTGTGATCTCGGAGCGGATCAGGCATCGGCTGGCCGAGCTCGAAGGAACGCTGCTGCCCAAGGATATCGAGGTTGTCGTCACGCGTGACTACGGCGAGACCGCGAACGAGAAGGCGAACGAGCTGTTGTTCCATCTTGCGCTCGCCACGATCTCGATCGTGCTGCTGGTCGGGTTCGCCATCGGATGGCGGGAGGCGATGGTCGTCGCCATCGTCATTCCAACGACGATCCTGCTGACGCTCTTCGCCTCCTATCTGATGGGCTACACGATCAATCGCGTCAGCCTTTTCGCGCTTATCTTCTCCATCGGTATTCTCGTGGACGATGCGATCGTGGTGATCGAGAACATCGCGCGGCATTGGGCGATGGAGGATGGGCGGAGCCGGACGCGGGCTGCGATCGAGGCTGTGGCGGAAGTAGGAAATCCGACGATCGTGGCAACGTTGACGGTGGTGGCCGCGTTGCTGCCGATGCTGTTCGTCTCGGGTCTGATGGGGCCCTACATGGCGCCCATTCCGGCAAATGCCTCGGCGGCGATGGTGCTGTCGTTCTTCGTTGCCGTGATGGTCACGCCCTGGCTCATGCTGCGGCTGGCTGGACGCGGCGGGACGGGAGCGGCGCACGGCGGCGGGCATGAGCACGATGGCGGGTGGCTCGGAAGGGCCTACATGCGCGCGGCCGGCCCGGTGCTCGCGACGCGTCGAAGTGCATGGCGGTTTCTCATACTCGTCGGCGTGGCGACGCTGGCATCTGTGATGCTGTTCGCCGGCAAGTGGGTGACGGTGAAGCTCTTGCCGTTCGACAACAAGTCCGAGCTGCAAGTGGTCGTCGATCTGCCGCGGGGGGCGACACTGGAGGAAACCGACCGCGTGCTGCACTCGGCAGCGAGGAGGCTCGCCAGTCTGCCGGAGTTGTCGTCGATCCAATCTTATGCGGGCACGGCTGCGCCGTTCAACTTCAACGGTCTGGTACGCCACTATTATCTGCGTAGCGATCCCGAGCAGGGCGACCTGCAGGTCAATTTGAAACCTAAGGGGGAGCGCAAGCGCACAAGTCACGAGGTGGCCCTAGAGGTACGGCGGCGGCTCGGCGATCTCGCATTGCCGGCCGGGGCCTCGGTGAAAGTCGTGGAGGTTCCGCCCGGACCGCCAGTGCTCTCGACGCTGCTCGCGGAGATCTACGGGCCTGATGCGGAAACGCGGCGCGCGGTGGCGCGGGAGGTGCGTCAGATATTCAAGAGCATCGACTTCATCGTGGACGATGACGACAGCTTCGGTGTGCAGGCGCCGCGGCTGCGCGTGTCGATCGACCAGGACAATCTCGAATTCCACAAGGTCGAGGAGCGCGATGTCTACGATACGATCCAGGCCTACATGGGCGGGGTTCCCGTCGGCTATTCGCATCGCGGCGGCGGACGGCATCCCGTCGAGATCGCGGTGCAGTTGCCGAAGTCGCAGCTCGCGCTTTCGGCGCGGACGCTTTCGACGCCGGTGCCGGCCAACGCGCTGCCCGGCGAGCGCGGGATCGTCGAGCTCGGCGATGTCGTCAGCGTGCGGGAAGAGCGCGCGTCGTTTCCGATCTTCCGGCACAATGGCCGGGCGGCCGAGATGGTGATGGGGGAGTTGGCGGGTGCTTATGAAGCGCCGCTCTACGGCATGCTGGCGGTGGCCGACGCCATCGACAAGAAGGACTGGGGCAATCTGCCGAAGCCGCAAATCCGGCTCAATGGCCAGCCGGAAGACGAGACGAAGCCGGTACTGTTGTGGGACGGCGAGTGGGAGGTGACGTGGGTGACGTTTCGCGACATGGGGGCTGCATCTGCGGTAGCGCTGCTCGGCATCTATATTCTCGTCGTAGCGCAGTTCGGCTCGTTCAAGCTGCCGCTTGTGATCCTGACGCCCGTGCCGCTGACGCTGATCGGGATCATGATCGGGCACTGGATGTTCGGCGCTCCGTTCAGTGCGACGTCTATGATCGGCTTCATCGCGCTCGCCGGCATCATCGTGCGAAACTCGATCCTC
>CAMAYR010000087.1 GCA_945862355.1 Devosia equisanguinis | reverse complement strand
AAGAAAAATGAAGCTGCCGAAGACTGATTGACGCCGCGCGTCAATCAAAGCTCTTGCCATCGCCGAGACCAGCACCGATCATGATCCCACTCGGCCACCGCGTCTCATCTTGATTGACGCGCCGTTCGCATCCAGATCGCCGCGCTATATTCCGGGACCTGAGCACCGATCCATCGCGCGGCAACGCCGATTTCGCGTCGTGGCGGCGCGATTTCAGCAAGGAGCTGACCGTCGAACTCATCGGCACGGATTTTCTCGAGTTCCAGCTCAAGGGCGCGCACCCCAAGGGGCTCGGCAAGAAGCTCGAATCCGTCACATCGCGCTTCCTCGAGGCCCTTCTGCCCGATCAGAACTCCACATATGCCAGCCAGGTGCTGCTGGAAAAGCGCAAGGAGGAGATGGACAGCACACAGCGTGCGCTGGCCACGTTTCGCCAACGGCTCGCCGAGCGGTTGCCGCAGGGGCTCGGCGCGGCCCAGCATCGCCTGGAGGAGGCGCGCGCAGCGCTCAAGGGCCGCGAGGAAGTGCTGCAGCGTCTCGCACAGCAGATCACCGATCGTCGCAGCCGGCTGTCTGGCGCGTCGCCGTCGAGTGCGCGGGTGGACCAGGAGATCGCTCAGGTTCGCGCGGAGATGGCCAAGCTCCAGAGCAACAGCGCCGCGGAGCAGTCCGGGTCGGCTCAACTCCAACTTTCAAAGGCGCAGTCTCGCCTCACAGAGCTGCTGGCGATCCGCGAGCTCGATCAGCGCCGCGGCACTGTCGAGGCCGAGATCCGCGACCAGACACGGCGTATGGATGGTCTCGTTCAGGCCGTTCGCCAGACCGGACCCATCGCCGAGCAACTGACCCAGCTCGAGCGCGAGGCAGCCGAAGCCAAAGAGGCTTATGACGCGTATGCTCGGCGCTATCAGCGGGCTTCGACGACGCGCAATGCCAGCGGAATTCTGAACGCGCCTGAACGGATCAAGCTGATAGACGCTCCGCGCGATCCAGAGTTCCCAACCGCCTCGGCGTTACGCACCGCCATTCTCGCCTTGCTCTCGAGCATTGCGCTCGGCATCGGTCTCACGTTGCTCGCCGAGTTGCTCGATCAGCGGCTTCGGTCCGCCGACGAGGTGGCGGAAGCCACCGGACTGCCGGTGCTGGCTCGGTTGTCCTGACCAGAACGGGGCCCACGGGCCCTTCGAGCACGACGGGCCCGTATTGCCTCCGTTCGTATCGCCTCCGTTCGTATTGCCTGGCCTCGGCCGGGCGATGTCGTGGTGCGCCGGCATGCGCCTCGTGCGGCCTTGTTCCATCCTGCCAGGGGGGGGCGTCCAGATTGCCCGGCTTTGACGGAAACAGATATTTCCGTGAACAGAATAATTAAGCAATATCCGCATGAGGAATAGACGCAGGCGGTATGATAATGATTGATAAATACCAAACAAGAAGATCGTTTTGACCCGGCGCCGCCACATCGAGCTGCCCCTGCCAGGGGATAGCTGATGCTCGGTTGCCTTCGTGAACTGATGACGGCAGGCCGGGCCCTCGGGCGCGAGGCTCTGCTGGCATCCGATCCAGGCAGGTCGAGCGACGAAGGGGCTTGGAGTCCATAGTATGTCTGCGGGGTACTTCTTCGAGACGCTGCTGGTGCTTTGCATTGCAGCCGTCGCTTATCATCATGTCGGCTATCCGGTTCTGCTGCGCACACTTGCGCGACAGGCTTCGCCGCGTGCGCCGACGCAACCCCGGCTCGCCGAGCCGTCCGATCTGCGACAGGAGCAGTTGCCGTCGATCACGATCATCGTTCCTGCATTCAACGAGCAGGATGTGATCGCACTCAAGGTCGAGAATCTCGCCAGGATCAATTATCCAGCCGATCGCCTCGCTGTCGTCATCGCTCTGGACGGCTGCACAGATGCCACCCTCGCGATCGCCGAGGCTGCCGTCGCGCGGGCCACCGCGGGATTTTCCATCAGGATCGTCGATCATCCCGTCAATCGCGGCAAGATCGCCGTGCTGAACGAGCACATCGCTGCCGCGCGCACCGACATCGTCGCCCTGAATGACGCCTCGGGCATGATCGCCCCGGATGCCCTGCATCAGGCCGCAGTGCATTTTCTCGACGCTCGCGTCGGTGTCGTGTGCCCGACTTACGACCACCCCCACGTCGGCAGCGAGGGCGAGGCCGCCTACTGGCGCATGCAGACGCGGATCAAGACCTACGAAGCCGCTCTCGCAGCGCCGATGGGCGCGCATGGGGCGCTGTATTTCTTCCGGCGCGCGCTCTGGCAGCCCTTGCCGATGGATACAATCAACGATGACTTCGTGCTGCCGATGCGCATCGTGGAGGCTGGACATCGTGCCGTGTACGACCCGACTATCGTCGCCACCGAGGTCGAGGCGACACTGGCTGAAGCCGAGTTCCGCCGCCGGGTCCGCATCGGCGCAGGCAACATGCAGCAGCTCGTCCGGATGATCGGCCTTGCCGATCCCCGTTCGCCGGCGATGGCCTTCGTCTTTCTCTCCGGAAAGGGAATGCGGCCTATCGTTCCTTTCCTCATCCTGCTCGCCCTGATCTCCACGGCGGTGCTCGCTATAGCCGGCCAGACGCTGTTCCAGTACGCGCTTGCGCTGCAGTGCATGGGATTTGCGGTGGCGGCAGCGACCAGCCGCCTCGAGCCTGAACGCGTGCCTCGGCCGCTCGCATGGCTGTCCTATCTCGTCGTCGGCCATACCGCGTCCGCGCTGGGTGCGATGGCGTTCCTGGCGGGACGGTGGCAGGGACCATGGGCGCCGTCGGCGGCTGGCGGGGCATCGCTTCTGCCGGCCGGCGAGCCCGGACCGGTTCCCCAGTCGGTCGTCGTCGGCAAGCGCATGTTCGATATCATCGCAGCCGTATTCGGGCTCGGCCTCATGGCTATCCTGTGGGTGCCCATCGCGGTGGCCATCAGGCTCGAGTCGCGGGGCCCCATCCTGTTCCGCCAGCGCCGGGTCGGCCGCTCGACGCCGGAGGCCACCTATCTATTCGAGCTGTGGAAGTTCCGCTCGATGTTCCAGGACGCGGAGAAGCTGACGGGCCCCGTCTGTGCCGGTGAGAATGATCCACGCATTACGCGTGTCGGGGCGTTCCTGCGGAAGACGCGGCTCGACGAGCTGCCCCAGTTCGTCAACGTGCTCAAGGGCGATATGTCGATGATCGGTCCGCGGCCCGAGCGTCCCTATTTCGTGCGCAAGCTGCACGAGGAGCTGCCGTTCTATTCGGACCGGACGACCGGATTGAAGCCGGGCATGACCGGGCTGGCGCAGGACAGCCAGAGCTACGCCCAATCCGTGGCCGACGTGTCCCGGAAGGTCGCCTATGACCACGCTTATGCGCTGCGCGTCTGCACGAGCCTTCGGGGTTGGCTGAAGACCGACATCGAGATCGCCTGGAAGACCATCGTGGTGGTGTTCCAGCGGACCGGGCAATAGGCCCGCTCGATCGAGCCGGGCGCGGCTCGATTACTCGATTGCGAGCACCACGCCCGGCGGCAGTTTCGGGCGGAAGGCCCGCAACGCTGCCCTGATCTCGACCGCATCGCCAACGGACGTGGCATAGAACAGCACGGTGGCATCGGAAGCCGTCACGCGCTTCGAGGCAAGCCGGAGCTCACCGGCCTTCGTCCAGGTTGCGGGAATGCCTCGGAAGGCGGTGCCGTAGAACATGGCGAGCCCCGCACCATGCCGGCGTGTCACCTCGTCCATCCATTCCGGGGACTTGTCGCGCTGACGCACGGCCTCGTTGGAGGCGAGGCCCCACAGATCGAGTACATAGCCCTCGCGCGGCTGGTCGATGCTCACCCATCCCAGATCATTGACGGCGAATGGCCGGCGGTAGTGCTCGGTGACGAACCGATGCATCTGGAATTGCTGCTCGTAGATATTCAGCGCCCCGCGCGGCGTCAGGCCGATCGCTTCCAGATAGGCGATCGAGGCTAGCGCGACGCCGTAGAGCGCTACCTTCGGCGAATGCGGCATGACGGCGCCGATCGCGATCATGCCGCAGAAGGCGAGCGCATAGATCTCATAGCGGTAGAACCATCCGAACTGGCCCGCGAGGAGATGCAGTACGCCGACGACCACGGCAGCCGCCAGCACGACCCGGCGACGACCTTCAGAAGATCGCCAATGCCAGGCCAGCACCGCGAGGCAGGCGATCATAGCCGTCTTGGCGATGAAGCTCTGCTGGAAGTACGAGGCGACGATCCGCGTCGCCCACGCCAGGAGCCTGTCGAGCGTGGAGAGGTTGCCGGCGTCTGCTGCCGCGCCGAGGGTGAGCTTCGTCATCACCGAGTTTGGCAGTGGAAAATTGCCGTTCGCCACCAGGAATGCGGCAAGCGCCGCGGGCAGTACGAGGCTGCCGGCGGCAAGCAGCCCGAGCAGCCGCCAGTGGCGCTCCATCGCCAGCACCAGCCCGACCGCGGCCGTGATCGCCAGCATCTCGTAGCGGACGGATGGACCCAGTGCCGCGAGTGCTACGATCCATGCGGGCAATGCTTTGCCGTTGCAGTGCTCGAGCAGGGCGAGCGCCACCAGCGCGGCGATGAGAACCTGCAGGTTGTGCTCGAGGCCGGTGTAGGCGAGGCCGGCCAGGTTCGTGGCCAGCACCATGAGGCAGGCGAGCGCTACGCGCGTCGCGTGCCGGGCGGGCCATGTGTCGGGCAATTCGAGGCCGGCCGCGAAACGGCCGAAGACCCATGCCGTCGCCGCGCCGAACGCGACGTTCAGGACCAACGGCATGTGGAGATGGAAGGGCGTCCAGGCAGTCGGTAGCAGCAGGAACGGCCAGATCACGCTTGAGGAAGGCGAGGTGATCTCGCCCAGATTGATGCCGTAGTGCCCCTGCAACAGGCGCTGGGCCATGGCGATGTGGATGTAGGGGTCATCGAGCGAGTAGCCCATATAGCCACCGGTGGCGATCAGGATCGCAGCACCGACCGCCCCGACCAGCGCGAGGAACATGCCGACCGCGGCGGCCTGCGGCGATGTCGCAGCCGCGAAACGCTCGAGACCGTCGGCGAAGGTGCTCGCTCCAGATGTCGTCGGCAACGCCTGCGCCATGTCAGCTTTCCCCAGCCCCGCGCGGATGCGCGCCGTCGAGCCGGGCCGAGCGCCGCAGCCCAAATTGCACCATGAGACCCGGACGATCTTAGTCGGCACAGGCTGAAGCTTGGTAAACGCCCAACGGAGCCGCGCCTTCTACGCGAGCAGGTGGCCGGGTTTTGCGTCCGCGCCACCGGCTGACGGCGCACCGCGGTGCGGTTGTCAGCTCACCTCGCCGCCGTCCGCTCGCGGGGCGATGATCTTCGGCGCGGATACCGCAGCCGTCGCGGGGGCTGCCAACTCCTCGCGAAACCGGTTGGTGATCGGATAACGCCGGTCGCGGCCGAAGTTGCGCGCGCTGATCTTGACGCCGGGTGCTGCCTGCCGCCGCTTGTACTCGGCGATCGTGAGCAGGCGGGCGACCCTGGCGACGGTCTCGGCGGGATGCCCGCGCGCGACGATGTCGGGGAGCGCCATCTCCTGCTCGACGAGACACTTCAGGATGTCGTCGAGCACCTCGTAGGGCGGCAGGCTGTCCTGGTCCGTCTGGTTCTCGCGTAGCTCCGCGCTGGGTGCCCGCGTGATGATGCGCTCCGGTATCACGATGCCGCCAGGCCCCTTGGCCAGTGCCGGCACATGTCCGTTGCGCCAGCGCGCGAGCCGATAGACCTCCATCTTGTAGAGATCCTTGATCGGATTGAACCCGCCGTTCATGTCGCCATAGAGCGTGGCATAGCCGACGGACATCTCGCTCTTGTTGCCGGTCGTTAGAACCATGCCGCCGAGCTTGTTGGAGATCGCCATCAGAATGACGCCGCGCGACCGGCTTTGAAGGTTCTCCTCCGTGATGCCGGCGTTCGTGCCAGCAAACAGCGGTGCGAGGGCCTCCAGGAAGCCTTCGACGGGAGCGCCGATCGCGACGCTGTCATACCTGACGCCGAGCGCCTTGGCGCATTCGCTCGCATCCTCCAGGCTGACATTCGATGTGTAGCGATAGGGCAGCATCACGCAGTGGACGCGCTCCGGACCCAGAGCGTCGACGGCGATGGCCGCGACCAGCGCGCTGTCGATGCCGCCCGACAGACCGAGCACGACGCTGGGAAAACCGTTCTTATCGACATAGTCCCGCGTGCCTAGAACGCACGCCTGATAGGCAGAGGCATCCCCCTCGGGCAGCACCGCTCTCCCGCCCGGCTCGCAGCGCCAGCCGTCGCCACCTTTGGTCCAGTTGGTGAGGACGATACCCTCCTCCCACGCGGGAAGTTGCACCGCGAGCGAGCGATCTGCGTTGAGTACGAACGATGCGCCGTCGAACACGAGCTCGTCCTGGCCGCCGATCTGGTTCACGTACATCAGCGGCAGGCCGCTTTCCGTGACGCGAGCCACCGCGATGTTCATGCGCACTTCCGGCTTCGTCCAGTCGAACGGCGAGCCGTTGGGAACGATCAGCAACTCAGCGCCACATTCGGAGAGGCACTCGACGACCTCCTCCTTCCAGATGTCCTCGCAAATCGGCGCGCCGATCCTGACGCCACGGAAGTTGACCGGCGAGGGCAGCGCGCCCGCATCGAACACGCGCTTCTCGTCGAATACGCCGTAGTTGGGCAGATCGACCTTCGTGCGTATGGCCTCGATTTTGCCGCCGTCGAGCAGGGCAACCGCGTTGTAGAGCTTCGGCCCCTCGGCTCCGCCATCTTCCGGCCAGAGCGTGCCGACGAGCATGCCTG
Source organism: Devosia equisanguinis (assembly GCA_945862355.1). Classification (GTDB taxonomy): domain Bacteria; phylum Pseudomonadota; class Alphaproteobacteria; order Rhizobiales; family Hyphomicrobiaceae; genus CAMDPA01. The sequence continues at coordinate 11,576 of CAMAYR010000087.1, read as the reverse complement.
GGCCGTCCGAGCCCAAATCGGCTGCCAGTTGCGCCGTTGCGGCCCTGACCGCCCGCGCGAACGCCGGCTTCAGCACGAGATCCTCCGGTGGATACCCGGCGATGAAGATCTCGGGCAGCACGACGAGGTCCGCGCCGAGCCGCTTGGCCTCGGCATGGGCGCGTTTGGCCTTGGCGACGTTGCCCGCGATGTCGCCCACCGTGGGGTTGAGCTGGGCGATGGCGATCTTGAGGGATGTGGGTGTGGTCATGGGAGCTATTTATGTGATCGGCGCGCCCTCGTGCAATGGAGCCGTTGGCCGTTTTACGCGGTAGTCCGGCAGGGACGCGGCTCGGGGTATGTCGCTCAGCCGGTCATGGTGTACCCTGGACGTCCCACCAGTCTCGTAACCTGCCGGGAGGCACGGCCATGAAGATCGCCGTCATCCAGATGAACTCGGTGAGCGACGTCGCCGCCAACATCGCGAAGGCGACGCGCATGATCGAGCGCGTGGTCGACCTCGAAGGCCCGGACTGGGTGTGCCTGCCCGAGCACTGGAACTGGGCGGGCGGCGCCACCAGGGACAAGGTGGCGAACGGCGACACTGTGCCCGGCGGGCCGGCCTACGCGGCGGCCCAGCAGTTGGCGGCAAAGCACAAGATCTGGGTTCATTCCGGCTCGGTGCTGGAGCGCGCTGAGGGCGCCGCGAAGGTCCACAACACCACTGTGGTGTTCGATCGTACCGGCCGCGAGGCAGCCATCTACCGCAAGATCCACCTGTTCGATATCACCCTGCCGGACGGCACCGAATACCGCGAGAGCGCGAGCGTGATACCGGGCCGCGAGATCGTCACTTACGATTGCGAGGGCTTCAGGATCGGTTGCGCCATCTGCTACGACCTACGATTTCCCGAGCTGTTCCAGGCGCTGGCGGCAAACGGCGCCGACGTGATCGCGCTGCCGTCCTCGTTCACGCTGCAAACCGGCAAGGACCACTGGGAGGTGCTGTGCCGCGCTCGCGCGATCGAGACGGAGACGTATTTCGTCGCGCCAGGCCAGTGCGGCTCCTTCATGGCGCCCTCACCCGACAACACGGGTAGCGAGCGGCGCTTCACCTATGGGCACTCGTTGGTGGCGGACCCCTGGGGCCATGTCGTCGCGAAAGTGTCGGACGGCGAGGGTTTCGCCTGCGCGCGCATCGACAAGGCGTTCGTCGACCGATGCCGTGCGAACATTCCGGTTGCCGGGCACAAGGTCATCGGGGGAGAGATGGCGCCGGTGCGGTGGGGCAGCGGCGCGTGAGGGCGGCCCTCAGCGATACTCGAACGGCACGTTGAACGTCCGCTGCCTCACGCTCATGTCCGGCGGCGGCGGCGGAAACGGTACGCGCACGATCGCCGCTACCACGAGGTCGTCGAGTCGCGGATTGCCACTCGACTTGAGCACCTCGGGCCGCTGCGGCTTGCCATCCGTATCGACGACGAACTGCACGACTACCTTGCCGCGCATCCCGCGGCTGCGGGGCTTGTTCCGGTCGAGCGCGATCGAGATGCGGCGGGCATAGGCGCGCACGACGCCGGGCGCGGCTTCCGCCGATGTAACCGAGGGCAGCGCCGCTGGCGCGACGGCGGCCGCTGGCGGCTCGGCGGCCACAACCTCCTTCTGCTCATTCTCGGCGTCCTCCACCTTCTCAGGCGGCTTCTCTATCGGTGGCTTCGGCTCATCGCGCACGACGGGCACGGGCTCCGGCTCCGGTTGGCGCGACGGCAGGACGAGCGCATCGGGCGGCGGCGGCTCGGGCTCCGGCGGCAGGGCGAGCGCCAGAGCTGGCGCCTCCGGCTCCGGTTCCTTCTCGACCTCCTTTCGGGGCTCGGGTTTCTCCGGGGAGTGCTCGGCCACGGGCTCCTCGGCGACGGGCAACGGCTCGATCGCCTCCGATGGCTTGGTCTCGGGCGCGGAGATGACCGGCACCGCATCGACGATCGACACGGCGATGGTCTCGAGTGCCACGCCCTCGTCACCCAAGGCATCCGAGCGCGGCAGGAGGAACGCGGCGATCAGCAATGCGTGGGCGATGGCGGCCGCTAAGAGGGCGCTCACATGGCTCAGCCGTTCGCTGCGTCGGGGAGGGCGATCGAGGTGCAGCGATACGGCCTCTAATACGGGCGCTACCTCATCGGCAGCGCCAGTTTCGATGAACTCGATCTTGGACGCGTTGCCGTCCAACGCTGCCTCCAGTTTGTGCCGATCGCGGGGACGATGGGCCGATTGAGCGGACGATAATGTCGTCGGTCCAATCTGGCTATGTAATACTGTTACAGCAATGCCACGGTCACGCCAAATCGCCAGCCCCGCCTATCGCTCGTCTGTATTGTTATACTATTACATTGCGCGTATGCAATCCGACAGTTGAGGCCATAGGCATGAAATCCAAAGTTCAGCGCAGCCAGCGAGGGTATATTGCTTTCGCGCCTCTGCTTCCCGTCGCGTTCGGCGCACTGGCTGGCTCGGCCGCGGCGCAGACGAGCCTGCCGCCCGTGGTGGTCACCACGCCGAGCCCGGTCATTCGGACGCCGGCTGCGGCACCGCCCGCGCCCAAAGCCGCACCTGCCCCCCAGCGCCCACCTGGATCGGCAGCGCCGGCGGCGCAGGCGTCCCCGCCGACGGCGGAGTCCGCGGTCGCGGCCGACCGCACGGGCGAGCCGCCGCCGGGCGTACTCATTGTCGCCGAGCAGGCCTTCGTGCCGGTGACGATTGTGCCCGGTCGCGAGGTGCTGGCCGAAACCGGCGCCAACCTCGCCGACTCGCTCCAGAATCGCCCCGGCATCAGCGCGACCAACTTCGCACCGGGGTCGAGCCGACCCGTCATCCGCGGCTTCGACACCTACCGCGTGCGTGTGCAGGAGAACGGGATAGGCACCCACGACGTGGCGACCCTCTCGGAGGATCACGCCGTTCCGATCGATCCCAATGCCGCCGACCGTATCGAGGTGGTGCGCGGACCGGCGACGCTGCGCTATGGCAGCCAGGCCATCGGCGGTGTGGTCAACGCCACCAACGGGCGGATCCCGGAGATGATGCCGCGCGGTGGGTTCAGCGCCGTCGTCCAGGGTGGTGTCAGCTCTGTCGACAGTGGCCGTGACAGTGCATTCAAGGTTACGGGAGGTGCGGGCAACTTCGTCGCCTACGCCGACAGCTTCGAGCGTAATTCCAAGGACTACAACACGCCGCTGGGCCGACAGGCCAACTCTGCCGCGCAGGCCAACGGTCATGCGGTGGGGGGATCGTTCGTGGGCCGCGACGGCTACATGGGCCTGTCTTTCTCTCGCTACGCGAGCCTCTATGGCGTTCCCGGCGGTGAATCCGCGGAGAAGCGCGTGCGCATCGATCTCGAGCGCACTCAGTTGCAGTCGCGCGGCGAATGGCGTCCTGGTTCGTTCGGCGTCGAGGCCGTGCGCTACTGGCTCGGTCACACCCGCTATGGCCACAGCGAGATCGCATCGCACGATGACGAGGACGAGATCGGCTCGCGCTTCTCCAACCGCGAGACGGAGGGCCGCGTCGAGGTCCAGCATATGCCGGTCAGGACGATCCTGGGCGAGTTGCGCGGTGCGGTCGGCGTGCAGTTGGGGCGGCGCGCGATGGAGGGCAAGAGCTTCGAGGGCGACAGCCTGCTCGATCTCGCCCGGACACGCTCCACGGCCGTGTTCCTGTTCGAGGAGCTTCAGCTCACCCGCCAGCTCCGCATCCAGGGTGCGCTGCGCTATGAGCACAACACGGTCAGCGGTAACGGCGTCGATATGTCGGAGCCGACGACGCCACTGCCGGTGACGGCTGAGCGGACCTTCAAGCCGGTCTCGGCCAGTGTCGGTGCGCTGTACGACCTGCCGGCCGGCGTAGTGCTGCGCGGGACGGCGCAATTCACCGAGCGCGCTCCGGATGCGGCCGAGCTGTTCTCGAAAGGCCTGCACGAGGCGACCGGCACCTTCGAGATCGGAAATCCCTTCCTCGGCATCGAGCGCGCGCGGACTTTCGAGATCGGCCTGCGTCGCGCCAAGGGCGCCTTCCGCTTCGACGCCAGCCTCTATCACACGACCTTCAAGGGCTTCATCTTCAAGCGGCTTACGGGGCTCGACTGCGGCGAGGAACTCGCCACATGCCAGAGCGTCGATCCAGCGAGCACGGAGGATGAGCTGCGCGAGCTGCGCTTTGCTCAACGCGATGCCACGTTCTACGGCGCCGAGTTGATCGGCCAGCTCGATCTCGCAAAGTTGTGGACCGGTACCTTCGGCGTCGAGGGCCAGTACGACTTCGTTCATGCGGAGTTCTCTGCCGGCGAGTCCGTGCCGCGCATCCCGCCGCATCGGCTCGGCGGTGGCGTCTACTGGCGTAACGCCAATTGGCTGGCGAAGGTCGGCATGTTGCACGCATTCCGCCAGGACAAGATCGGCCTGTCCGAGACGCCCACCAATGGCTACACGCTGCTCAACGCAGAGCTGAGCTATACGCAGCGCCTGCCCGGCAATACCTACGTGCCGGAACTGACTATCGGCGTGAAGGGCGACAATCTGCTGGACGACGATGTGCGCAACCACGTCTCTTTCAAGAAGGACGAAGTTCTCCTGCCCGGCGCCAATGTCCGCCTGTTCGGCCGCATCAAGCTGAACTGACGCTGCCTCAGCGCACTGCCAATGCCAGCAGCAGTGCGCTGATCGCCGCGACCCACGAGCCCAACGTCCTCACGCCGATCGTGAGCCAGGGTTGTGGCCATTGCTGGCGCGCCATATCGACTACCGCCACGCCGAAAACGAGGGCGAGGTTCGCGCCGATCAATGCGCCTGCGACCGAATAGAGCGTCGTCGTCAGCGAGGCCGGTGCCGGTGCTGAAAGTACGCCGAGGAAATAGCCGCATGCCGCTCCCATTGCGGCTGCCGGTGCCGCCGGAAGCCGAAGCCCGCTCGCGGTTGCCAGGCCGCATCCCAGCGCCAGCACCAGCAGAGGAACCTGCGGATCGACATAGACGCGCAGCGTCATGATCAGCACCATCGCAGCCGCCATCGCCGCGATGAATGGCGGCCACGCCTGTCTCATTGCTTCCGCGCCGTTGAGCCCGAGCAGGAGGCTGAGCCCGATCAGGGCAATAGGCGCCGGCGGCTCGGTCACCGTATGCAGTAGCGCGGCGTAGGCGCCCGCAAGGTCGGGCGAGGCGACGTGGGCGCTGGCTGGATGCGGCAGGGCGGCGGCGACGAGTGCTGCCGTCCAGCCCAGGCGCCTCATTTGAAGCCGGCGAGGAAGGCGATGCCCGCGATCGCGATGAGCCCGCCCCCGGCGCGGACGGCGAGCTTGCCGGCTTCCCACCGCACCAGAAGGCTGAACGCGATCCCGGCCAGATGCAGTAGGCCGGTGGCGATGACGAAGCCAGCCGCATAGGCAAAGGCGTTGGCAGAACCCGGCAACTCGGTGCCGTGGGCATGACCGTGGAAGATGGCGAACGCGCCGACGACGACGGCTGCGATCCACAGCGGCGGTCTGAGCGTGAGCGCCACGCACAGCCCGAGCACGACCGCGGAGAGGGCGATGCCGACCTCGACGGAGGGGATCGTGACGCCCAGGATACCGAGCACGCCGCCGGCCGCCATCACGACGGGAAACACGACAGGCAGCAGCCAGATGGCCGGCGCGCCCAGGAATGCGCCCCACAGCCCGACCGCAACCATCGCCACGACATGGTCGAGGCCGGAGATGGGATGGGCCATGCCGCTGAGAAAGCCGCCGACCATGCCGCCTTCCGCATGGGCGAGAACTGGCGATGGGGACGTCGCAAACAGCAGGCAGGCAAGCGTTGCCGTGAGAAGGGAATGGCTCGTCTTGTCCATGTCGATACGTGCCGGGAATTTTGTTGACCTGCGGTTTGCTATCTCGTAGCCGGTATGATGTAAATATAAAAAAGTCTTACCATGCGCCGACTTGCTGGCGACTTTCCGAGCAGCGCGTTGGGAAATATGGGGTGCCACACGCGACGGGCGCGGCTCATTCGCTGTCTCTGATGCGGATGTGCTCGTGCCCATGTTTGTGGCCGCCATGGCTGTGGCTCTGCGTGGAGACCTCGACGGGAACCAGTACGAGCCTGCCGTGCCGCACGCCGCGCTCGGAGGTGACCTCGGCCGCGAAGCGTCGCAGCGCCTCTGCGTCGCCGCGCAGGAGGGCGACTTCCAGGCAATTGTTGTGGTCGAGATGAACGTGGGTCGTGGAGGTGGTGAGATCGTGATGATGATGATGCACGCCGGCCAGCTTGTTGGGCAGCGCGCGCGCCTCGTGATCGTAGGCATAGACCAGCGCGCCGACGCACGCCCCGGCCACCCCTTCCTCGCCGCGAAGCTGGGCGAGCCCGGCGCGGGCGAGATCGCGAACGGCTTCGGAGCGGTTCTGGTAGCCGCGGGATTGGGCGAAGGCGTCGATCCCCGCGATCAGCTCCTCGTCGATCGTCACGGTCACTCTCTGCATGTGGTGTCCTCGGTCCGTTCGTGCGGCCGCTGCCGCTGGTGTCCCGATAAGAACGGTGGTCGCAATCGAGTGCAACGGTTGAATTGAAGGAAATCGAAGGATGATGCGCAAGACGCTGCTGTCTGCAATTGCCAGTCTGACGTTTGTCGCCGTCGCCACGCCGGGCGAATTACGCGCGCAGGCGGCCAAGGTGCCGGTCGAGAAGCCGGGGCTATTCGTCAACCTCACCTCGGACGATACATGGCGCGGCTGGATGGCCCTGCACTTTGCTTGGCGCACTCATCAGCAGGGCAATCCCACGACGGTATTCCTCAACCTCGAGGCGGTGCGCTGGGCGTGGGCGAAGCTGCCGACGCGCACGATCGACAACGTCGGCACGCAGCCGCAGGCAGCACTCGGCAACCTCCTGAAGGATGGCGGCACCGTGCTGGTCAGCCAGCCAGCCCTCCAGCGCCTCGGCATTCCCGAGAGCGAGCTCGTGCCCGGCGTGAAGCTGGCCGCACCCGGTCTCACACAGTCCCTGATGTTCAAGGACGGTACGCGCATCATGAGCTGGTGAGGCAGCAGGCATCACGCGGGGGGGCTGCAATGGATGGCCGCGGACCGGTGTGGTGGTTTCGACGCGGTCCTCATCGACACAATCGTATTCCGCTCTATCCCGAGCCTAGCGCATCTGACGTCTGGTCCCTGATCGCGGGGGATCGATCAACCAAACGTCAGACGTAGAAGCTGCACGAGACTGATAGACTTGCTATTGTGATGGATCGAGGGGGCCACCTTATACTATTCCACAGGTTTGATCAGCGGATTTCTCGACCTGAATCACACTAGTGTATCGCACGTGCCGTCTGCTCCCCGCTCTCGGCGAATCGGTCAACTGAACGTGAGATGCAGAAGCTGCCCTAGACTCAGAGACTTGCTAGCCTTGTCGAGCCGGAGCATCAGACCCACATGTCCAGCCGCCCCCCGAAGGATTGCGCCGACCTGTCTCAGGTGCGCGTCGAAATCGACCGCCTGGACGGTGCGCTCATCGACCTGATCGCCGAGCGTTTGGGATATGTCGAGCGCGCTTGGCAGATCAAGCTCGACCTCGGCCAGGAGGCCAACGTACCCTGGCGCAACCAGCAGGTGATCGACAAGGTCCGCGCGCGCGCCGAGGCCAACGGCGTTCCTCCTGAGCTCGCCGAGGCGCTCTGGCGCCAGATGATCGGCTGGTTCATCCAGTACGAGGAGGAGAAGCTGCGCGCGGAACTGGAGGAGAAGGGCTCTGCGCCTCGCGGATAGCGCTTCGCAACAAAACCGCGGCACAGCCCACCGCTCTGCATTCATCACCGCTCTGCATTCATCGAGGTCCATCGCCATGAAACCCCGCGTGCTCGTCATCTCCGCGATCGCACTCTCGCTGGCCGGCCTCGCTGCAGTCCTCGCCTGGCCCCTCCTCGCCCAGCAACAGCCCTCGAACATCATCTCGGCCAGCGAGGCTCACGCCAAGGCGATAACCGGCGAGATCGTGCTCATCGACGTCCGTACGCCGCAGGAATGGCGCGAGACCGGCGTTCCCGCGAGCGCGCACGCGATCACCATGCACCAGGATCCGCGCGCTTTCGTGCAGCAACTGCTGAGCACCCTCGACGGCGACGCCAGCCGGCCGTTCGCAATCATCTGCCGCACCGGCAACCGAACGAGCGGCCTTACGTCCCAACTCGTCCGCGCCGGCTTCTCCAACGTCGTCGACGTCGGCGAGGGGGTCGCGGGAAGCCGCTACGGCCGGGGGTGGTTCAAATCGGGTCTGCCCACGCGACCGGGTAGTCTCGCCAGTATCCCGCCCAAGCCCACAGCGAAAGCATCCGCGCAATGACCGGTTTGCAACCTTTCGATCCCACAGCGCTGCTGCTCATCGCACTGCTCAATCCCGTCGTGGCTCTGGTCGCCTTCCTCATGGGCCGCAGCGCCGACCAACCACAGAAGATCGTCGTCGCAGCCTTCGCCGCCGCGCTCGCAGGCTCGGTCATGATCTGGATCGTGACGTGGCTTCGCCTGATGCCGGTGCGCGGCAGCGGAGGAGAGGCAGGGCTGCTCGTGTTGCAGATGTTGTTCGGCCTGGGGTGGGCGTACTTCGGCTACACGCTGCGCGCGAACCGCAAGTAGGGGCAGCGGTGCTGCACACGGCGGAAGGATAATGGCATGAGGCTTCTCAGCACGCTCGGCGTCTTCGGTGTGCTCGATGTCGTGATGCCGGAGTGGGAGGCAGCCAATGGCGCCAAGGTCGCAGCCTCCTTCGATCCGACCGCGCTGATGCTCGAGCGGATCGGCCGCGGCGAGCGCGCGGATGCAGCCTTTCTGACGACGGCGGGCATCGACGCATTGATCGTCGATGGCGTGATGGTGCCCGGCAGCCGCGTAGATCTCGCCCGCTCGCTGGTCGGAATCGCGGTGAGGTCGGGAGCCCCCAGGCCCGATCTCTCCACCTTGGAGAGCACTCGCAGCGCGCTGCTCGCCGCGCGCTGCGTCGCCTACTCGCGCAAAGGCCGAAGCGGCATTTTCTTCTCCGGCGTGATCGAGCGCCTCGGCATCGCCCGCGAGGTCAACGCGCGCGCCCTCGTCCTGGAGAACGGTGTCACGGCGGAAGCGCTGCTGGATGCCAGGGCAGACCTTGCCGTGCAGCAGGTGAGCGAGTTGATGCTGGTGGCGGGCGTCGAGGTCGCGGGCGCATTGCCGGCCGGGATCCAGGACGACCTTCTCTTCGCGGGCGGCGTTTTCACGGATGCCGCCGAGCCGGATCTGGCGCGCAGCCTGATCGCGGCGATGGCCGATCCCCGGCGGGCGGGTCTCTATGAGGCCAAGGGGCTCGAGCCCGTCAACAGGGGATGACGCGTCGAGAGCGACCGAGCCCTGTTGCAGTGCCTCACGAAACGTGCCATTGCAGGGCCGGTTCGAGGGGGCCTGGAAGCGGTCGGCATCGCCACCGCGGGTCCCCAGCGCTGCCGTAGCTCAGTGGTAGAGCACTCCCTTGGTAAGGGAGAGGTCGTGAGTTCAATCCTCACTGGCAGCACCATCAATCAAAGCCTTGTGGGGCTTCGGCTTTTTCTTCTCCTTGTGCTTGCGCTTCTTCACCCCACTAGACGCCACTGTGCCAGTTAGTGTGCCAACCACGTCTGGCGTCGAGAGCGGTGTGCTGACGCCGGCGACGGCCTTGTCGACCATCTTTGCCTCCAGGTGCGCGTAGCGCAGCACCGACGAGAACGAGCGCCAGCCGCCCGCCTCCATCAGCGCCTTGAGCGAGTTGCCGTCCTTCAGGAACCGCGCCGCGAAGGCGTGCCGCCCGGCCTTGTGAGGGCTGAAATACTCGACCTTCGCCCGCTTGCATGCCCGCCGCAGGATGCGCGTCAGCGAGAAGCGCGAGGCGTAACCGAACAGGAGTGCCGATGGCCGGTCCCGAGGGAGCAGCTTCAGCACCTCGTTGACGAACGGCGGCAGTGCGATGTTCCGCGACGTCGGCTTACCCTTCGGTCCCTTCGTCTTGAAGACCGTGACGCGCGCCGCGACCGGATCATAGTCGCGCTGCCGGATGCGCACGACCTCGCTGGCACGCAAACTGGAGAAGCTCATGAACAGGATGGCAGCCCGCTGCTCCATCCGCGTGCAGGCGGCAACCACCTTGATCAGCCAGTCGTCGCCTGGGTAGTCGACGTCCTTAGACGCCACCTTCGGCTTCGTGAACTTCTTCGGCGGCGCCAAGCCGGCGTCGACACCGCAGTTGTAGACCGCGATGAACGGCACGTACCACTGCCGCACCAGCGTGGCGTCCGATCTTCCCGGATACGCGAGGGCCGCCTGCGCCGAGAGATCCGTGTTCTCGATCTCCCGCATCGGCGTGTCACCGAACGCCTTCACGAGCGGCGTCAGGAAGCGCGCCTCGCCGCCCATCGCGAGGTAGTGCTGCACAGCGTCGCCGAACGGCCGCGTGCCCGCCGCAGGGCCAAGCAGCGCCTTCTGACGCTGGCGCTCGATCGTGGCGGTCAGGACGACTTCCGCATCGCTTTTGCGATGGCAGCGAGTGCTTGCTCTGAACTTGTCCCCCGTGAACTGACACGTACCCGTGATGTACCAGACGATCTGCGTGCCTTTGGCAGTTCTGACCTTGCGTGCGCTGAGCTTGAGCATCCGAACATCTTGTCGAGGAAGTCAGGAAGGCGATCTTCGAGCAGGAAAAGCTGACGCCGGTGCTCGTAGGCGAGACCGCTCTCACGCAGCTTGGCTCGCACAGCGTCGTTGCTGATGACGATCGGCAGCCGGGCGCGGACGTCGGCGACGGTGAGTAGGGCGTGCTGCGAGTTCATGGCCCGCAGCACGGGCGTTTTGACCGGCATCGTCGCCGCCTGCGCCCGACTGCTACTGGCACCAACGGTCAGCCCGCTCACAGCAGTGTACGGGAGACTGATCGAGCCCATCTCACGCTCCCCAACGACGCCCCATCAAGTGAGTTCTGTTGATAAACAGCGGGCACGCTGGCGTCAAGAACGGATCGACGTTTTATACTGTAAAATCAGGCTCTTGTGTACACATGCCCCACATTGATCACCGTGTACACAGCCCTCGATGCGAAAGAAGATTAGACCGGACAGCGGGAGCAGCCATGAGCACGAGTTCTGAGACAGAGGAGTCAGAAGCGCACGCAATCACGGATAGCGAACTCCCCGTTCGGCCGCACCTGCGCTGTCAGGACGATCGCGACCTCGGTCTCGCACTGGGCGCGCCTGCTGCAGGCAACAAGGCCGTGTTGCTCTGCCGGAACGCGATCGTCCTGTCGCTCATCGAGGCGATGCAGGTCGGCTGTGTGGCGGTCCACTATTCGCGGAACCACAATCCCTACTCGCTCAAACGCGCGCAACTGCCGACGTACTGGACCTATCGCTACGTCATGCGCGCGATCGATGAGCTGACTGTGTAAGCGCCGGAGACAAAATCCCTCAGTGAGGCAACCGAGTCGGTCGGTTGCGCCGGAGTAAAAGTCCGGCAACTGGAAGCCCTGTGCCGCGTTCGGCCGAGGGCGGGGGATGTTCGACGTGGACGACTATTTGAAGGTTCGCTAC
>CAMAYR010000086.1 GCA_945862355.1 Devosia equisanguinis | reverse complement strand
CGCTTCGCCCTTCCTTCAGCGGCAACGGCGCGATCTACGCCTACCGCACCGACATCGCCTGGAACGAGTCCCGCTCCGTTCTTACCTTTCGAGAGGCCGAGCGCGCAGACAGCGACTATACCCAGTTCGGCGACGTGGCCGTACCGCACCAGTCGGGCCATATATACCTCGTGACCAACCGTCACGGGCAGCATCGCCTCGTCGTCCTCGCGCGGCCGACCATCACCGGCGAGTTGCACGGCCTCGTCACGACACTGCAGGCCGGCCGTGGCTCTCAGCTCACGCCGGTGTCGATGCCGGTCGTTCTGGCGCCCATCAAGCCGGATCATGCGCCGCAGTTCGGACGCATAGCCGCCGGGCATCGTGCACATGCGACCTACGGCTCGCTCTTGCGCCGGACGGTGTCGGAGCATTATGCACAGTTCATCGTCGGCTGATTGTGCCGTGCGAGGACGTTGTCCGCAGGTTCGGACAAGTGCTTGCCTTTGCAATTCGCTCCGGCGGCGAATATACTCGCGACCGGGGAATCGCACGAGCTCAGCACGCCACGCCTTGTGGCGCGCAGCTCGCTCGAACCACCTGACGGCCAACTCACGGGTCCGCATGACCGCAGGAAGCTCGATCGACTATGATGCGCTCACGCAGGATGCCCTGCGCGGCGTCGTGCGCGCGGTGCTCAACCAAATCATCGCCAAAGGTGGCCTGCCGGGCGACCATCATTTCTACATCGCCTTCGACACCCGGGCGCCCGACGTCGTCATGTCGCGGCGTTTGAAGGAAAAGTACCCGGAGGAGATGATGATCGTCCTCCAGCACCGCTTCTGGGATCTCGCAGTGACGGAGGAGGCTTTCGAGGTCAAGCTGACCTTCGATGGCATTCCCGAGCGGCTCTATATTCCCTTCCCGGCGTTGCGGGTGTTCTTCGACCCTAGCGTCCGGTTCACGCTGCAGTTCGGCGAGATGGGCGGCGACGAGACTGCGGAGAACGGTAACCGCCGCCGTCCGGCTGGGGATCGCCGGGGGCGTCCACGTCCTGCCCGCCAGCGTGCCGACGAAGCCGCCGAGAATGCCAATGTGGAGGCAGCGACACCGCAATCGGCCTCTCCAGCTCCCGCGGGAGTGTCGCCGCCCACGCCGCCCACAGTGTTTGCGCCGCGCCCGGTCGCAGTACCCGCCGGCTCCAGCGCGCCCCCTTCGCCCGACGCTGCGCCAGCGTCGGTACCAGCCTCTCCCGTGCCCGCCAAGGCGCCCGAAAAAGAAGGTGCGGGCGCAAAGGTCTTTTCGCTTGATCAGTTCCGCAACAAGAAGTAGCGGCTCAACCGAAGGCGAGCAGCCAAAGCCCCCGCATCAGCAGCACGATCGACACCGACTGGATGATCAGCCGGCTGTAGCGGCGGAACTCTGCCTCGCTCATGCGGGCGAGCGTGCTGCCGGCAAGCGTCGTGCCGAGCATTGCCAGCATGATCGCTGCAGCGAACACCCAACCCGGGGTGGGTGTCGCCATCGCCTCCGCGAACGAGCTGAAGTAGAGCACGCGCATGGAATGTGCGACGGCCTGCGTTGCCGATTTGGTGGCAACTATCTGGCGGCGATCGAGCTTGGAGTTCTGGAAGAACAGATCGACTACGTTTCCAGCGATACCGGCCAGCACCTGGAGCGTCGCCGCGACTGCCCCGCAGATTTGCGGCGCCCAGGGCCGCTCAATGTTCGGCGTCAGGCGCTTCGGCAGCAGGTCGGTGGCGAATGGCAGGATGCCGAGCAGAATATAGATCGTCGCCTTGTCGGGCAGCCAAGCGATGTAGCGCATGACGAGATAGACCGCGACCGATGCCACCGCGTAGCGAAGCAGGATCGGCCACACGATGTTCCGGTGCCATAGCGCTGCACGCCACCCGTTTGCAGCGAACTGCGTCGCCCCGTGCAGCACCATGGCGGGCGCAACGTCGAGCACGGCGAGGCAGATGCCGAGCAGGATCAGGCCGCCCGCCATGCCGAACACGCCGGACAGGAAGGAAGTTGCGACGACGGAGACCCCGAGCAGGGCGAGGATGGAGGGTGAAAGCATGGCGACGGTGCTTGACATGCCCTGCCAAGGATATGCAAGCGCGCGCGATGCAGGCCACACGCGCAAAAGCCGGCGCCCTGCCTGGAAGGCAACGCGCGCCGGCCTGTCGCCGCCAGCGATCGGCGGGTGCCAGCCACTGGAGCTGGCCAGCCCGCACCTTCGCCAGCATCCGGCGAGCCTCCCACTGGAGCGCCCGGAAGCGGCATGCTATCGCCCATCGGCAATATTCAACCGGCAAGCCATTGCCGACAGCCGCGCGAGATGACCATCATGACGAAGACACGCACTGAGACCGACACCTTCGGCCCCATCGAGGTCGACGCCACCCGCTACTGGGGCGCCCAGGCCGAGCGGTCCCGCAACAATTTCAAGATCGGTTGGGAGAGACAGCCCAAGCCCGTGATTCGGGCGCTGGGCATCGTCAAGCGGGCGGCCGCCGAAGCCAACATGGCGATGGGCAAGCTCGATACGAAACTCGGAGCGACGATCATCGCCGCCGCCCAGGAAGTCATCGACGGCCGCCTCGACGAGCACTTCCCGCTCGTCGTCTGGCAAACCGGCTCGGGCACGCAGTCGAACATGAACGCCAACGAGGTGATCTCCAACCGCGCGATCGAGATGCTGGGCGGGGAGATGGGCTCGAAGAAGCCGATCCATCCCAACGACCACGTCAACATGAGCCAGTCGTCGAACGACACCTATCCGACGGCCATGCACATCGCCGCCGTCGAGCAGATCGTCTCCGACCTGCTCCCGAGCCTGCGCAAGCTCCACGCGGCTCTAATGGAAAAGAGCCACGCCTGGAAGGACATCATCAAGACCGGCCGCACCCACACGCAGGATGCGACGCCTGTCACGCTCGGCCAGGTGTTCGGCGGCTACGCCCACCAGATCGGCAACGGCATCCTGCGCATCGAGATGACGCTGCCGATGCTGATGGAGCTCGCCCAGGGCGGCACCGCCGTCGGCACCGGGCTCGCCTCGCCGAAAGGCTTTGCCGAGAAGGTCGCCGAGCGCATCGCCGTGATCACCGGCCTTCCATTCATCACGGCACCCAACAAGTTCGAGGCGCTCGCCGCCCACGACGCGATGCTCATGACGCACGGCGCGATCACGACGGTGGCGATGAGCTGCTTCAAGATCGCCAACGACATCCGCCTGCTCGGCTCGGGCCCGCGCTCGGGCCTCGGCGAGCTGGCGCTGCCGGAGAACGAGCCCGGCTCCTCGATCATGCCGGGCAAGGTCAACCCGACCCAGTCGGAGGCGCTGACCCAGGTAGCGGTGCAGATCCACGGCAACAACGCCGCGATGAGCTTCGCCGGCAGCCAGGGCCACTTCGAGCTCAACGTCTACAATCCGGTGATGGCCTACAACTTCCTGCAGTCGGTGCGACTGCTCGCCGACGCGGCGGTGTCATTCACCGACAACTGCGTCGTCGGGATCGAGCCGCGCCTCGACAACATCAAGCGCGGGCTGGAAAACTCGCTGATGCTGGTGACGCCGCTGAAGGAGAAATACGGCTACGACCTCGCCGCCAAGATCGCCAAGAACGCACACAAGAACGACACGACGCTGCGCGAGGAAGCCGTCAAGGCAGGCGTTCCCGCGGACGATTTCGACGCAATCGTGCGGCCCGAGCTGATGATCGGACCGGACGAGGCTTGAAACGCTTCTGCCCCACCAGAACCCCTCGTTACTGAAGGCTACTGAAACGGCGACGGGCCGGGGATATTCCCCCGGCCCGTCTTCATCTGCGAATTTCCTGAACGATCACCGGTCGATGCGGCTGATCTTCGAGCCCTCGAGCGTAAGGTTATACATCAGTCCCTTGTTGTCGAGGATGAAGCCGATCACCGGCTTGTTGATCGTGTTCGTGTCGATCGCACCGCCGACGCCGAGCGTGACGATGGCCACCGAGCCGTCCACTCCCACCTTCCAGCCGTTCTTGCGCCGGAAGTTGGCGAGTGCCTGAGGCGTCATGAACATGATCACCACCGAGCGCGCCTGGGCGCCGAGCTGGAACCCGATCGAGGCCGAGATGGTGTTGTAGTAGGCGGTCGGCTGGTTGCCGATCAGCAGCACGCCTTCGCCGTACTCGCCGCCGATGCCGAAACCGGCTTTCACCACGGTCGGAAACACCAGAATGCCTGCCGCCCGCGAGGCGAGGTCGTAGCCACCGCGCACGCGATTGTAGAGCTTCTGCATGGTGGCGTAAGCGTCGGCGTTGATCTCCGACGCGGAAGCCGCCTTCGCGGGCGCGCCTACGGCTGGCAGCAACGCCATCGTCAGCGCAAGCGCCAGGACGAGGCCAGCCTTCTGAAGAACGCGCATTTCAGACCTCCTGTTTCGTATGCATTGCCCGGACGGCAATGGTGGTCGTTTCGATGCCGGATGGCATATCTATCGCGTGCATACTGAACCGCGAGTGAACCATGTCCACTGTTCCCTGTCGGATCGCGCGAATCAACTTCTGGCTCATGTAACCAGGAGACAGTATCGAGTGGTGCTGAAATGCGGCAAACTCGCGAGCAGCAATACGCCAAGGAGCCACACATGCCGGACATCTCGGGCAAGTATGTCGTCGATACGTCGTGGCTCGCCGCCAATCTCGCAACGCCTGGCCTCGTTGTCCTCGACGGTTCCTGGCACCTGCCTGCGGAGAAGCGCGACCCGAAGGCGGAATTTGCCGCCGGGCACATACCTAGCGCACGCTTTTTCGATATCGACGAGATCTCCGACAAGTCCTCTCCCCTGCCGCACATGCTGCCCGCGGCGGAGCGTTTTGCAGCCGGCGTCGAAGCGCTCTGCATCGGTGACGGCGATTGTGTGGTGGTCTATGACGCGTCCGCGCCGGGCTTGATGTCGGCAGGCCGCGTGTGGTGGTTGCTGCGCATATTCGGGCACTCCAATGTCGCCGTCCTCGACGGTGGCCTCAGGAAATGGAAGGCCGAGGGCCGCCCGCTCGAAGCGAATGCGGCACCGTCACCCGCGCCGCGAAAGTTCACCCCGCGATTCGACCGCTCGATGGTTCGCGATCTCGGCGATATGCGCTCCGTCGTGGGCGCCGACGACGCCCAGATCGCAGACGCGCGTGGCGCCGGCCGCTTCGAGGGCCGCGACCCCGAGCCCAGGCCTGGCCTGATCGCCGGCCACATGCCCGGCGCCCGCAATGTGCCGTTCGGCACGCTTCTCAACGGCGACGGAACACTGAAGACCCCGGCCGAATTGCGCAAGGTATTCGAGAGCGCTGGCATCGACGTCGCCCGTCCTGTCGTCACCACCTGCGGCTCCGGCGTCAGCGCCGCGGTGCTGACATTGGCGCTTGCCGTGATCGGGAGGGATGACACCGGCCTTTACGACGGCTCGTGGTCTGAGTGGGGCCAGGAAAAGCTGGGCCTGCCCATAGCAAAGGGCCCCTGAAATGCGCTTCGTGACGCTTCCCGGCGGCGAGCGGGTGCCAGCCCTCGGCCAGGGCACGTGGCACATGGGCGAGCGCGTGCAGCAGCGTAAGCAGGAGGCAGACGCCCTGCGCGCCGGCCTCGATCTCGGCCTGACGCTGATCGACACCGCCGAGATGTACGGCGAGGGTGGCGCAGAGGAGGTCGTCGGCGACGCTGTGAAAGGCCGTCGCGACGGCGTCTTCATCGTCAGCAAGGTCTATCCGCACAACGCCTCGCGTAACGGAACGCAAGCGGCCTGCGAACGCTCACTGAAGCGGCTCGGTACCGGCCACATCGACCTCTACCTGTTGCATTGGCGCGGCTCGTTTCCATTGAACGAGACGGTGGAAGCCTTCGATCGGCTGCGCCGCGACGGCAAGATCCGCCACTGGGGCGTCAGCAATCTCGATACCGACGAGATGCACGAACTCGCCCGCCTGCCGGGCGGCGCCGCCTGCACGGCCAACCAGGTGCTCTATCATCTGGCCGAGCGCGGCATCGAGCGCCAACTTCTTCCGGATTGTGCCGCTTCACGCATCGCAGTCATGGCCTACTCGCCGCTGGCTCAAGGCGCGATCCTCGATGATTCCGCGCTCGCGCGTATCGCGAAAAAGCATGTTGTGACGCCCGCGGCCGTTGCCATCGCCTGGACGATGCGCTTTCCCCATGTGATCTCGATACCGAAAACCTCGAGCCTCGCCCACCTGCGAGATAACGCCATGGCCGCCGACCTCATCCTCGATGACGCTGATCTTGTCGCGCTCGACAAGGCTTTTCCGC
The DNA here is from genome assembly GCA_945862355.1 of Devosia equisanguinis. GTDB lineage: Bacteria > Pseudomonadota > Alphaproteobacteria > Rhizobiales > Hyphomicrobiaceae > CAMDPA01. Next base: position 12,363 of record CAMAYR010000086.1, on the reverse strand, counting down.
CACCGCTTGGACCAAAGCCGCTGGCAATGCTTTAGCTCGCAAGCGCCCGCTTCACGTCCCGCGCTCGGTTCCGTTCGGCGCCAACAGCGACAGCCCCAGCATCGCGCGCCGTTTGAGCCACGGCGAAGGCCGGTAACGCGGATCGCGATAGAAGTCCTCGAGCCGCTCCAGGATATGCAGCACCACGCCCGCGCCGAGCTTGTCGCCCCATGCCAGCGGCCCCATCGGATAGCCGAGCCCGAGCCGCGTGCCCATGTCGATGTCGGCGGGGCTCGCGACGCCGCGGCTCGCCACCTGACACGCCACGTTGATGATGTGCGCCACGATGCGTTGCGCGACGAAGCCGGGGCTGTCGTTGATGAGCGTGGCAGGCGTGCCGTCCGCCGCCATCAACCATTGTGCGGCTTGCGCGTGCGCGGGTTCGGTCGCCGGTGTCACCATGACGGTGCGCGGGCCTGCCAGCCCGAACAGCATGTCGACGGCGACGGTACGCGCAGGGTCGAGCCCCAGGTCGCATACTGTCGTCGTCAAGTCCCAACCGACCGGCGTCACCATGATCAACGCCTCGGAAGGCGGGGCCGCCGAGCGATCGACCGCGATCCCCTGCGCCACGATGTACTGCGTGAGATCGACGGTGATGTGTGGATCGATCTCGCTCGGCATCAACCACACGAGCTTCGGCCGTACAGTCGCTGTCGGCCGCGCCGGCGGCTCGACGCGCTTGCCATTCTCGTAGGCGTACCATCCCAGCCCGTTCTTGACGCCGTAAAGCCCGCCGGTCACGCGCAGCTTCAGCTCCGGCCCCGTCGCATACATCGGCTCGCCGAAGAATTGGGCCCAGATGCTTTCCATCGCCGCCACCGAAATATCCGAGCCGATCAGATCGAGCAGCGTGAACGGACCGAGCCGGAAACCCGGCGCACCCGTCATGATGCGATCGACCTCGTCGAATGCCGCGATACGCTCCGCGACGATCCGGCCCGCCTCGGGAACGTAGGCGCGGCCGACGTGGTTGACGATGAAGCCCGGGCTGTCGACCGAGACCGCCGGCTCGCGCCCCATGCGCCTGGCGAGCGCGATCAGCGCCGAGGTCACATCCGGCGCCGTGGCGAGCCCGGGGATCACCTCCACGAGCTTCATCAGCGGCACGGGATTGAAGAAGTGCATTCCCGCGATGCGCTCGGGTCGGGTGCAGGCTGCAGCGATCGCCGTTACCGACAGTGAGGATGTGTTGGTGGCGATGATCGTTTCAGGTCGCGCGGCGGCTTCGATCTGGGCGAACAGCTTTTGCTTGACCTCGAGATTCTCGACTATCGCCTCGATGACGACATCGCAGCTCGCAGCGTCGGCGAGTTCGGCCGCCACCGTCACGCGTCCGGCCATTGCCTCAGCCGCGTCCGCCGTGATCGCCCCCTTCTCCGCCTGCCGGCCGATCATGCGGGCGACGAAGGCGCGTCCTGCCTCCGCTGCTCCCGCGTTGGCGTCGAACAGCTTCACGTCGACACCGCCCTCGGCAGCGACCTGCGCGATGCCGCGCCCCATCGTGCCGGCGCCGATGACGCCGAGCGTGAGAGCGGGAGAAGCAATGTCTGGCATAGGCATCTCGGTCGTTCGCTTCTTCAGTAGTGCAGCGCCGCGAGCTCAGCCTGATCGTGGGCCTCCTCGCCTTCCTTCAACGCCGTCTCGATTGCCGCGATGAGCTGACGCGCGCTATCAGCCGACAGCTCGATCGCGACGCGCTCCTTCGCGCCATCGGCCTGACACACCAGGTCGATCGCCAGCGCATGGTCCATCGGTGCGTGATAGGGGTGGTCGAAATAGACGTTCGCGGTGTCGACGCGCATCCAGCCGCTTGCCCCCTTGGCGCTGCCTTCGACGCGGACCTTGTGGGTGATGTACGAGCACATGGAGCTTTCTCCCTAGTGAGGCGTCGCGCCTTAGTTGACCGACGGTGCGGCGAGGCAGGTGTCAACTAAGGCGCGATAAACGCCTTACTAAGCCAATGTTGATTCTAGTGGCCCTCATGTCGCGCCTAAATCGGACGGTGGTTGCGGCTATGATACGATTTAGGCGCGACGGGCCACTAGGTTGGGCCGCCTCTGGCCGCGCGGAGCGCGAACTGGATGCGACCCTACATTCCCCGGCACGATCTGGATCGTCGAGTAGCTGGCCATGCGGCCCATGACCCGACCTGCGAAGACGTCACTTCAGATGCTTGTCGAAGAACGCCATGACCTTTGCCCAGCCGTCCGCGGCCTGCTCCGGCCGGTAGGCGACGCGCGCGGCATTGAAGAACGCATGACCCGCGCCGTCGTAGCGATGGAACTCGAAGGTCTTGCCGTCTTTCTTCAATCGTTGCTCGAGCCGATCGACGTGGTCCCGGTTCGGGTTCTGGTCGTCGTTGCCGAACAGGCCGAGCACGGGGCAGGCAAGCTCTCCGGTCATATCGATCGGCGCGACAGGCCGCAGCGCGGTCAGCAGCTTCGGATCGTCGACGACCACGTTGCCGCCCCAGCAGTCGACGCAGGCGTTGATCTCAGCGGGCAGCTTGCAGGCTGCGAGATAGGCGTGCCGCCCGCCCGAGCAGAACCCGATGACGCCGACCTTGCCGTTGCTCTGCGGCCGGGTTCGCAGGAAGGCGGCAGCGCCCGTGACATCGCCGACGACCTGTGCGTCCGCCACGCCCCCCTTGTCGCGCGCGCGCGCTGCGAGATCGTCCGGCGAGCCAGGGCCTTCTCGGAAATACAGATGCGGCGCGATGGTCGCAAAGCCATGCAGCGCCAGCTTGCGGGTGGCCTCCGTGATCCACTCGTCCCAGCCCGGCATGTGATGAATGAGGACGACGCCGGGATGCCGGCCCGCATCGGTGGGACGCGCGTAGTACGCCTCTCCTTCGTCGCCGTTGTGGCCTTTGAACTTCAAGGTCTCGGCGATGGTGCCGCGATAGGACATGGAATGCTCCGCCAGGGTGGTTGCCGGTCGGCGGTCACTATATCAGCAGGCGCAGCGCGCGCGAGTGGGGTGCCTCGCCTGGGATCCCTCGCCTGTTCCCGTGCCCGCCTCACTTGCGGCAGCGCGGCGCGTCCTCCGCCGAGCGGATCGTGCACGTAGCGCCGAGCCCGTCTGCCCGCGGTGTCACGATCACGGTGATGAGCTGGTCGGGCGCGGGGAACTTCTCTGCGATGAAACGATTGAGCGCGGCCAGCTCAACCCCCCGGATGCGGCTCTCGTAGGAATAGATGTCCTCGACGGGGCGCCCGGCAAGTCGCATGGCGACGACGAGGCCGTTGGCCCGCGCGGGATCGTCGAGCGCGCTGCGCTGGTCATTCGCCAGGCGGGATGTGACGGCCCGGAGCTCGTCCGCCGCAACGCCTTTGTCGCGCCAGGTCGCGTAGACAGTCCTCAGCGCCTCCAGCGTCGCCTTGACCTTGTCGTTGTCCACCGCTGTGCGCAGCGTCACGATCCTCTTTCCCGGTCCGACGAGCTGTAACCCGGAGCCGGCCCCATAGGTCGATCCGAGTGCCGCTCGAACCCCCTGCCAGAGCCGGCCGTTGCTGCCGCCGAGAACGGCGTTGGCCACGATTGCCCTCTCCACTTCCCGAGGGGTGGAAAGTCCGGTGAGACCGACGAGCACGATGGCGCTCTGCGTGGTGTCGTGCTCGACGACGATAGTGCCAGCCTGCAGGCTCACTTCCGGCCACTCGAGCGCTGGCCGCGATTTGTCGTCGGGGATGTCGGCGAAAGAAGCATCGACGAGCCGCCCGGCCTCGTTCTTGGATATCCGCCCCGAGACGACGATGTTCAGACGCGAGCGCACCAGCGTCGCCTTGCGCCAGGACGCCAGATCCTCCCCGGACACGCGGGCAAAGCGGTCGGGATCGAACCCTCGCGTCAGCGGATGCGAGCCGAGCGCGAAGTGCAGCGCCGCGCGTTGCGCGATCGTCTCCGCGCGTTGTGCAGCCTGCGCATCCGCTCCACCGGCGCGTTGCCTGAGCCGCGCGACCAGCTTCTCGGTCGGCTGCGCGCTCTTCAGGGCCGAGGCCATCAGCCCCATCGACTTGGCGATCGTGTTTCCTGGCGCCCGCACTGTACCGATCGTCGAGAATTGACCGAAGCTGATCGACGCCGTCGCAGCCAGATCCCGAAGCTGCTCGGAGAACTCCGTCTGCCCCCCGCCGTCTGCGCCCTGCATGACGAGTGCAGCGCCGAGCGCAGCGAACCCTTCTTTGCCGGGCGTCGTGAGCCCGAAGATGTCTCGCATACCGAAAGTGACGGCAGCGAATGGTGTCGCGGCTTGCTCGCGGTGATGAAACGCAAGCCCCTGCGGAGACTTCGTGGCCTCGAAGCGGCCCTGCGCGAGCGCCACGCCGTCAGCCAGGAGGCACAGCGCGCTTATCATCGCCCCTATCGCACGCCGCCGCATGACATGCCGAATGCCGTCCGTTTGTGGCGTTGCATTCATGGCGGGCTTGCCTCTGCCGGGCTCGAAACGGTTGGACGTGGAGATGCGGTATCCCGGCCATCGGCTGGGCTGCCCGCCGTCGTCCGCGCGCCAGGCAGCATGATGCCGGCCACCTCGCGGGCCTCCTCCCCCAGCAACCTCAGCATTCGATCGACGTCCGCCCGCGTCACCGCCTCGTGCTGGGCCCGGCGGCGCGTCCACGCCTCGTGTGAGTAGTGCGCCGCAAGCCATCCGGTAAGTGCTTGCGCGTAGAGGGCCGGCTGCTCGGCAAGTAGCGCCCGCTCGTTGGCGATCCGCAACTTCAGGCGGTCGACCGTCTGCTGGGCAATGCCGTTTCGCGACAACTCGCTCATGTAGCGCCGGGCGGCCTCGAGCACCTGTTCGGGTGCGACGCCGCGCGCCGGTGTTCCCGAGAACGTCACGCGCAGCGTGCCCTGTCGCACACGCGCGACCGACAAGCGCGCGTCGGTTACGATCTCCTCGCGTTCGACCATCGCATCGACAGGGCTGCCAGCGAGCCTGCTGGCCAGGAAAGAACGGGCCACCGCCAGCGCCGCGTCGTTGTCCCCGCGAGCCGAAGCCGTTTCCTCGAACGTGACGATCCGATCGAGGTGAACACTCGTCTGGCGGGCGTCCTTTTCCCTCGTGCGGAGCAGTTGGCGCCCCGGCTCGTAGCGCCGTGCCTCTTGCCAAGCCCGATTAGGTATGGGCTTGGCGGCAAGTGGAGCAAGATGACGCTCGACCGTTGGCGCGATTGCTGCGGCGTCCAAAGGACCGTGCAACACGAGGATGGCGTTGTTACGCGCGTACCAGCGCTGATGAAACGCCTGCGCCGCTTCCACGGTGAAGGCCGCGATCGTCTGCGGCGAGCCGATCACGCGCTGCCCCAGTGGCTCGTCGGGCATCAGTGCGCGGCTAAGCACGATCCCGAAGCGTGCGAACGGATTACGCCCCGTGTTCTGCTGATACTCCTGCAATACGACGTTGCGCTCGCGCGCTGCCTGGCCGTCCTCGACCTTCAGGTCGCTGAGCAGGCCGGCGAAATAGCCCATTAGCTTGTCGACGTTGGCCGCGTTCGTGTCCGGTCGGGCGGGAAACCTCTGCAAGTATGTCGTGGCGCGGTGCGACGTCCAACCGTTGCCCGTGCCGTCGGCAAAGAACGCCACCTTCGAGCGATGATCGTTGTCGCGGTTGATGAACAGGAGGTGCTCGAGATAGTGCGCGAGGCCGACGCATTGGCCACCGGCCTCGTCCGCGCAGCCGGCGAGCACGATCAACCAGCCGGTGATCGAGCGGGCGTTCTTGTCGGGCACCAGCAGCACGTTGTCCGCGACACGGACCTCGGGGCCACCGCCAGCAGCATTGCCCTGGGCAAGGCCGCCAACCGGCAGCGCAGCCAGCACGGCGAGGCACACCAGACCAGCAGCCGTATGACGCCAGCGTTTCATCCGACCGCTCCACCAAGGCGGGATCCGCGCCAGAACTGCGCCGACCGGGCCTGCTTTTTATCATTGAACCGGTGGCCGGCGCGAGTCGGCTCTCCGGCTGTCTTTGCCGGCAGTCTGAGGCGCACTATGCACGGCGGACAGGGGCCACGCACGAACGGTGCCGAGGTGGCGGGTGCTTAGTAGCCGGGAGCTCGAATGCCCCAGACACAGGCGACCGGATCGATGAATGCCAACTCGACGTCGTGGCCCCCGCCCCAGCCGACGACCGAAACCGAGGCCGAGGCGAAGCGCTGGCCGCCCGTCGAGACGATGCACAGCACGCTGCTTGGGCTGGCATTCGCATCTGTCGGCATCGCCCCCCGCGCAGCGCCTGTGGTCCTCGTCGGGTTGGCCCTGCTGACGCTGATCGAGGCGTTGCGTTCGGGCGTATCGCCGAAGCATGCATTCACCGTTGTTTTCTCCCAGCTCCCCTTGCTGGCCGCGTTGGCATTTCTGGCATTTTCGGGTCTCAGCGCGCTGTGGGCAGCCGACCGGCAACTAGCGCTCCAATCCGTCCTTCAAGTCGGTCTGGTCGTGCTGGCGACCGGGACGATAACCGGCCTGATGCCCGAATTCCTCGCCCGTCTTCCCCAGCGGCGTCGTCTTCGCTTCGTTAGGGCCATCCCGCTCGGAGGGGGATTGGGGCTGGCTTTCGTGCTGACTGAATTCGCGACAGGCAACGCCATCAGCCTCGCCCTGGTGTCCCGCTTTCCTGACCTGATGGGCGATAACAACAAGGACTTCGTGCGCGAGGGAACAAGGCTGCTCGGCTTCGCTCCCTTCTATCTCGACAGGAACGTAGCCGCTTTGGCGCTTGCGATGCCGGCCGTTCTGCTCGCGATCCATGGCTGGCTCGATCCGTTTCGCGCAGCTTGGGCACTGGGGCTTACGCTGATGGTGGCGATCGCCGTCCTGGCGCTGTCTTGGTCGGGGGCTGCCAAATTCGGCGCGCTGTGCGGCGTGCTGGCCGCCCTCGCGTTGTGGCGCTGGCCCAAGCTCGTGATACCGGCAATGACGGCATCGCTCACTGCCGGCATCTCGCTGGCCTTGCCGCTCGGCCATTTGCCCGCCAGGCTTGGCCTCGACAAGGCGGCGTGGATGCCACCGAGCGCGCGCGAGCGCGTCGTCATCTGGGATCGGACGGCGACGGCCGCGTGGCGCTCACCCGTGGTCGGTATCGGTGTACAGTCGACCCGGTTCCAGGCCACAGCCAGCCCTGTTCGCATCGAGGGTGTGCGCGGACCGCGGCGCGAACTGGGATGGCACGCCCACAATTTCGTACTCCAGTCCTGGCTGGAGACCGGAGCCATCGGTGCGCTGCTCTTGCTTGCTGTCGCGCTGTCCGCGCTACGCGCCCTCGCGATTCTACCCACGACAGGAGCGCCAGCCGGGATGGCACTATTCGTAATGGTGGCTGCCGTCGGCGTTACCGGCTGGGGACTTTGGCAGCCGTGGTTGATTGCCGTGATCGGCACGGCGATTGCCGGCCTCCGTATCGACTGTGCCGCTGGCCCCGCCGCTGCACGGTGAAGGTTTTTACTGCGATCGGTTGCGCAACGGGGCTGGTTGGCTGCCTGCCCGCGAAATGAGCCGCTCGAGCCAAGCCGGCACTTCCGCCAGATCCCGGAAAGCGGTGTGCGGCGGCGCATCCAAGTCCGCCAGTCCAGTAGCCGGCCCAGTAGCCGACACGAGGCCGAGCGCTGCCACGCCGGCTGCCGCGCCGGCCTGCAGGTCCACCAGCCTGTCGCCAAGCATCGCCGAACGGGAAAGATCCAGCCCCAAGTCGTCTCGGGCCGCGAGCACCATGCCGGCCCGTGGCTTGCGCCAGGGATGATCGGCGGCGCGCAAGCGCGGCTCCAGCGCCTCAGGATGGAACGGACAGTGATAGACGGCGGCGAGCGGGGTGCCTTCCGCTGCGAACCGTGCGCGCATGGACGCCGTGACGGCCTGATAATCGTCCTCGGTGTAATAGCCCCGGCCGATCCCGGACTGGTTCGTGACGACCACGAGCGTCATGCCGAGGCGGACGGCAGCGCGGGTCACCTCGAAGATCCCCGGCATCCATTCGAAGTCCTCGCAGCGGCTGACGAAGCCACGATCGACGTTGATGACACCGTCGCGGTCGAGAAGCAGTGCTGAGCGAGTTTGGGGGTGCATGACAATGCGGAAAGTGAGAGCAACCCGTCATCGAAGTCAAGTGCAGCAACTCCCGTTCAGCACTTCGCGTTGTGCAGCGCTTGCCGTGTCGAGCGCCCCCCGGCATCGGTTTGCGGACACGCCTCCAAGAACCACACCGCAGCGCCTGTCAGTAATGCGTCCGTCCCTTCTTCATCTCGCTCGACGAGTTGACGACGGCATGAATGTTGCGCGCGAAGTCGACGGCATCCGGCGTGGTCATGCCGAACGCGCGCCGCAGATACTCCTTGGTGCCCTCGGTTGCAGGCGCCGGATATGAAATGATCCTCTCGCACAGCCGCGTGACCCGGTCGCCGAGTTCTGCGGCCGGCACCACGTCGCTGACGAGCCCGAACATCATCGCCCGCTCCGCACTGATCTCGGCGGCGGAATAGACGAGATAGTGCATCGCCTTCATCGTCGTCCGGTCGATCAGCGCCGACATCACCATGGTCGGCATGATGTTGTGCTCCATCTCCGGAATTCGAAACGTCGCGTCTTGCGCGGCAAACGTGATGTCCGCGACAGATGCCACGGCGCAGCCGAAACCTTCCGCGCGGCCGCGGATCGCCGCGATCACCGGCACCCGGCAACTCCGGATAGCGCCATAGGTGTCGTAGATCACCTCGCTTGTCCGTCGCCGGTCGAGCGCCTCCTGAGCCTTGATCGGCCGCCGGCCCATGCCAGCTCGCCCCAGGCAGAAATCGTCACCGGCGCCATCGAGCACAACTACGCGGGATTTCTCGTGGGCGGCAGCCAGCAGCCCGATCACCTCATGCCCCATGTCGTCGGTCGCCATGTTGCCGTCTGCCGGCCTGTTGAACGTGATCCGCAGGATCTCGCCATCCTGACGGCTGATGATCTCATTCATGGCGTCGCTCCCCCCAGTGCCGGCTTAGGCCGCATTCTTTCGGTGCCGATGTCTGGCACCTTGCCCGGCAGTTGCCAAGCAAGGGCGGCCGAGGGCGGCCCTTGACGCGAACCCTGCAGAAGGCGTGGATGTGCGGCCCCGTCGTATCCTGGGAGGGAGCCGCCATGACACTGCCGAGCCCGGTCGTTCTGCCACGACGCACCGTGCCCGTGGCCTATGATGCCGACGTGGTCGTGGTGGGCGCAGGGCCTGGCGGGTTCGCTGCGGCACTGCAGGCCGCGCGCATGGGCGCGAGCGTCGTGCTGATCGAGCGCCTCGACATGCCGGGCGGCGTGCACACTTCGGGTCTGCAGGGTGCCGCCGACGACGGCATCGGCGGCATCCATACCGAGTTGATGCAGCGCCTGGCGAGCGCGGGCTACATCTACACCGCAACCGAAAGCACGCTTCCCGGCTGGTCCGGCAACACGATCTCGCACTACGAATGCCGCCGTCGGCCGGGCACGGATTTCCGCCGCATGAGCTTCAATCCCGAAGGCGGCGGCGCGATCATGTCGCAGATGCTGGAGGAGGCCGGCGTCACCGCGCTCTATGGCACCTCGCTCGTCGATGTCGTGAATCACAGCGGCATCGGCGACGACACCATCGAGGCCGTCGTGGTCGATAACGCCAGCGGCCGCCAGGCGATCGCGGGCAGGATTTTCGTCGACGGCACGGGCACGGCAGAGCTCGTCGCACGCGCCGGCGCGCCTTTCGTCAGTGGCGGTGGTGGCCAGCCCTCGACGGCTGCGTGGGATGGCATAGCGCGCCCGATACCCGGCGGCCTTCTCTGGATCATGAGCGGCATCGACTTCCAGCGCCTGCGCAGGCACCAGGAGCAAGCCAAGGATCCAACGCTCGCGAAAGTGATGGCCGAGGCGACCGCGGCCGGCGACCTGCCCGCTGGCGTCTATCGCCCACGCATGGCAGGTAGCAACGTCTACGGCGAGAACTACATCGGCCACCCCACGCTCGACATGAGCCCGATCGCCGCCGACGGCACATATGTGATCTGGCAGAACGTTCCCTACGAGTGGGCGCTGCGGATGGACGAGAGCGGCGCCGACAATGCCCGCGCCCGGCGCGCGCTCCGCGCGTTCGTCGACGTCGAGGCCCAATTCCTGCGCAAGTACGTGCCCGGCTTCGAGAACGCCACGCTGATGCGGGTCGGCGGCATGGTCGGAGTGCGCGATGGCCGCCATCCCATAGGCGAGCACGTCTTCAGCCTGGAGGACGCCCGCGCCGGCCGCCGCTTCCCCGACGCCGTTACAAAGCCGCTGACCAAGACCTTCCACTGGGACGCGATGGCCAAATACACTTTCGAGGTGCCGTGGCGTTGCTTCCTCCCGCGCGGCATCGACAATTTGGTGCTGACGGGCGCATCGCTGTCATTCACCTACGATTCGATCTTCATGGTCATGCGCAACTTCCCCTGGTGTACGCAGACCGGCGAGATCGCAGGCTTCGCCATCGCCAATTGCATCGAGCGGCGTATCAAGCCCAAACAGTACGAGTTCGCCACACCCTATTTCTGATTTTTTCTGATCGCCGTCGCAGCGCGCGTGCCTCAGTCAAACAAGCGGGAGAGCCATGAAGATCGTCGTGTTCGGACCCGGCCGTCGTGTCGGCGCGCTATTGGACGAAAGCCGCGTGGTGGACCTGTCGCTCGCCTGCGCCAAGCTGCTGCTCGAGCGCGAGAGCGAGCCGCACGCCATCGAGGCCGCCGCCGTCGCCGTGCCGCCCGATCTCGCCCGCCTTATCGAGCGCGGCGACGCCGGCCTCGACATGGTGCGCCGTAGCCTCGAGCATATGCGCAACGCACACGACGAGGCCGGCCCGCGCGGCGAGAGCATCGTGTACGCCCTTCCCGATGTGCAACTGCATGCCCCCCGACCCGACCGTGCGCGCATCGCCTGCGCCGGCGGCAACTTCGCAGACCATCACCTCGCGATGGCGCAGCGCCGGCCGGGGGGAACGAAAGAGGCCGCAGACCTCACGCTCAAAGGTGTTGCCCAATCGATCCGCGACCACGGCTTCTGGGGCTTCTGGAAGATCGATCGCGACTGCCTCGGCCCCGACCAGTCCGTTCCATACCCCGCTCGCGCAAAGCGCTTCGACTACGAGGGAGAGCTGGCCATCGTGCTGGGCCGCAAGGGCAAGGACATCCGGCCCGAGGACTGGCGCAAGCACGTCTGGGGCGTCACATTGTTGTGCGACTGGAGCATCCGGCAGGCCCCAGATACCGGCCGCCTCAACTTCGCGATGGTCAAGAATTTCGACGGCTCCTGCTCGCTCGGCCCCTGCATCCTGGTCGGCGACACGGACCCCGCCAGCATCGACGTAACCACGCACGTCAATGGCGAGGAGCGCCAGCGCTTCAACACCGCCGACATGGTGTTCTCGTTCGGCGAGTGCATGGCCTTCCTGTCGCGCGACCTGACGCTCTATCCAGGCGACATCATCAGTGGCGGCACGGCGGCTGGCACGGCACAGGACTCGAGCCCCCTCGTCGGTGACGGCGTTTTGTCGTCGGAAAGGTTCCTGAAGACCGGCGACGTCGTCGAGGTCGCCTCGCCCGCGATCGGCAGGTTGCGCAATCGAGTGATTGCCTGAACGCGGGCGTCGCACCCGCGAAGAGGACCGTGCCGCGACCGGCAGCCAGCCTCTCTACGTTTGCTATGGACCGTGATTTCGGGGTAGGGAGTTGTCAGATCCGCCGACGACGCCTCGGCATACCTTCAACTTCCTGCTCTCAGTCCCCCACGCCCGCGACCCGACCATGACCGCACGCATCTACAAGCCCGCCAGATCCGCCATGCAGTCGGGCCTCGCCCGCACCAAGGATTGGGTGCTGGAGCACGACCAGCAGGCCCCACGCGAGATCGACCAGCTGATGGGCTGGACAAGCTCGCGCGACACGAGCCAGCAGGTAAAGCTGACCTTCGAGACGAAGGAGGAGGCTATCGCCTACGCCGAGCGCAACGGCATTCCCTACACGATCGCGGAGCCGAGCCAGCGCAAGCCCGTTCGCAAGTCCTACGCGGACAACTTCAAGTTCGGCCGCATCGGCTCCTGGACGCACTGACCCGCGCAGCAGACCTTGCCCGCCGAAGTCGGTGGGGCCCACTAATGCGCGCTCGTCCGATCTTGAACCATCGAGTGCAAATAAAGCTCGATAGATCATACCTGAATCGGTGACTTTGCGCACCGTTCGGCTGGCTGCTTTGCAAGTGGCTGGATCGGGGTGGCCGGTGGCAGAAGGGCGAAAGCGCGCAGGCTTCGCACTTCGCGGGGGCGACACGCCCCGGCGGCTGGCACTGCGACGCTGG
>CAMAYR010000085.1 GCA_945862355.1 Devosia equisanguinis | reverse complement strand
GTTGCGTACGACGAGGTTGCGAAGGCATCTGAGAGCCAGGGCCGTCGTGATCCGACGAAGATCCTGACGATCGCGACGAGCCACGTCGAGTACTCGACGCCGAACCGTCACTATGCGCACGTCGATTGCCCTGGTCATGCGGACTACGTGAAGAACATGATCACGGGTGCCGCGCAGATGGACGGTGCGATCCTGGTGGTGTCTGCGGTGGACGGCCCGATGCCGCAGACGCGCGAGCACATCCTGCTCGCCCGCCAGGTTGGCGTTCCTTACGTGGTGGTGTTCCTGAACAAGTGCGACGTTGTCGACGACCAGGAGCTTCTGGATCTCGTCGAGATGGAGGTTCGGGAGCTTCTGGTGAAGTACCAGTTCCCTGGCGACGACGTGCCTGTGATCCGGGGTGCCGCGATCAAGGCGCTGAACGGGGAGAAGGGCGAGCTCGCCGACGAGGCGATCCTCAAGCTCTACGAGGCGCTGGACACGTACATCCCGCTTCCCGAGCGTCCGCTCGACCAGCCGTTCCTGATGCCGATCGAGGACGTGTTCTCGATCTCTGGCCGCGGCACGGTTGTGACGGGCCGTATCGAGCGCGGCAAGATCAAGGTCGGCGAGGAAGCGGAGATCGTCGGTCTGAAGGATACGACGAAGACGGTTGTGACGGGCGTGGAGATGTTCCGCAAGCTGCTGGACGAGGGCGTTGCGGGGGACAACGTCGGGTGCCTTCTGCGCGGCGTCGACAAAGAGGCGGTGGAGCGCGGGCAGGTGCTGTGCAAGCCGGGCTCTGTGAAGCCGCACAAGAAGTTCAAGGCCGAGGCCTACATTCTGACGAAGGACGAGGGCGGGCGGCACACGCCGTTCTTCAAGAACTACCGTCCGCAGTTCTACTTCCGCACGACGGACGTGACGGGTGTGTGCACGCTGCCGGAAGGCACGGAGATGGTGATGCCCGGCGACAACTGCTCGATGGACGTCGAGCTGATCACGCCGATCGCGATGGAGGAGAAGCAGCGCTTCGCCATCCGCGAGGGCGGCCGGACCGTCGGCGCCGGCGTGGTCGTGAAGATCACGGAGTAGTTTGCTGGCTGGGTCGCGGCTGCCGCTGCGCGACGGTTTTTTTGCTTGCCAAAGTCCGGAACACCGGACTTTGGTGGCTTAGCCGGCGTGGTCGTGAAGATCACGGAGTAGTTTGCTAATCGGTGTTCGCGGCTGCCGCTGCGCGACGGTTTTTTGCTTGCCAAAGTCCGGAGCACCGGACTTTGGTGGCGTCGTCGGCGTGGTTATGAAGATCACTTCGTGGTTTGCTGGCTGGGTCGCGGCCAAGCTTCGGCCAAGCCTTGAGACTGCGTTTTGCATAATTGCCGGGTCGCGCTTGGCTTGACCCAGCCTACGGGGGCCTCGTGCTCGTCACCACTGCCAATGATCTGGCCGGCTATCGCGTCGTGAGGCACATCGGCGTGGTGCGGGGGCTGTCCGTGCGCTCGCGGAACGTCGTGAGCAACATCGGTGCCTCGATCCAGATCCTGTTCGGAGGCAGCATCACGGTTTATACGCGGCTCGCCGAGGAGGCCCGGCAAGAGGCCTTCGACCTGCTCGCCCAGCACGCGCATGAGGCGGGGGCCAACGCCATCATCGCCATGCGCTACGACGCCAACGAGATGGCGGCCGCGGTGACCGAGGTGATAGCTTACGGTACCGCTGTATGGGTCGAGCCTTTGCCCGATTGACGGGGCGGCGTTCAGGGGCGATTTGCTGTCGCAACTCCAATCTCGGGGCGCGAGCTTCTCCGGGATGGGAATCTGTCAAGAAAAAAATGAAAAGCGCTCTTGTGCAATGCGGCGGCTGCCTCTATAAGCGAGCGCTCAAAGCCAGCCCGAATCGTCGGTGGTGCCTCACTCCTGAGGATTGCTTGTCGGCATCCCCGCGGGCAATTGGCTCGCTTGCTGTGCCGGCAGGCATGTTGGTGCGTTTGCGGGTTGGCCGATATGACGCCCAATGGGATCGGACGAATGGATGCGCTGGGGTAAAATTCCCGCAAGAACAGTCTCTTGATGGGTTAGGGGTGTAGCTCAATTGGTAGAGCGTCGGTCTCCAAAACCGAAGGCTGGGGGTTCGAGCCCCTCCACCCCTGCCAATGCAAGGTTGGGCAAGTAACTGGAAGAGATGTCGAGGTAGTAGGGCTTCGCCAACGAGACGGTTGCTGCCCATGATCGCATGGGCTGACGGTTGGCCGAGGAGTTGCCAAGTCGGAGTGCGGGTGAAGATCTGCCGGTAGGAGGTATGGTCTCCTGCCGGCCTTGAGCGTGGGTGCTCCAATTGGGGGATCCGTGAGGCGGTTTGGTGACGCCTTGAACGACGCTGTGGGCTTGGCCTGTGGATAATGGCGGTTTCGGCCGACCTTGGATTTTCCGGTGAGAGCCGGGAGCGGACGTCCGGCCGAGACCGGAGAAGGAAGACGAGCGAATGGCGCGTTATAATCCCGTGCAGTTCATCCAGGAGGTTCGGCAGGAGGTCGCCAAGGTGACTTGGCCGACCCGCAAGGAGGTCTGGATCACGACGCTGGCCGTCCTTGTGATGGTCACGGTGGCCTCGATCTTCTTCATGCTGGCCGACCAACTCATGGGCTACATCGTCAGCTTTATCCTGAGCATCGGCCGCTGAGCGGGACTGGCTTTGGAAATTTCAGCCCGGCCACTCGGCCGGCTCGTCACACGGACCAGGACTCGGGATAGCGCGATGGCGAAGCGGTGGTATATCGTCCACGCATACACCAACTTCGAGCGCAAGGTGGCCGAGGCCATCAAAGAGCGCGCGAAGCAGGCGGGCCTCGATCATCTGTTCGAGGAAATCATCGTGCCGACCGAGGAGGTCGTCGAGGTTCGGCGGGGGCGTAAAGTCCAGGCCGAGCGCAAGTTCCTGCCGGGATACGTGCTCGTCAACATGCAGATGACCGACGCAGCGTTTCTGCTGATCAAGAACACGCCGAAGGTCACGGGGTTCCTCGGATCGGACAATAAGGCCACGCCGATCTCCGATGCCGAAGCGATGCGGATGATGCATCAGGTCAAGGACAGCGTGTCGCGTCCCGGCCGGCCGACCATCACCTTCGAAATCGGCGAGGTGGTGAAGGTTTCAGACGGACCGTTCGCGTCGTTCTCCGGCAAGGTCGAGGAGGTCGATGAAGAGCGGACGCGGCTCAAGGTCGCCGTCTCGATATTCGGCCGCGAGACGCCGGTCGAGCTGGAGTTCACGCAGGTCGAGAAGGTTCCGGCCTGATGGCATGATTTTTCGAGCTTCCGGCGTCGCCGGAGGAATTGCGGGAGGGCTGTCGCCGGCCCGATGACCGCTAACCCAGGTGGACGAGCCGTTAAAGCGCGGCGGATCTGCTCAACCCCTTTGGGGAGTAGGCAATGGCAAAAAAAATAGACGGCTACATCAACCTTCAGGTGCCGGCCCAAAAGGCCAATCCCTCGCCGCCGATCGGGCCGGCGCTGGGACAGCGTGGCGTCAACATCATGGAATTCTGCAAGGCGTTCAACGCCAAGTCGAAAGACATCGACGTCGATACGCCGATTCCGGTGAAGATCACGGTCTATTCAGATCGCTCGTTCACGTTCGAGATGAAGACGCCGCCGGCGAGCTTCTTCATCAAGAAGGCGGCCGGGCTCAAGACCACCGGCAAGCCGGGCTCAGGCTCCAAAGAGCCGGGGCGCTCGTCTGCCGGGCAGGTGACGATGGCTCAGCTTCGCGACATCGCCAAGCTCAAGATGAAGGATCTCAACACGGACGACGTCGAGGCTGCTGCGAAGATCATCGCCGGCTCGGCACGCTCCATGGGCATCAGGGTGGTGGAGTAGTCGCCATGTCGAAATTCGGAAAACGCATCAAGTCCGCCCGCGAGGGCATCGACCGCACCAAGGCCTACGGTATCGAGGAGGCGGTCAAGCTCGTCAAATCCAAGGCGAAGACCAAGTTCGACGAGACCATCGACATCGCGATGAACCTCGGGGTCGATCCCAAGCACGCAGACCAGATGGTTCGCGGGGTCTGCAACCTGCCGAACGGTTCCGGCCGCACGGTGCGCGTGGCGGTGTTCGCTAGGGGTGCCAAGGCCGAGGAGGCCAAGGCAGCCGGCGCCGACGTCGTCGGAGCCGAGGACCTCGTCGAGAGCGTCTCCAAGGGCACGATCAACTTCGATCGCTGCATCGCGACCCCCGACATGATGGGGCTCGTCGGTCGTCTCGGCAAGGTGCTCGGTCCGCGCGGCCTGATGCCGAACCCGCGCGTCGGCACCGTTACGATGGATGTCGCCGGCGCGGTGAATGGCGCCAAGGGCGGCGCGGTGGAGTTCCGTGTCGAAAAGGCGGGCATCGTGCATGCCGGCGTCGGCAAGGTTAGCTTTACGGAACAGGCGCTGGTGGAGAACATTCGCGCCTTCATCGATGCCGTGAACAAGGCCAGGCCGACAGGTGCCAAGGGCACCTACATCAAGAGAGTGTCGATCAAGTCGACGATGGGGCCCGGCCTCAGGGTCGACCAGTCGACGTTCGGCGGCGGTCAGTCAGCGGCTTGAGAATTCCCTCTCGCTGCGTGTTTGCACGAAGCGAGAGGGTGGACTTGCCTGTCCGAGATTGCAGGTGTCGCATAGGGCTTGCCCTGATGCGGCGTAATCGAATGGCCTGCATGAGACGGGAGTGGAGTTTTCGCGCTGCGTGAGGACCCGGCCGTGTGGCGGGAATTCGGGCAGAGCGGTTCGAACCTCTTGGGTCGCATCCTGGCTGGACGTCCGCGTCCAATCTGGATTTGGACAGGTACTTGGCGCTGCTCGATCGTACCCGCATTCAGTGGGCGCGGATGGGCAGCAGGGTGCAACCCGCGGATGGAGGGTCTCCTCCGTTCGCATTCAGGAGAAGTGCTGGTGGATAGAGCTGCCAAACAAGCGCTCGTGACGAGCCTCAACGACGTCTTCAAGGACGCCGGTGCGGTTGTCGTCGCCCACTACGCCGGCATGACAGTCGCCCAGATGACCGACTACCGCCGCCGCATGGCGGAGGCGGGTGGCAAGGTCAAGGTGGCCAAGAATACGCTGGCGAAGCTTGCAGTGAAGGACACCGACGCAGCGGGGATCGCGGATCTCTTCAAGGGGCAGACAGTAATTGCCTACTCGAAGGATCCGATCGCTGCAGCGAAAGTTGCCGTCAAGTACTCCAAGGACAACGACAAGCTCGTGATCCTCGGCGGCTCGATGGGCAGCACGGTGCTGGACGCAAAGGCCGTGAAGGCACTGGCAGACTTGCCGTCCCTCGATGAGCTCCGGGCCCAATTGCTTGGTCTCTTGCAGGCGCCGGCGAGCAAGCTGGTACGTACGATCAACGAGCCCGGCTCGGCGATCGCGCGTCTGTTGCAGGCAAAGGTGGACAAGGACGGCATAGCGGCGGCTTGAGGCCACGCAACTGCCGATCCCAATCGATTTCCATGGTTCGAACCAAAAAAAGGTGAAGTGAAATGGCTGATCTTGCAATGCTCGAGGCCGAGCTCTCCAAGCTGACGATCCTCGAGGCGGCAGACCTCATCAAGCGTCTCGAGACCGCGTGGGGCGTTTCGGCTGCTGCTGCCGCCGTAGCCGTGGCTGCCCCCGCCGGTGGCGCTGCTGCGGCTGCCGTCGAGGAGCAGACGGAGTTCTCCGTCATCCTGGTCTCCGGTGGCGACAAGAAAATCAACGTCATCAAGGAAGTCCGCGCCATCACGGGGCTCGGTCTGAAGGAGGCCAAGGACCTCGTCGAGGCCGGTGGCAAGGCCGTCAAGGAGGGTGTGTCCAAGGACGACGCCGCCAAGATGAGGAAGCAGCTCGAGGACGCGGGCGCGAAGGTCGAGGTCAAGTAAGCACTACCGCTCTGCCCGCTGCTGCTGCTTGCGCAGCCGCAGCGGGTAGAGGGCCGGGGCGAGGGACGGTGCGGCGTGCGACGCCCTTCCCCCCGGCCAAATGCCGAGCAAGACAGCTGCAAGACCCGTGGGCCCGCCGCCCACCATGAGGCAACGAGGAGCGAAAATGGCTGAGAATTTCAACGGCCGCAGGCGCATCCGCAAGAAATTCGGGCGCATCTCCGAGATTGCGAAGATGCCGAACCTGATCGAGGTGCAGAAGAGTTCCTATGACGACTTCCTGATGGTCAAGGAGCCGGCCGGCGGTCGGTCGCACGACTTCGGCCTGCAAGCCGTGTTCAAGTCCGTATTTCCGATCTCCGACTTCTCCGGCAAGTCCATGCTGGAGTTCGTGCGGTATGATTTCGAGCCGCCGAAGTTCGACGTCGACGAGTGCATGCAGCGCGACCTGACCTATGCGGCGCCGCTCAAGGTGCGCTTGCGCCTCATCGTGTTCGATATCAACGAGGAGACCGGCTCGAAGTCCGTCAAGGAGTTCAAGGAGCAGGACGTCTACATGGGCGACATGCCGCTCATGACGCCCAACGGCACCTTCATCGTCAACGGCACCGAGCGCGTCATCGTCTCCCAGATGCATCGTTCGCCCGGCGTGTTCTTCGATCACGACCGTGGCCGGACGCATGTCTCGGGCAAGCTGTTGTTCGCCGCGCGCATCATTCCCTATCGCGGTAGCTGGCTCGACTTCGAGTTCGATGCCAAGGACATCGTGTACGTGCGCATCGACCGGCGGCGCAAGCTCCCGGTTACGACGATGCTCTATGCACTGGGCCTCGACGACGAGGAGATCCTGTCGACGTTCTACAAGTCGATCCTGGTCAAGGATTCCAAGCGCGGCTGGCGCATGCCGTTCATCCCGGAGAAAATGCGCGGCACCGCGCCCATATCCGATCTCGCGGACGCCAAGACGGGCGAAGTGGTGGTGAAGGCGGGTGAGAAAATCTCTGCCCGCAAGGCTCGCGAGCTGGCCGAGGAGGGCCTCAAGGAGGTCCTCGTTGCCTCTGAGGATCTGGCTGGCAAGTACATCGCGGAGGACATCGTAGACCTGGCGACCGGCAAGATCTACGCCGAAGCAGGCTCGGAGATCGACGACAAGCTGCTGGCCGAGCTCAAGGAGCAGAAGGTCAAGGAGTTCGACGTTCTCGACATCGACCACGTATCGGTCGGTCCGTTCATCCGAAACACCCTCAACCTGGACAAGAACGCAAACCAGGACGAGGCGTTGATGGATGTCTACCGGATCATGCGTCCGGGCGAACCGCCGACGATCGAGGCGGCGACGGCGCTGTTCGGCGGCCTGTTCTTCGATGCCGAGCGCTACGATCTGTCGGCAGTCGGCCGCGTGAAAATGAACATGCGCCTGGGCGAGGTCGCCGGGTTCGAGGCGGCCGAGGATACCGTGCGCACGCTGCGTCGTGAGGACATTCTGGCGGTCGTCAGGACGCTCGTCGATCTGCGCGACGGCAAGGGCCAGATCGACGACATCGATCACCTCGGCAACAGGCGCGTGCGCTCGGTCGGCGAGCTGATGGAGAACCAGTACCGGGTCGGCCTGTTGCGGATGGAGCGGGCGATCAAGGAGCGGATGAGCTCGGTCGACATCGACACGGTGATGCCGCAGGACCTGATCAACGCGAAACCTGCAGCGGCAGCGGTGCGGGAGTTCTTCGGCTCGTCGCAGCTCAGCCAGTTCATGGATCAGACCAATCCGCTGTCCGAGATCACGCACAAGCGGCGTCTGTCTGCGCTCGGGCCGGGCGGCCTGACGCGAGAGCGCGCGGGCTTCGAGGTGCGCGACGTACATCCGACGCACTACGGCCGCATCTGCCCGATCGAGACGCCGGAAGGCCCGAACATCGGTCTCATCAACTCGCTGGCGACGTTCGCCCGCGTGAACAAGTACGGGTTCATCGAGAGCCCTTACCGCAAGGTCGTCAACGGCAAGATGACGAGCGAGGTGCTGTATCTTTCCGCGATGGAGGAGATGCGCCATCACGTCGCCCAGGCCAATGCGACGGTCGATGCGCAAGGCAAGCTGACGGACGAGTTGATCACGTGCCGGTACCAGGGCGACGTGCTGCTGGTGCCGAGGGACCGCGTCGACTACATCGACGTATCGCCCAAGCAGCTCGTGTCGGTGGCCGCGGCGCTGATCCCGTTCCTCGAGAACGACGACGCCAACCGCGCACTGATGGGCTCCAACATGCAGCGCCAGGCGGTTCCGCTGCTGCGCGCGGAGGCACCGCTCGTCGGCACCGGCATGGAAGAGGTCGTGGCGCGTGATTCCGGCGCTGCGATCGCTGCCCGTCGCACGGGAGTCGTCGATCAGGTGGACGCCACGCGTATCGTCATCCGTGCAACGGAGGAGACCGATCCTTCCAAGCCGGGCGTCGACATCTACCGGCTGCGCAAGTTCCAGCGCTCCAACCAGTCGACCTGCATCAACCAGCGGCCGCTGGTCGTCGTCGGTGACAAGGTCGTGGCCGGAGAGATCGTCGCCGACGGTCCCTCGACCGATCTCGGCGATCTGGCGCTCGGCAAGAACGTGCTCGTCGCGTTCATGCCGTGGATGGGCTACAATTTCGAGGACTCCATTCTGCTCTCCGAGCGGGTGGTGGCCGAGGACGTGTTCACCTCGATCCACATCGAGGAGTTCGAGGTTATGGCGCGGGACACCAAGCTCGGGCCAGAAGAGATTACGCGCGATATTCCCAACGTGTCGGAGGAAGCGCTCAAGAACCTCGACGAGGCGGGCATCGTGTACATCGGCGCGGAGGTCAATCCGGGCGATATTCTCGTCGGCAAGATCACGCCGAAGGGCGAGAGCCCGATGACGCCGGAGGAAAAGCTGCTCCGCGCCATCTTCGGCGAGAAGGCGTCCGACGTGCGCGACACCTCGCTGCGCCTGCCGCCGGGCGTCACCGGAACGATTGTCGAGGTGCGTGTGTTCAATCGCCACGGCGTCGACAAGGACGAGCGTGCGATGGCGATCGAGCGCGAGGAGATCGAGCGTCTCGCCAAGGACCGCGACGACGAGTTGTTGATCCTCGACCGCAACACCTATGGTCGTCTGCACGACCTGCTGCTCGGCCAGGAGGTCTCGAAGGGGCCGAAGGGCGCCCGCAAGGGAACCGAGATCACTCGCGACGTGCTGGAGGAGATTCCACGCAGCCAGTGGTGGGAAATCGGCCTCAAGGACGAGAAGACGCAAGCGGGAATCGAGGCCATCCAGAAGCAGTACGACGAGGCCAAGAAGAGCCTCGAGCGGCGCTTCGTGGACAAGGTCGAGAAGCTGCAGCGCGGCGACGAGATGCCTCCGGGCGTCATGAAGATGGTCAAGGTCTTCGTCGCCGTGAAGCGCAAGATCCAGCCCGGTGACAAGATGGCCGGCCGCCACGGCAACAAGGGCGTCGTGTCGATGATCGTGCCGTGCGAGGACATGCCGTTCCTCGAGGATGGAACGCCGGTCGACGTGGTGCTCAATCCGCTCGGCGTGCCTTCGCGCATGAACGTCGGGCAAATTCTCGAGACCCATCTGGGCTGGGCCTGCCGAGGGCTCGGGCGGTTGATCGACGAGGCACTGGCGCAATTCCATGCTGATGCGACCCAAGGTAAGGCGCTGCGCGAGACGGTGCTGAAGGTCTATGGGGCCAGTGACGGCGTGTCGAAGCTGAATGACGACGAGATCGTGATGCTCGCCGATCAACTCAAGCGCGGCGTTCCGATCGCCTCGCCAGTGTTCGACGGTGCACGCGAGGCCGACATCGTCGAGATGCTGAAGATGGCGGGCTTCGATTCGTCGGGGCAGGTCACCATGCACGACGGCCGGACCGGTGAGCAGTTCGATCGTAAGGTCACTGTGGGCTACAAGTACGTCCTGAAGCTGCATCATCTCGTGGACGACAAGATCCATGCCCGCTCGATCGGCCCGTACAGCCTCGTCACGCAGCAGCCGCTGGGTGGCAAGGCCCAGTTCGGCGGCCAGCGTTTCGGCGAGATGGAGGTGTGGGCGCTCGAGGCATACGGCGCGGCGTATACGCTGCAGGAGATGCTGACGGTCAAGTCGGACGACGTGGCGGGGCGCACGAAGGTCTACGAGGCCATCGTTCGTGGCGACGATTCGTTCGAGGCGGGTATTCCGGAGAGCTTCAACGTGCTCGTCAAGGAAATGCGCGCGCTGGGTCTCAACGTCGACCTCATCAACTCGGAAGTCCCTCCGGCGGTGCCGGGCGGCGAGCAGCCTGAGCAGAGCGGCGAGGAGCGACCGATGCTTCCGCCTGCGGCTGCGGAGTGAGCAGAGCTGGTGCCGGGCGTCAATGGTCCGGCACCAACTACGAGCCTTTCGACTTCCTAGGAAATGCCGGCGCGACCTTCAAGGTTGGCGCCAGGTGTCAAACCCCAAGGGTGTGACACCGCCTCAAGCGGAGAAAGCCGATGAACGAGATCGCGAGCATCTTCAAGCAGCAGCAGGCGCCGCTTCCCACGTTCGACCAGATCAAGATCACGATCGCGAGCCCGGAGGACATTCTGTCGTGGTCGTTCGGCGAGATCAAGAAGCCCGAGACCATCAATTACCGCACGTTCAAGCCGGAGCGTGATGGGCTCTTCTGTGCGCGCATTTTTGGACCCATCAAGGACTACGAGTGCTTGTGCGGCAAGTACAAGCGGATGAAGTACAAGGGCCTGATCTGCGAGAAGTGCGGTGTCGAGGTGACGCTGGCCAAGGTGCGCCGCGAGCGCATGGGCCACATCGAGCTGGCCGCGCCCGTCGCCCACATCTGGTTCCTGAAGTCGCTGCCGAGCCGCATCGGTCTGCTGCTCGACATGACGCTGAAGGACCTGGAGCGGGTTCTGTATTTCGAGAACTACGTCGTCATCGAGCCGGGCGTCACGACCTTCAAAGAGAAGCAGCTTCTTTCGGAGGACCAGCACAGCCAGGCGCTGGACGAGTTCGGTCCGGACAGCTTCACTGCCGGTATCGGCGCGGAGGCGATCCGCGAGTTGCTGTCGGGCATGGACCTGCCGAAGCTGCGCGAGGACATCCGCCAGGAGATCGTCGAGGCGACGACGGAGCTCAAGCCCAAGAAGCTCGCCAAGCGTCTCAAGGTGATCGAGGCCTTCATCGAATCCGGCAATCGTCCGGAGTGGATGATCCTCACGGTCGTGCCGGTGATCCCCCCCGAATTGCGCCCGCTCGTGCCGCTCGATGGCGGTCGGTTCGCCACCTCTGATCTGAACGATCTCTATCGTCGCGTCATCAACCGCAACAACCGCTTGAAGCGGCTGATGGAGTTGCGCGCGCCGGACATCATCATCCGCAACGAGAAGCGGATGTTGCAGGAATCGGTCGATGCGCTGTTCGACAACGGGCGCCGTGGGCGCGTCATCACGGGCGCGAACAAGCGTCCGCTGAAGTCGCTTGCCGACATGCTGAAGGGCAAGCAGGGCCGGTTCCGGCAGAACCTGCTCGGCAAACGCGTCGACTACTCTGGCCGTTCCGTCATCGTGGTCGGTCCGGAGCTGAAGCTGCACCAGTGTGGCCTGCCCAAGAAGATGGCACTCGAGTTGTTCAAGCCGTTCATCTATTCGCGGTTGCAGACGCTCGGCCAGGCGGCCACCGTGAAACAGGCTAAGAAGCTCGTCGAAAAGGAGAAGCCCGAGGTCTGGGACGTACTCGACGAGGTTATTCGCGAGCATCCCGTCATGCTCAATCGTGCGCCGACGCTGCATCGCCTGGGCATCCAGGCATTCGAGCCAATGCTGATCGAGGGCAAGGCGATCCAGCTTCATCCGCTGGTCTGCGCAGCCTTCAACGCCGACTTCGACGGCGACCAGATGGCCGTCCACGTGCCGCTCTCGCTGGAAGCCCAGCTCGAGGCGCGGGTGCTGATGATGTCGACAAACAACATCCTGCATCCGGCAAGCGGCCAGCCGATCATCGTGCCGTCGCAGGACATCGTGCTCGGTCTCTACTACCTGTCGCTGATGCGCGAGAAGGAGCCGGGCGAAGGCATGGTGTTCGGCTCGGTCTCCGAGATGCATCACGCGATGAGCGCAGGTTTGCTGACGCTGCACGCCAAGATCAGGGCCCGTCACTCTTGGCTCAGCGACGACGGCAGCGAGGTCATCGAGGTGGTGGACACCACGCCGGGCCGCATGCTGCTCGGCGAGGTGCTGCCGAAGGTGCCGGGCGTGAAATTCTCGCTCGTCAACCAGCTGCTCACGAAGAAGGCGATCTCGGGCCTGATCGACAGCGTCTACCGCGGCTGCGGCCAGAAGGAGACGGTCATCTTCTGTGATCGAATCATGGCGCTCGGTTTCCACCATGCATTCAAGGCCGGCATCTCGTTCGGCAAGGACGACATGGTGGTGCCGGATACCAAGGCGGCCATCATCGAAAAGACGGACGAGCTCGTCGCTGAGTTCGAGCAGCAGTACAACGAGGGTCTGATCACCAAGGTCGAGAAGTACAATAAGGTCGTCGACGCCTGGTCGAAGTGTACGGACCAAATCGCCAAGGAGATGATGGAACGGATCTCTGGCGTGCAGGTCGACAAGGTGACCGGACGCGCCGAGCAGATCAACTCGATCTATATGATGAGCCATTCAGGTGCGCGCGGATCGCCGACCCAGATGCGCCAGCTTGCGGCGATGCGCGGCCTCATGACCAAGCCGTCGGGCGAGATCATCGAGACGCCGATCAAGTCGAACTTCAAGGAAGGCCTGACGGTGCTCGAGTACTTCAACTCGACGCACGGCGCCCGAAAGGGGCTTGCGGATACGGCGCTCAAGACGGCGAACTCGGGGTATCTCACCCGCCGCCTGGTGGATGTTGCGCAGGACAGCATCATTCAAGAAGAGGATTGCGGCACTGATCGCGGCATCAACGTTCAGGCGGTCGTCGATGCGGGCAACGTGATCGTGACGCTGGCGGCTCGCGTGCTGGGCCGAACGGCGGCCGAGGATGTGATGGATCCCATTACCAAGGAGATCATCCTCAAGGACGGTGAGCTGATCGAGGAGCGTCACTCCGAGGCGATCGACAAGGCACAAAGCCAGGAGATCCGAATCCGTTCGGTCCTGACTTGCGATACGGAGCCCGGTGTCTGCGCGAAATGCTACGGGCGCGACCTCGCGCGCGGAACCCCGGTCAACATCGGCGAGGCGGTCGGTGTGATCGCGGCGCAGTCTATCGGCGAGCCGGGCACGCAGCTCACGATGCGCACGTTCCACATCGGTGGTGCGGCGAACGTCGTCGACACCTCGTTCCTCGACACCAACTTCAACGGTACGGTGAAGGTCAAGGGCCGCAACGTCGTAAAGGACAGCAACGGTAGGCTCATCTCGATGGGTCGCACAATGACGGTCGTGATCATCGACCAATCCGGCAAAGAGCTCGCGACGCACAAGATCCCTTACGGTGCCCGCCTGCTGGTCGATGACGGGGATCAGGCCAAGCGCGGCACCCGTCTGGCGCAGTGGGATCCCTTCACGCGGCCGATCCTGACCGAGGTGGACGGTATCGCCGACTTCGAGGATCTCGTCGAAGGCGCCTCGATGCGCGAGCAGACCGACGAGGTGAAGGGCACGTCGAGCCGTGTCGTGCTCGATTGGCGCGCTACGCCGCGCGGGGCGGAGCTGAAGCCTGCGATGGTCGTCAAGGACGCCAAGGGCAAGGCTATCAAGATCAGCCGCGGTGGTGATGCACGGTATCTCCTGCCTGTCGATGCGATCCTGTCGGTCGACCGGGGCACCGAGGTGAAGGCCGGCGACGTGCTGGCGCGTATTCCGGTAGCCTCTGCCAAGACCGGCGATATCACGGGCGGTCTGCCGCGCGTGGCGGAGCTGTTCGAGGCACGCCGGCCGAAGGATCACGCAATCATCGCGGAGATCTCCGGAACGGTCGAATTCGGCAAGGACTACAAGAACAAGCAGCGCATCTCGATCAAGCCCGACGAGGAAAGTGCGGCTGCCGTCGAGTACCTGATCCCGCGTGGCAAGAGTCTCATCGTCCAGCATGGCGACCGCATCGAGCGCGGGGAGTACGTCTATGATGGCCACCCCGCGCCGCACGACATTCTCGCCATCAAGGGTGTCGAGGAGCTGGCCAACTACCTGATCAACGAGATCCAGGACGTCTACCGGCTGCAGGGCGTGACCATCAACGACAAGCACATCGAGGTGATAGTTCGCCAGATGCTTCAGAAGGTGGAGGTCACGGACATCGGTGACAGCGATCTGATCAAGGGCGACAACGTCGAACGTACCGAGTTCGAGGCCGTGCGCGCAAGGCTCGACAAGGCAGGCAAACGGGCGCCGACGGCCCAGCCGGTGCTGCTCGGCATTACCAAGGCCAGCCTGCAGACGCGCTCGTTCATCTCGGCGGCTTCGTTCCAGGAGACGACGCGCGTTCTCACCGACGCGGCCGTCAACGGCAAGGCCGACATGCTCGAGGGCCTGAAGGAGAACGTCATCGTCGGCCGGCTTATACCGGCCGGCACCGGCGGCATGCTCCGCCGCCTGCGCAAGATCGCCGCCAGGCGCGACGAGCTGATCGCCAAGGAGAAGGCCAAGGTCGATGCCGATAAGGCGCTTTCGGGGCCGGCGATGCCGGGGCCGTCGCGGATCGAGCAGCGTCGTCGCCGCCGCAGCGAGGAAGCTGCGGAGTAAGGCTGAAGGCGATGGCTGGGCGCTGGGAACATTCAGCGGGTCGTTGAGGAAGTCGGATGCGGCGGCCGGTCCCTGATCGGCCGCCGTTGCCGTTGAAAGATCGCGCGGCGGTAGGGTGTCCTGGTGTCGAGTTCTTGTGCGGGGCGTAAGCCCGCCCCGAGTTGCGATACGGGACCGGGTGGTGCCTGTCGGCCCTCAAGGCAAGGGGTAATCGGAGCGCGCTGGGCGGGCCGCTGAGAAGCATGCGGAGGTGGACGCTTCGTGCTGGCAGCGTAATGGAACCATCCTCTGCCTTGACCGGCGTATTTATTTCGACGCGGGAAGTCGTAAAGCTGTTGACCCTGCGGTTTTCCCATGTATATGGTCCGCTCACTCTCACGGCAGGGCTGTAGGCCTCTCATCGCGCGGTTACCGCGCGGCGCGCCTAAACGCTGCCGTACTCAAGCAGAGCAAATCTTCGTAACCATGATCTGCGGCTATGCTGTGGGTCCTCTGGTGTCAGCCGGGCCCCGAGAGATCGAGGTCCGGCAGAACGGTCTTGATGTTTTCCGTGCTCGATGCATGGAAGCAGCCCAAGGGGCGTGAGGCGCATGCCGACTATTCAGCAGCTGATCCGCAAGCCGCGGACGCCGAAAACTTACCGCGAGAAGTCCCGCCACATGGAGGCGTGCCCTCAGAAGCGTGGCGTCTGCACTCGTGTGTACACGACGACGCCGAAGAAGCCCAACTCGGCACTTCGCAAGGTGGCGAAGGTCCGCCTGACAAACGGGTTCGAGGTCATCGGGTATATCCCTGGAGAGGGCCATAATCTTCAGGAGCACTCGGTGGTGCTCATCCGTGGCGGGCGCGTCAAGGATCTTCCCGGCGTTCGCTATCACATCGTTCGCGGCGTGCTCGATACGCAGGGCGTCAATGCCCGCAAGCAGCGCCGTTCGAAGTACGGAGCGAAGCGGCCGAAGTAGAGTTGAGGGTGGGGCAATGTCGCGGTCGCGCGGATTGCTCCCTAAGGCCTGAAAACTGGTGCATCCCGGCCCGAGCCTCATGCGCCGCAGTGATTTTTCGAGGAAGAAGTCATGTCCCGTCGTCATAGCGCCACCCGGCGCGAGGTCGATCCCGATCCGAAGTTCCAGGATCTGGTCATCACCAAGTTCATGAACGCTGTGATGGAGCAGGGGAAGAAGTCGGTTGCCGAGCGCATCGTGTATGGCGCGCTCGACAAGATGGAGGCCCGGGCGAAGTCGAACCCGGTGCAGCTGTTCCATCAGGCGCTGGAGAATGTCATGCCGGCGGTCGAGGTTCGCTCGCGGCGCGTCGGTGGTGCGACATATCAGGTGCCGGTCGAGGTTCGTCCGGAGCGGCGGCAGGCACTTGCCATCCGGTGGATCATATCGGCGGCTCGGTCGCGCAACGAGAGCACGATGGTGGACAAGCTGTCGGGTGAGTTGCTCGATGCATCCGGCAATCGCGGGAACGCCGTCAAGAAGCGTGAGGATACGCACAAGATGGCTGAAGCCAATCGTGCCTTCTCTCATTATCGCTGGTAGGACCAGGGGACAATTACCATGGCTCGCCAATACCCGATCGAGGACTACCGCAACTTCGGCATCATGGCCCACATCGATGCGGGCAAGACGACGACGACCGAGCGGATTCTCTACTACACCGGCAAGTCCTACAAGATCGGCGAGGTGCATGATGGCGCCGCGACGATGGACTTCATGGACCAAGAGGCCGAGCGCGGCATCACCATCACGTCGGCCGCGACGACTTGCTTCTGGTTGGGGCGGGATGGCAAGAAGCGGCGGATGAACATCATCGATACGCCAGGCCATGTCGATTTCACGATCGAGGTCGAGCGTTCTCTTCGGGTGTTGGACGGCGCGGTGTGCGTGCTCGACAGCAACCAGGGCGTCGAGCCGCAGACAGAGACGGTCTGGCGACAGGGCGACAAATACGGTGTGCCGCGCATCATCTTTGCAAACAAGATGGATAAGACCGGCGCCGACTTCTACATGTGCGTCGACGACATCAAGGAAAAACTGGGAGCGCGTCCGGTTCCGCTGCAGTTGCCCATCGGCGCCGAGGCGAACTTCCAGGGCGTCGTAGATCTGATCACGATGAGGGCCATCGTGTGGGATGGCGACGGCAAAGATGCCAAGATGATCATCCAGGAGATCCCCGAGGATCTCGTCGAGAAGGCGGCCGAGTATCGCGCTGCGCTGATCGAGGCCGCTGTCGAGATGGACGACGTGGCTATGGAGGCTTACCTCGACGGCACGGAGCCGGATGACGATACGTTGCGGCAGCTGATCCGCAAGGCGACGATCACCAGCACCTTCTACCCCATGATGTGCGGGTCGGCGTTCAAGAACAAGGGCGTGCAGCCCCTGCTCGATGCCGTCGTCGACTTCCTGCCGGCGCCGTCTGATCGCGAGGCCTACAAGGGCATTGATCCAAAGACCGGCAACGAGGCGCTTCGCAAGCCCTTGGACAGCGAGCCGCTGGCGATGATCGCCTTCAAGATCATGAGCTTCGAGCACGTAGGGTCGATCACCTTCTGCCGGGTCTACTCGGGTAAGCTCGAGCAAGGCATGGCGCTGGCCAACACCACGCGCGACAAGAAAGAGCGTTCTGGCCGTATGTATCTGATGCACGCGGCGGATCGCGAAGAGATCAAGGAAGCGTTTGCCGGCGACATCGTCGCTTTGCAGGGGCTAAAGGATACCCGGACGGGCGAAACGCTTTGCGATCCGAGCCGCCCTGTCGTTCTCGAGAAGATGGATTTTCCCGAGCCCGTCATCAATCTCAAGATCGAGCCGAAGACCAAGGCCGACCAGGAGAAGATGGCGACTGCGCTCTACACTATGGCTGTCGAGGATCCGTCCTTCCGGGTCTCGGTCGACCAAGAGTCCGGCGAGACGATCCTCAAGGGCATGGGTGAGCTGCATCTAGACATCAAGGTCGACATACTCAGGCGGACCTATGGCGTGGACGCCAATGTCGGTGCGCCGCAGGTCGCCTATCGCGAGACGCTCGCCCGAGCTGCTGACATCGACTACACGCACAAGAAGCAGACAGGCGGTACGGGCCAGTTCGCCCGCGTCAAGCTCAGGCTCGAGCCCAACGAGACTGGCAAGGGTAACGAGTTCGATGCCAAGATCGTCGGTGGCACGGTGCCGAAGGAGTATATTCCGGGCGTCGAGAAGGGCATCAAGTCGGTGTGGGACACGGGCGTGCTGATCGGCTTCCCGCTGGTCGACATGAAGGTCTCGCTCTATGACGGCGCCTTTCATGAAGTGGACTCGTCGGCGATCGCTTTCGAGATCGCGGCGCGCTCCGCGATGAAAGAAGGCTGTGAGAAGGGCGGCGTCAAGATTCTCGAGCCGATCATGGATGTCGAAGTGGTGACGCCGGGTGACTTCGTCGGCGGCATCATCGGCGACATCAACTCGCGTCGCGGGCAGATCAAGAGCCAGGAAATGCGCGGCAACGCGACGGTTATCCGGGCCAACGTTCCGCTCGCCAACATGTTCGGTTACGTGAGCCAGCTGCGGTCGATGTCGACGGGGCGCGCGTCCTATACGATGCAGTTCGCGCACTACGCCGACGTGCCGCGGAACGTGGCCGACGAGGTGAAGGCGAAGTACGCCTGATGGACGGCGGTTGGGCGGGAGCCGCTGGTGCGGCGCCCTGGCCATTCGATGAGATTGATCCAGGTCTCGAATGCATGTTTCGCGGCAGGCGGTAGCGCCTCGCGGGCAACAGTTCAGACCTAAGCTGAATTGAATAGAGGAGAGCCTCCAATGGGCAAGCAGAAATTCAACCGTGAGAAGCCGCACTGCAACGTTGGAACGATTGGTCACGTGGACCATGGGAAGACGACGCTGACGGCTGCACTGACGAAGGTGTCGGCGGATCGTGGGTGGACGCAGACGGCTGTTGCGTACGACGAGGTTGCGAAGGCATCTGAGAGCCAGGGCCGTCGTGATCCGACGAAGATCCTGACGATCGCGACGAGCCACGTCGAGTACTCGACGCCGAACCGTCACTATGCGCACGTCGATTGCCCTGGTCATGCGGACTACGT
>CAMAYR010000084.1 GCA_945862355.1 Devosia equisanguinis | reverse complement strand
AGACGGCGATCAGGTTTACGGATGTACGCATCGCAGGGGCTCGATCCTCGGCGTCGTCGGCCGCATCGTCGAGGCATTCTGACAATGATTGTGGTGCGACAGGGGCATGCCACCCTGCGGAGTTGGCGTGATCGTCGTTCGATTTGGCGATGGGCGGGGTCACGACGGAATTGCCGCACACAGATGAATCGACGGATCGAGGCTTCCGCAAGCGTTAGCGGAAATGGCAGCGAGGGGTTCGGTGCTGCTGGTGCTGCTTGGTCAGAGGGGCTCTGCATGAGAGTGTGGGTTCAGAAAATCCACCGCTGGGTGGCGCTGGTGTTCGCGTTGCCGCTGGTCGTGGTCCTGCTTACAGGCCTCGTACTGTCTTTCGAGCCCTGGCTCGTGACGCGTTCGATCTCGCCTGGCGCGATGAGCCTCGAGCGCGTCGAGGCGCTGCTGGCCAGATACGACGCGAAGGGGCAGGCGCGGGCCATCGCCTACAAGGCCTACGACGGTACGTTGACGATCGGTGGCGGGCGCGGCGGTGGGGCTGGCACGGTGGTCGATGTCGCCACGGGCGAGGCGAGACCTGGGGCATCGGGCACGGCGAGCTTCCTGCTGTCAGCGCGGCGGATGCACGAAACATTGCTGCTGAATGCGGGCTGGCTGGTCGAGGCCTCCACAATCGCGCTGCTGGCGCTCGTCGGGCTTGGCCTGCTGATGGGGTTGCCGCGCTGGTCGAACTCGATGTCGGGCTGGCACAAGGTGACTGCGTGGGGGTTGTTACCGCTGGTCGTGCTATCGCCCCTCACCGGCCTTTTCCTCGCGTGGGGCATCACCTTCGCGCAGCCGCGATCCGCGGGGGGTGGCGGTGGCGGACAGCCGATGCCTCTCATCGAGGCCGTCCGTGTCGTCGGCAGATCACACGACCTTTCAGGCCTGGTGTGGCTCCGGCCTCAAGGTGGCGCGATGCTGGCTCGGATCGTGGAGGGCGGGGAATATCGCGTGTTCCAGGTGACGCGCGAGGGCACCGTCACGACGCCGCGGAACTGGCCCCGGCTTTGGCACGAAGGGAACTTCGCCGGTGGGTGGTCGGCGCTGCTCAATGTCGTCACCTCCGTGGCACTGATAGCGCTGCTGGTGACGGGGCTCGGCATCTGGCTGCAGCGGCGGGCGCGGCGGGTTAGGGCTCGCGCAGCACGGATGGCGGCGGCCTGAGTGAGGTGGAGCGGCGAAACCGCGAGGATCCCGCCCCTATTCGATTAGCAGAGCCGTCATTTCGCAGTCCTGGTGCTCTGCCACGGTGGCCGCTTCCGGTAGGTTGGCACGATCTTGAACAGCAGGCCGCGACCACCCGCTGGACGGAAGGCTGCCTTGCACCCATATGACCGATCTGCGATAGTGCGCGCCAATCCGTGAAAACGGCCCCAGGCACCGGCCATGCGGGCTATGAGGAGAAGTTCAATGGGTGCAACCAGCATCTGGCACTGGGTCATTCTGCTGCTGATCGTCGTACTATTGTTTGGCCGCGGTAAGATCTCCGAGGTCATGGGTGACGTCGCCAAGGGCATCAAGAGCTTCAAGAAGGGCTTGTCCGAGGACGAGACCGTCGACAAGCCGGCCGGTGATGGGAAGACGGACCCCAAGAGCATCGAGGGCGCTGCGGGGCAGGCCGCCCAGACCGCCACAGACAAGACCAAGGTAGGCTGAAGCTCGGCACAGGTCCGTGCAGGCTGACGCGGCCACAGCGTGGGGGACGCGGGTCGGGGCTGCCCGTTGATACGTCGCTCGCTCACTCCGCGGTCACTTACGTTCGCATCGCGGTCATTCACATTGTCGAGTGCCCGGGGTTTCACGAGGTGAAGACCTGGGGCATGTAGGCTGACGTAAGGGCATTCTCGCCGATTGCCCTCCGGGGCCTGGGAACTAGCATGTTCGATATTGCGTGGCAGGAGCTTCTGGTCGTCGGCATCGTGGCCCTCATCGTCGTGGGACCGAAGGAGCTGCCTGGCCTGTTGCGGACGATCGGCAAGTATGTCGGCGCGATCAAGCTTCAGGCCAACGAATTCCGTGCGCAGTTCGACGAGGCCATGCGGGAAAGCGAGCTCGACCAGCTCCGCAAGGACGTGACGAAGATGAAGGAGGAAGCCGAAGGCACCTTCCGCTCCGTGGAGCAATCCGTCGACACCGAGATCGGCTCCCTCAGGCGTGAGCTTGACGACACGGCGCATGGCCTCGACAGCGCCAAGGGTATGGCCGACGCGCACGACGCGAACGGATTGCCGTTCCCCGGCGAGAGCCCATCCTTACCATCGCCTGCCCCTTCGGCTGCAGCCGGTGCGGCAGCCGTGGCCGCCGCTGCTGCTGCCGCTCCGCCCGCATCGCGGGTCACGGCCAAGATCGAGGCTTGAGGCGGGACGATGCAGGACATGACCCCCTCGAGCGGTGGAAGTGGTGATGGCGAGCCCAAGCGGTCCGGCCAGGAGGACATCGATGCGTCCCGCATGCCGCTGATGGATCATCTGGTCGAGTTGCGGCAGCGACTGATCTATTCGTTGATCGCGTTCGCTGTAGCGTTCGTGCTGTGCTTCGCGGTGGCGAAGTACATCTACAACCTGTTGACGTTTCCTCTGGTGTGGGTCTGGCCGAAGGGCCTGGGCGACCCGAAGCTCATCATCACGGGACCGCTGGAGTACTTCTTTACGAACCTCAAGGTCGCGATGTTCGGCGCCGGGTTCCTGGCGTTTCCCATCATCGCAAACCAGATCTACAAGTTCGTGGCGCCGGGCCTTTATGAGAACGAGCGCGAGGCGTTTCGTCCCTATCTCATGGCGACCCCGGTATTGTTCACGATCGGCGCGGCGGTGGTCTATTTCATCGCCATGCCGCTCTTGATGAGTTTCTCGTTCAGCCTGTTGCCGACGGACGAGCTGACGAAGATCGATCCGATGTTCAAGGTCAACGAGTATCTCTCGCTGATCATGACGCTGATCTTTGGTTTCGGCATCGTGTTCCAGTTGCCGGTCGTGCTGACGCTGCTGGCGCGTGCCGGGCTGGTGACGGCCGAGGTACTTCGCGAGAAGCGGCGCTGGGCGATCGTCGGCATTTTCGCGGTTGCCGCGGTGCTTACCCCTCCCGATCCCATCAGCCAGATCGCGATGGCCATTCCCACGCTGCTGCTTTACGAGCTGTCGATACTGACGGTCGCGCGCGTGCAGGGCCAGGCTCGCAAGCCCGACGACGATACCGCGAGCTGACCTGGGGCTCAGGTTCTGACCGGGTAAAATCATCCGCCACGCCGCCACGCCGCCACCGGCGCAGCCTCGCTCCTCGCACCGTCGATGTCGACAAGGAGCCCCGCGAGCCAGGTTGGCTTTCAGGAAGATTTTCAAACCGTCGCTGCCGAGGCTGCGCCAAGAACGCTACGCGGGGTCGGCTCCGCGGAAGCGCCTGCCGCTCCGCGAAGCCTGAATGAACGCGACTGAGCGTGCCGTGTGTCGCTACTCCTCGCCCACCTCGTCGGGACGGAATTTCGTCTCCGGCTTCAAGCCCTTCTTCTTGTGCTGCTCGGAGATGCGGCCGTTCTCGATCCAGTCGCCCTTGACCGCGCGCAGCGCGGCGGCGTCCCATTCCGGTAGCCAATCGCCGAGCGAGTAGCCGAACCACGGCGGCTGTGGCTTCAGCGCGGGCAGCCCCATCTCCTCCCAGATCCCCCGCGCGCGCTCCATGTATTCCTGTTTGGGTAGCGCCAGCGGTGGCATGTCGGACTTCATCGTGGCGTCGATCAGCATCGTCGAGTCACGCTCGGTGCCGTGCTCGCGCTTGGGGCCGTGCCCCTGGCCACGTCGCTCCAACGTCTTCACGTCGACGATGGGGTTCGAGCGATAAGCGATCGCCCACCACACCGCGTCCATGTTGTCGGGATCGATGTCCTCGTTGACGGCTACCGTGATCTTGCCGCAGTCGCCCTTGAAGAACGCAGCGCCGTAGAGCGCGCGCCACACCTCGGTGTCGGGCATGTCGCGGCCGCACGTCACGATGGTGAGGCGCAGCAGGCCCGTCAGCGGCTCGTGCAGGGAGACGCGCGTCACGCCCTTGATGTTGAGCTCGTCGCGCAGGTGCTTGAGGAACAGCGGCTCGTAGGCGACGCGTTTGATCACGCTCGACTCGGACGGTGCGACCTGGCTGAGGTAGGACGGCACGATCGCGTTCTTGCGATGGGTGATCGCGGTCACACGCATCGGCATGTTGTATTCCTCGAGCGCGACATGGCCGTGGCTCTCGCCGAACGGCGCTTCCGGCTCGACGTACTGCGTGTCGATCATTCCCTCGATCACGATCTCGCTTTCTGCCGGCACCATCAGGTCGACGGTCTTGCATTTCACCATCGCGATCGGGCCACCGGCCAGACCGCCGGCGACCGGCACCTCGTCGGCATCGAGCGGCAGCTTCTGAGGCCCCATGAACATCACCATCGGCGGGGCGCCGAGCACGATCGCGCACGGCATCTCCTTGTCGCCGCGCTTCTGGTGGGCGACGTAGTGGCGATAGCCGCCGGCGCCACCGACGCGGGTCGCCATGCGCACCACGAGCCGGTTGGGCGACTTCAGTGCGCAGCGGTAGGTGCCCATGTTGGAAACGCCCGTCGCGGGATCCTTGGTGACGACGTTGGCAGCGGTCAGCGTGGGTGCGCTGTCGAAGCCCGGTGTCGAAATCGGGATGGGCAGGATGCCGAGCCCCTTGCCCTCGGCCATAAGGTCCTGGCCGGTGTGGACGACGTCGTGACAGGCGGCTTTTTCCACGACGACCGGCGGCACGGGGTGTGCGATCGCATTGTCCCACTTCTCCTGGATCTTCTCGACGGGCGCATCCATGCCGACGGAATAGACCGCGCGGTTCGCCGCCAGCGCACCGACAACGACGGGCATGTCGTACTTGCGACCCTTGCCGTCGACGATGTTGGTGAACAGGAAGGCCTTGCGCTCCTCTTCCTTGAGGCCGCCGACGAACTGCCAGCGCACCAGCGCATGAAGCTCGCTGTCCTTGTCGATCTGGCGGTCCACGGTGACGAGCAGCCCCTGCTTTTTCAGCTCATCGAGGTGCTCGTGGAGATCGCGGTAGGCGCGTTTGGTGGACATCGATGTCATCCTTCTAGGCCGGGCCAGCTGCGCAGCGCGGCCCCATCAAGTCGTTCATTGAACACGAAGGCCGGCCGTGCCAACGGCCGCCGGCCTGATTGTGATCTCAGCCGAAAAGCTTGGCCGCCAGCCCGCCGTTGATCGAGGCGGTCTCCGCGGCCGAGAAGCCGGCGTCGATGATCAGCTTTTGGGGCTGGTCGAGATCTCCGATCGGGAACGGCGCGTCGGAGCCCATCATCATCCGGTCGGTGCCGACCTTCGAGGCGAGGAACTTCAGCACGCCGACATCCTGCACCAGCGCGTCGTACCATAGCGCGGCGAGCGAGGCGTCGGGGTCCGCGACCTTGCCGGCTTCGACGCCGTAGTTGCGGCGCAGGCGGCCCGAGATGTAGGGCAGGCCCGCCCCCCCGATACCCGCGATGAACTTCACGTTCGTGTACTTGAGTACATGGCCCGCGTAGACGAGGCGCGCGATCGCGATCATCGAATCCGTCACGCGGCCCACGGCGTTTGCCATGCCGTAATCGTGCACGCGGTTGTCGCCGCTTTCGAAAACGGGATGGAAGAAGATCGCGGAGCCTAGATCGTCGGCCGTCTTCCAGAAAACGTCGAGGGCGGGATCGTCGAGTACGCCGCCGACGCCCTTGGGCTGCGTGCCGATCATGGCGCCCTTGAAGCCGTTGGCGTGCGCCCACTTGAGCTCCTCGGCGGCGAGCTTGCCGTCCTGCATGGGCAGAGCTGCGAGCGCGATGATGCGGCGTTCCGACTTCGCCACCGACATCATGTGCTCGTTGGCCATGCGGCTCCAGCGCTGGCCCTCCTCGGCTGGCAGCTCGTTGCCCATCATGTCGAGCCAGCCGCCGCACACCTGTCGCTCGATGCCGTTCTTGTCCATCCAGGCGATTCGGCCGGCAAGATCATAGAGGCCTTTCATCGCCGGCCGCGTCGCCTTCGAGGAAGCGAACTGGAAGCCCAGGCTCTCGCCTGCGGGGTTCAGCTTCACATTGGGGAACTTGCCCGCGTCCTTCTGGGCCTGCTCCATGAGGCTTTGCGGGATGAGGTGGGCGTGACAGTCGACGATCATGCGGGGCGCGCTCCATTTGACGGGGTCACCCCCTGCTGCCAGCTGGCTCGAAAAGCCAGGGCGCGCCAAGCGGGGCTAGCCCCCTCGCGCAGCCATTCCGTCATCTAATACCTATCGCTGCGGCTGTCCAACGACCGCATTTGTGAGGGTTGTGCGGGGGTGATAGCCTGCCCCCATCAATCAGAAGGAAATGCAAATGAAATGCCGTTTTACTGGTCTGGCCGCAGCCGGCTTCGAGCCACTGCAAGGGCTCGATCCCGCCCAATCGCTGGCTTACATGAAGAAGGAGCACGTCCGCTGGGAAGCGATCGTGAAGTCCGCCAACTTCAAGCAACCTTAGAACGGGTGCAGGGACGCGTCCCTGCCGCGGGTGTATGAGGGCCGCGCAGGCCCTCATAGTTGCCCGTCAGGGCAAATTTCCCGGCGCCCACTCTCAAACTCAGCGTCATGGCCCGGTTCAGCCGGGCCATCCACGATACTTCGCGGCCCGCCATAGTTTACGTCGGACACTGATCCGGGGTGATCAAGTCCGCGCCTTCGCCTCCGCGATCGCGTCACCCATCGCGGAAATCCGGATCGGCAGCTTGTCGAAGAACAGCCCGAGATCGGCGACCGCATCGTTGATCGCGCTCGAGATGGCCGCTGGCGATCCCAGATACCCCGACTCTCCCGAGCCCTTCTGCCCGAACACGGTGACGGGCGAGGGCGTGCAATGATGCACGATCTCCACGGCCGGCACCTCGTGGCTCGACGGCAGCAGGTAGTCCATCAGCGACTGGCTCATCATCTGGCCGTCCGCGTCGTAGACGAACTCCTCAAGCAGCGTTGCGCCGAGCCCATGTGCGATGCCGCCGAGCGTCATGCCTTTCACCACCAGCGGATTGATCTGCACGCCGCAATCGTGGCCGATCACGTAGCGCTTGATCTCCGGCTTGGCGGTGACCGGGTCGATCGCCAGCAGCACGAGGTGGAACTCGAAGGAGTGCGCGGGATACATCTGCACCCGGTCGTTCTCCGGCAGCTTGTTGCCCGTCGGGACCTGATAGACCGCGGACACCTCGAGGCCCGGCTCCATGGCTTCGGGCAGCTCGTGGAAGTGGCGATGGGCCATGTTCACGAGCTCCAGCCATTCGAGCGTCTTGGAGCCGTCCTTCGCGACGACGCGGCCTTCCTTGTACTCGACCTCGGTCTCGGGCAGCCCGAAGCGCTTGGCGCCGATCCTGATGAGCTTGGTCTTGAGCTTGTTTCCGGCGTTGAAACACGCGCCGCCCAGCATGATCGCCATACGGCTGCCGACTGGCGAGTTTGACGGCAGCGAGGCGAGGCTGTCCGCGCGGATGATCTTGAAGCGGTCGGGATCGATCTCGAGCACCTCGCCGAGTGCCGTCGCGCACAACTGCTCGTGCGCCTGCCCCGAAGATGTCGTGTGAATGGTCGCCGTGATCGAGCCGACGCCGTCGACCATGATGCGCACAGAATCCATCCACGTCGTCGTCGTGTTGGCCGGATTGAGCAGGGGCTCGAACGAGGAGTTGCCGCCCGAGGGCTCCAGGCATGCCGCAATGCCGACGCCGGCCAGCATTCCCGCTTCGCGCAGCTTGTCGCGCTCCGCGATCAGCGCGTCCCAGCCGCCGACTTGGGCCAGCGTCTTGTCGGCGACGGTGTGATAGTCGCCGCTGTCGTAGGTGGTTCCCGACGGGATCAGGTAGGGGAATTGCTCGCGCTTGATGAAGTTGCGGCGCCGCACCTCCAGCCGGTCGATGCCGACGGCGTCGGCGACTTTGTTGAGCGCGGTCTCGATCGCATAGTTCGTCGGCGCCTGGCCGAAGCCGCGGACGGCTTCCTGGGCTGCCTTGTTCGACATCACCGATATGGCGTGATACTTCGCGCTCGTCATCGCATAGGGGCCGCATATCGCACCGATCGGCTTGCCGAGCTGGAACGGTGAGCGGCCGGCGTAGGCGCCGACGTTGTCGAGCGCGCGCATCTTCATCGACTTGACGATGCCTGCGTCGTCGAACGCCACCTCCACGTCGAAGATGCGGTCGGGGCCGTGCATGTCGCCCGCGCGCATGTTCTCGAGCCGATCCTCGATGAGCCGCACGGGGCGACCGAGCTTGCGCGCCAGGTAGGCGGCGAGCACGGTATGTTTGATGCCGCGCTTCACGCCGTAGCTGCCGCCGACGTCGACGTCCTGATGTACGCGCACCTGGGTCGCGGGAATGCGCAATGCCCGCGCGATCTGCTCGGAGTATTTCGGCATCTGGATCGAGGCCCAAACCTCCAGCACCTCCCGCCACGGGTCCCAGCGGGTCAGCACGCCGAACGTCTCGATCGGCACGGTCGCGCTGCGTCCCCAGGTGACGCGGAACTTCAGGCGCTTGGCGCTTTCGGCAAAGTGCTGGTCGACCTCGCCCCACACGAACGTCTTGTCGAGCAGAACGTTGGTGCCGTGCTCGGGATGCACGAGCGGGGCATCCTTGGCGCAGGCTTCCTCGTTACCGATCACGAACGGAACAGGCTCGTACTCGACCTCGACGAGTTCCGCGGCATCCTCGGCGAGCGCACGCGTGTCGGCGACGACGGCGGCAACCCACTCGTTCATGTAGCGGGTGCGGCCGACCGCGAGCGCATAGCGGCGGACGTTGGGCGTGTTGAGCCCGTTCATCATCGGCTCGACGCCCTTGGCCAGCTCATCGCCGGTCAGGACATAATGCACGCCGGGCATCGCGAGCGCAGCGCTGGCGTCGATCGCGAGGATCTTGGCGGCGGGGTGCTGCGATGGAACGAGTGCGACGTGCAGGGTGCCGTCGAGCTTCACGTCGGCGACGAACTGGCCCTTGCCGGCGACGAAGCGGCGATCCTCGCGCACGCGGCGCGGCTTGCCGATGTAGCGGAACTGGGTGGGAGCGGTCATGGCGTCCCCTTCACGTTAGTGCCGCGCATGCGCACGGCGGCAAGCTCGATCGCCTCGACGATCTGGCCGTAGCCCGTGCAGCGGCAGATGTTGCCGGAAATGGCGTCCACGATGTCCTCGCGCGTCGGGGCAGCGTTGCGGGCCAGCAGCGCATGGGCGGTCAGGATCATCGCCGGAGTGCAGTAGCCGCACTGCAACCCGTGCATCTCGCAGAATGCGTCCTGCAGAATGCTGAGCTCTCCAGGCGCGGGTGCCAGCGCCTCTATGGTCGTGATCTCGTAGCCGTCGGCCTGACAGGCGAACATCAGGCACGAGCGGGCGGGCTCTCCGTCGATCAGCACCGTACACGCGCCGCACACGCCGTGCTCGCAGCCGGTGTGCGCGCCTGTAAGTCCGAGATTGTCGCGAACGCAGTCGAGCAGCGTCGTGCGCGGCTCCACCTCGACGCTTTGCGTCGTCCCGTTGACGTTGAGATCGACCTTCACGCGCGGCCTCCCTTGCTCGCTGCCGCGGCGGCCGCAGCATCCATGATCGCCCGCTCGGCAAGGCCTGCCGCAACGCGCCGCCGATAGCTCTCGCTGGCGTGCCCGTCTCGTATCATTTCCAGATCGCCGACAACGGTTGCCACGGCGGCGCGCACATTCTCAGTCGTCGGCGTCTTGCCCACGAGTGCGGTCTCGAGTGCATCGAGGCGCGTTGGAACCGGCGTTGCCCCGCCGATGCCGACGGCGAGCCGTGCGCAGCGACCAGCCCCGTCGAGCGCGATCTGCGCGGCTGCGGAGACGTAGGCGAAATCGCTCTTTCGCGCGCTGACCTCGTGGAAGCCGACGCCGATCCTGGAATCACGCCACACCGGAAAGCGCGCTTCCACGATGCAGCCCGCCGCCGGCAACGCCGTCGTCATCGGTCCGATGAACAATTCGCGCGCGGGTACGTCGTGGCGCTCGCTGCCTTCGCGCACGCCGACGCTGCCTTCGAGCGTCACCAGCACGAGCGGGATCTCGGCGGCCGGATCGGCGTTGGCGATCGAGCCGCCGATGGTGCCGCGCGCTCGTGTCGGAGCGTGACCAACCCAAGGCAGTGCTGCCGCCAGCAATGGCAGCTTCGCCGCGACGAGGGCCGAGCGCTCCGCCTCCACCTGCCGCGTGGCAGCGCCGAAGACGATCGTTTCGCCGTCCTCGCGGATGCCTCTGAGCTCGGCAAGCCGCGCGATGTCGATGAGCCGCGTCGGGCGCGCGAGCCGCATGGCCATCATCGGCACGAGCGTCTGGCCGCCGGAGATGAGCCGCGCCTCTGGATCGGCTGCGATCAGCGCGCAAGCCTCGTCGAGGGTCGCGGGACGGGAATACTCGAAGGGGGCGGGTTTCATGGGCGCGTGAGCTATCGCCTTGTTGGAGAGACCTGAGGGGGCGTGGCCTGAAAAAGGACTTCGCACCCTCTACCGCAGATGCCGTCGGGCGTCGACAGGGCGCGACCAAGCTGCGCGGCCCCCGCGGGGGCAGGTACGGGCGGACCAGTTTTGGCTCAATCCCCGATAGGCTCCTAGTGGCCCGTCGCGCCAAAATCGCACCATAGCCGCAACCTCTTCCGATTTTGGCGCGACATGAGGGCCACTGGCATCAACACTGGCTCAGTGAGGCGTTCAGCGCGCCTTAGTTGACACCCACCTCGCCGCACCGTCGGTCAACTAAGGCGCGACGCCTCACGAGGCCGAGGTCGGCGAGCCGCACGGCGATTTCAGGGCACCTGGAGCAGTCGCCGTGCCTCGCAAAGGCACTGTCGGAAGCCATCGAGATCGGCCATCACGGTCCCCGCCGGCGCCGTATGCCGGATAAGCTTGCTGCCGGAGGCCTCGATGGCGATCTCGATCATCAGGTTTTCCGCCAGATCGAAATCCTCGATGGCGACGCCTGTGGCATCGCCGTCGAACGCCTGCAGGCCCTGGACCCGCACAGCCTTCGCTCGCGCCACATAGTCGAGTGGCGAGTTCGTGTAGCCCAGCACGGGCCGCCCGAGCGCGCGCATGAAGCCGACCTCGAACGCCGTCCCCGCATCGGCCGATGCACCGCGGAACGGCGTCAGGTTGGCGATCAGGGCGTCGCACGAGCGCATCAGGTCCTCGTTGCTGCGCGAGATGAGCGCTGCCTGGGCGTGCTTGTCGAGGCCGGACAGGTCGAGGCTCGCATCGAGGGGATAGACACCCTCCAGGCCGTGCTCGCCCGCTATCGCGCATTTGACGCGTCCGGCCTCGATGGGATCGGGCAGGAACACTTCCGGGCCGGCGAGATAGATGCGTGGCCGGGGCATCTCGGTAACCTCTTCGACCTCGGATTCGACCTCGTGGCTCGTGTGCGACGCAGCCCGCAGCCGCCGGCTTGTTCGCCGGGTTTGCGTTCGCTACGAGTGCAGTAGCCGTGCGAGCTTCTGCTATAGTTGCAAAGCGCGCCGCACAACCCGGCGACACATGTTATCGACGGCTAAGCCAGATGTTCCATTCGATCCTCATCGCCAATCGGGGCGAGATCGCCGTCCGGGTGATGCGCACGGCGCGGCGCCTCGGAATGCGCTGCATTGCGGTCTACTCCGACGCCGATCGCGACGCGATGCATGTGGCGCTCGCCGACGAGGCCTATCGGATCGGCCCGCCGCCGGCCGCGCAGAGCTATCTCGACATCGCCGCTATCCTCGAGGCTGCCCGCCGGTCCCGCGCCGAGGCGGTGCATCCCGGCTACGGCTTCCTGTCGGAAAACGCCGCATTCGCCGAGGCATGTGCGGCCGCCGGCGTCGTTTTCGTCGGGCCGCCCGCCAGTGCCATCCGCGCCATGGGGCTCAAGGATGCCGCGAAACGGTCGATGGAAGCGGCAGGGGTGCCCGTTGTGCCGGGCTATCATGGGGAGAGGCAGGACCCCGCGCATCTGGCCGTCGCGGCGGCCGCCATAGGCTATCCGGTTCTCATCAAGGCGCGTGCCGGCGGCGGCGGCAAGGGTATGCGTCGGGTGGCAGGGCCGGCCGATTTCTCCGCGGCCCTGGAAAGCGCGCAACGCGAGGCAGCATCGAGCTTCGGCGATCCTGCCGTCATCATCGAGCGCTATCTCGCCTGCCCGCGACACATCGAGGTGCAGGTGTTCGCCGATGCCCACGGCAACGCCGTCCACCTGTTCGAGCGGGATTGCTCGCTGCAACGGCGCCATCAGAAAGTGATCGAGGAGGCGCCCGCGCCCGGCATGACGGCCGAGATGCGCGCCGCGATGGGGCAGGCAGCGGTCAAAGCGGCGCTTGCCGTGGGCTATCGCGGGGCAGGCACCGTGGAGTTCATCGTCGACGCCAGTGAAGGTCTGCGTTCCGACCGCTTCTACTTCATGGAGATGAACACGCGCCTGCAGGTCGAGCACCCGGTTACGGAGGCGATCACCGGCCACGATCTCGTCGAATGGCAGTTGCGCGTGGCTGCCGGCGAGCCGTTCACGTTGAGCCAGGAGCGGATCGCCTTTCGCGGCCACGCCATCGAGGCGCGCATCTACGCGGAGGACGCCGGCCGCAACTTCGCTCCGGCCACCGGACGCCTGACGCATCTTCATTTGCCTGCAGCTCTGGCCCGCGTCGATACCGGCGTGCGCTGCGGCGACGAGATCACGCCCTACTACGACCCGATGATCGCCAAGCTTATCGTCCACGGCCGTGACCGGGCGGACGCGCTGGGCAAGCTGGCGCGTGCGCTGGAAGCGACGGAGGTGATGGGCTGTGTCACCAACGTCGCATTCCTGGCAGCGCTCGCGCGCCATCCTGGCTTCGCGGCCGGTGGCGTCGACACCGGCTTCATCGAGCGCGAGGCCGGCTACTTGACGGCTGTGGCTCCTCCACATGCCGAGGCGGTCGGATTGGGTGGGCTGGCGGCCGCCGGACTGCTGGGCGCGACCGCTCAGCAACATGGGGACCCTTGGGAGCGGCTGACCTGCTGGCGGTCTTGGGGGCTGGCTTCGT
Source organism: Devosia equisanguinis (assembly GCA_945862355.1). GTDB lineage: Bacteria > Pseudomonadota > Alphaproteobacteria > Rhizobiales > Hyphomicrobiaceae > CAMDPA01. The sequence goes on along the minus strand of CAMAYR010000084.1, from coordinate 5,802 downwards.
ACCGGGTCGGGCTGCTCCACGACGGCGCCAGCCTGGATGTCGAGGTCATCGCCCATCATGACGGCCGCCGCGAGGTCGCCAGCCGTGCCGGCGCCGTCACGCTGCGCGTGCTCTCGATCGAGAATGGCGCCGTTCGCTACGAGACCGACGGCGCCATCCGGCAGGCCAGGATCACGCGGTCGGGGAGCGAGTTCGGCATTCATGCCGGCGGGCAGAGCACATTCTTCGGTGTCGCCGACGCGCTGGCCGCCATCGAAGGCGAGGATGCCGGCGAAGACCTCGTTCGCGCGCCTCTGCCCGGGCTCGTAAAGCTCGTCAAGGTGCAACCTGGCCAGACTGTCGCCAAGGGTGATCCACTGGTCGTGCTGGAGGCGATGAAGATGGAGCACACGCTCACTGCGCCGCGGGGCGGAGACATCGCCGAGGTGCTCGTGGCCGCCGGTGAGGTCGTCCAGGAGGGCAACGTGCTGTTGCGGCTGGATCAGCCGTAGAGTGCGATCGTCCGAGGGGAACCACCGAGGACGTGGGGCGCACGATGAGACACGATGAGACACGATGAGACACGATGAGACAGGCGCTGGTGCCGTTCCGGCGATTTCACTTCGGTCGTTGAAGACCCTGGCCCGGCAGGGAATGGCGGCAGCGGGCCCTTCGAAGATTGGAGCAGCGCAGAATTTCCCCAACGCGCTGGAATCGGCGATAGCTGAACGTTCAACGATTAGCGGTACGGTCCCGTGCCGCCACGTTATTCTTTATCCGGCACCCGAGCTTTACCCAGCACCCGAGGAGATCGCCCGATGTCTTCCCCGATCGCGTCGATGGATCGTCGCTCACTGTTGACAGCGCTGTTCGGCGCTTGCGTCGTCGCTGGAACGATTGGTGGCACGGCTTCCAGCGTGGTGGCCGCGCCGCGTGCCACGCCGCCTCGTCCTGAAGCCGAGGCCACCGCCACTGCCGAGGCCGGCCCCCGGACTGCCGATGGTGAAGCCAAGTTGCACAACGCGCAGTATATCGTGATCCGCCGCCGTCCGCGCCGCCGCTGGATCGTCCGGCGTCCGATCAGGCGCCGTCGCCGGGTCTTCTTCTACTGATCCGGGTTCTGCTGGTTGCGGTTTCGCACCGCCGACATTGCCGGCCCGTTTGGCACACGCTGGTTAGCAAACGCCGGTCTGTCCGAAGCGGGCGAAGCCTGCTCCTAGTGCCGACTATGCCCGCTGAAATCGACCTCAATGGAGCTGCAGGAAGCGCGCATGATAGGGCCCGCGCGCCTTCTTGGAGAACAACTCCCGCACCTGCGGGTGTCTCACCGGCGCGCCGGTGTTGTCCGCCTTCAGGTTTTGCTCGGAGACGTAGGCGATGTACTCCGTCTCCTCGTTCTCCGCGAGTAGGTGGTAATAGGGCTGGTCTTTCCGCGGCCGGCGATCCTCGGGAATGGACAGCCACCATTCCTCGGTGTTGGCGAACACCGGATCGACGTCGAAAATCACCCCGCGGAAGGGGTGTATCCTGTGCCGGACAACCTGTCCGATGCGGAACTTGGCTTTAGGTATCGAACGACGCATGGCACCAGTGGTTTCGGCTGACGCAATCTCATCACGACAGCCCGTTTATCACGCCTCCTACGGGCGTTGCACCCCCAAGCGGCCTAGACGCCGCAGGAATCCCGCAGGGTTGCGGCGCCGAAACGAATGGGCGGCGCTACAACCCGTAGGCGCGAGCTAACTCGGGATCGCGCGCCGCGACCATTTCCGCCAGATCCACGAGCACCTTGGCTTGCTTCCAGGTGGCGTCGTCCTGCATCCGTCCATCAATCATCACTGCGCCGGCGCCGTCGGGCATCGCTGCCAGGATGCGCCGCGCGAATGCGACTTCCTCCGGCGCCGGGCTGAACACGCGCTTGGCAGTGTCGATCTGGCTGGGGTGCAGCGTCCACGCGCCGACACATCCCATGAGGAAAGCATTGCGGAACTGGCTCTCGCAGGCGGCCGGGTCGGCGAAATCTCCGAACGGCCCGTAGAAGGGAGCAATCCCGCAGCGTCGGCAGGCATCGACCATTCGGGCGAGGGTATAGTGCCAGAGATCCTGTTGATGGAACGACCGCGTTGCGCCACCGGCCGATGCCGATGCCGATGCGTCACCCAGCACTCCATAGGCCGGATGCCCGCCGCCGACACGTGTCGTCTTCATGCCGCGCGAGGCGGCAAGGTCGGCGGGGCCGAGGCTCATGCCATGCATACGCGGGCTGGCAGCGGCGATCTCCTCGACGTTGGAGACGCCCTCGGCAGTCTCCAGGATGGCATGGATCAAGATCGGCCGCTGCAACCCGTGACGCGCCTCGAGCTGGGCGAGGATCTGGTCGAGGTAGTGGATGTCCCAGGGCCCGTCGACCTTCGGCAACATGACGACATCGAGCTTGCCCGCCGCGCCCGGCACGATCTCCATGAGATCGTCGAGTGCCCAGGGGGTTGAAAGGCCGTTGATCCGCGCCCACAGCCCCGTGGTGCCGAAGTCGTGCCGCTGCGCCATCTCGATCAGCCCCGTCCGGGCGGCCTGCTTGGCATCGACTGGAATGCCGTCCTCCAGATTGCCGAGCACGACGTCGACCTTCCCGATCAGCTCGCCGAGACGCGCCGTGATCTTGCCGACGTGTGGGGGAACGAAATGGACGAGCCGCTCGAGCCGCACCGGGAGTGCACGCATCGGCTCCGGCGCGCCGATGGCGAGCGACGCATAGAACCGGGCAGGTGTGCGGGTGAAAGGCATCGGCGGGTACTTCCTCTTGTCGTGGGAGCGTCGGCGGTTCGCGGTCCTCGCTTTGCTCGCGGTCTCCGCCTTTAGTGCCGGGCGAGAGCGTTCTCAGCTCCAGCGCCGGTTGCTCCACATCCACTGCTCAGGGGCATCGCGCACCCATTCCTCGAACTGGGTCTGCATGGCCGTCATCATGACGCGCACGTCGTCTGATTGGTTGGCCGTTCGCGGCACGCGCAGCTCCTTCAACTCGATCCGAAACCGGCTCTCGGTGCCCACCCGAAGGCAGCGCGACATCCAGACCCGCGCGCCAACGCGCCGCGCGATCATGCCCGCAATCGCCTGCGTGCGCGCATCCTTGCCGAAGAATGGCACAGGGATGCCATTGCGGTCATAGAGATCGCAGATGAGCCCCAGTTGGCCCCCGCGCCGCACGAAGTCGGTGATGAGCCGCGCCGTGCGCTGGTCGTCGCCATGATCGCCGTCGACCTTGCCCCGGCCGAACAGCCCGCCGGGATAGAGGTCCCGCCGCTGGGCGCGCAAATAGGCGTCGACGTACGGGTTGTTCACGGAGCGGTAGACGGCGGCGGGCTTTTTGCCGGAGAGAACCAACGGCCATATGGCCAGCTCCCAATTGCCCATGTGCAACGAGACGCCGATGATCGGACCGAGCTTGTCGTGGTACCGCGCGAAGATCTTGGCATTGTCGATCGTGATGCGCGACGGGTCGCGCAGGATGCGGTCGAGGTGCATCGTCTCTGCCATCACGCGGCCGAGGTTCTCCCAGTGGGCGAACGCGATGCGTCGACGCTCCGCCTCGGACTTTTCGGGGAACGCGATGGCGAGGTTGTCCAGCGCGCGGCGATGGCGCTTTGGATTGATGCGTGGCGCGAGCAGCCGCCAGCCCGTCGCCGAGAACCGAACCGCACGCTCCATGGGTATCGCCCGGACGATGCCGATCAGCCCGCGCAGGACGAGATACTCGAGCCGGAACTGAAGATCGCGAAGTGAGGGCATCGAGGTGCGGCGCCTCTTTGGGCAGAAGATGAAGGAGGTGACGCGAACGGGTGGCCCAGTTGCCCGAGGCGGGCACCCGCCGTCAACCGCGAGCGCCGGCGCCCGATTTGCGCTGTGTTGCGCGCTCCGTCATCAACGACGGTAGAGGCCGCGGCGGATAAAGACCTTCCAACATCAGCCGCCGTCGCAGCGACGGCATCGCGGCGAGCACGTGCAGGCCCGCGCCTCGCGCCAGCCCCAGCGGCCAGATGCCCGGCTGCAGCGAGCGGTTGAGCAGATCGACGGCGCCTGCCCGGCGCTGCACCTCCCCCTTGCGCGCAGCGTCGTATGCCGCCAGAACGGCCGGGTCCCCGATATCGCCTGCGGACTTCCGTGCCGCGACCACGAGGTCGACCAGCACGGCAATATCCGCTAGCCCCAGGTTCAGCCCTTGCGCACCGATCGGCGGGAATGCGTGAGCGGCCTCGCCGACGAGCGCCACGCGCGTGCGGCCCATGCTTTCCGCCACGAGCCCCTTCAACTCGAAGGCGCGTCTGGCCGACAGCTCCGACAGCGAGCCGAGCAGTCCGCCCAGGCGTTCGCCCAGGCGCTCGAGGAACCGGCTGGCCGGCATCTCCTGCAGCAATCGCACCTCGTCGGGTCTGTGCATCCACACGAGGCTCGATGCGGATCCGGGCAGCGGCACGGTGGTGCATGGCCCCGATGCGCCATGCAATTCGGTCGAGACACCGCCGTGCGGCCGGCTGTGGCTGAAGCTGCAGGCCAGGGCGTTCTGATCGTACGTTGTCCGCCGGACACCGATACCTGCGGCATCGCGCGTGAGCGATCCGCGGCCATCCGCTGCGATGAGCAACTTCGCCTCGCAACGGCGCCCTCCCGCGAGCGTCACGGTTGCCCCTTCCGCATCCAGGCTCGCCGCGAGCACGCGACCTTCCCGCAGCACCGTTACGCCGGCCCGCACGGCTGCCTTACCGAGCGATGTGACGAGGGCGGCATTGGGCACGTTGTAGCCCAGATCAGCCCGCTCGATATCGCTGGCGCGAAACACGACCTCCGGCGCACGCAGCAGGTTGCCGGTGTCGTCCACCAGCCGGATGCCGGTGACGGGCGCGCAGGACGACCGTATCTCTGCCCACACGCCGAGATTGTCGAGCAGGGTGATGGACGGGGGAAAAAGAGCCGCAGTTCGGGTCTCGACAGGTGGCGCGCCCGCGGTCGAGGAGAGTTCTCCCGCGTCGGACGTCTCGATGGGCGGATCAGCCGCCACCGCGGTGTCGAGGCCGGAGGTAGCCAGAGCGACCGCCGCTGCCAAGCCTGTCGGCCCACCTCCCACCACGATACAGTCGAAGCCTGCTCTGTCGCTCATCGCTGCTCGCCGCGGCTGGGCAATCCCTTAAACTACATCCCGACAACCGATGTCACAGGACCTCGAGCAGCGCGAGTGGCCACGCTGTCCCGCGTCCATTCGCTCATCCAGAGGGACGGCCGTGGGGCTTCGAGCGAGCACCCGTTACGGCTGTGGGCCTTGGGGCCGGCCTTTTGCAAGCGAGGCTAAGAAATCCGTAGGCCGGCGGTCCTCGTCCGTCGTGCAGCAGAGGACATTGGTGAGCCAAACCCGGCGCCGTGGGCGAGAAGCATGCTGTTCGGTTCGCCACAAGTCGAAAGTTGAACCGTGTCTAAATCGTTACAATTAAAAAATATGATTTATAATCAATGATATGATGTGTGACTTGGACGCGCGCCTGTTCACTCGGAAGGCTCCTGGTGCGGCATGAATCTTCGATTCTGCGGCTTCCTCCCGCGAATCGCGACCGTTGCGTGAATGTCACGATCCTATAGTGAAAACCGCTACGGAATGGTCCTGACCGTTTACCTGCCGAGTAGAGTTGGCTAAGCGTTAATCCGCATGGCACGGTCGATAGGGGCTGTCGACGCGAATTGGCGACGACACGAATAGGCGGTGCGGCAAGAGAGAGTGATCTAGTCATGGTGGCTAGGTGGCATATGGTCAACGGAGTTGTTCGTATGATTGGGGGA
>CAMAYR010000083.1 GCA_945862355.1 Devosia equisanguinis | reverse complement strand
GATTGGAAACGCTCGTCACCCTCAAGCAGGGTCGGGCCAAAGCCGGTGGCGCGCTGGACGCCGCACGCCGGCGCCGTGAAGATATTGCGCGCGAGCTGGAGACGGCACGCACCAAGGCCGCCGCCGCGCAGGAGCGCCTCCAGCGTCATGCAGCCCTGCGCGCCGAGCGGGAGCGCACCGCAGATCGCGGACTGGCAACGGAGCTGGTGGCAAAGGCGCGCGCGGCGAGGTCCGCCATCGAGGAAGCCGACAAGGCGCGTGAGCGGTTGCGGCTGTTCGACGAGCGCGTCGCCGCTCGCCAGCTGGCGAACGACCGCGCGAAAAGCGACCTCGATCACCACGAGCAGCGCCGCGCAGAACTGCAGCACGTCGCGACCACCCTAGCCGCCAGCGCGTCTCGCCTGGAAACTCTGCGCGGCGACCGCAGCGAGCTTGAAGAACGTATCGCGTCGGTCGGCGCGGAGATCGCCGCCGACGAGGCTAGCCATCGCGCTACCGGCCACGCCTTGCAAGCCGCGCGCGAGGCCCAGCGTCGGGCCACCGCCCTTGCCGAGCTCACCGGGATCGAGAAGCGACTGGCGACGGCACGAGCAGCAGCCGATGCAATTTCGAAGGCAGCCGAGCATCTGAAGTCGAATGCGGCAACCAATGCCAGGATCGAGGCTGCTCGTCGTACATCCGCACGGCTCGAATCTCTCGACGCCCGCATGGACGCGCAGGCGACGTGGGCGAGCGTTGCCTATCTGCCCGAAGCGCCGAGCCGGCTTCGCATCGACGGCCGAGAGTTGTCGGACGACACACGCATCCGCATCGACGGGCCGACCGAGATCGTCATAGAAGGCATCGGTACGATCACGCTGACGACCGGGCTTAGCGACGGTCCATCGCTCGTCGAGCAACGCGGCGTTTGCAGCGCGGAGCTTGCAGCCGCCTTGTCGGCCATTGGCGCCTCGAGCCTCGCCGACGCGGAACGCCAGTCCGTTGCGCGGCAGCAGACCGAAGCGCTCATGGGAGAGGCAAGAGCCCAGCTCACAGCCCTCGCGCCCGCAGGTATGGGAACACTGGAGAAAGAGCGCGACGCGGTCGCGGCGAGAGCCGGCGAAACACATGCATCCGCCCCGCCCTCAAACGGCGAGATCGACGTACTCATGCAGCGAACGGGCAGCCTGGAGGCAGAGCTGGCGCGAAAGCGGGCTGCCGCCCAAACGCTCGATCGCCAGCTACGGGAACTCTCGGTAACAATAGGCCAGGTGGAAACACAGATTGCAGCCGCCACGCAGCGCAGGTCGGAGCTGGAGGCCGAGCTTCCGGCAGCCGACCAGCGCGAGAGCCGGGCCAGCGAGCTGCGCGAAGCATTTGCTCTGGCGTCGTCGGAGTTGGGCGCCGCCGTCCGCGAAAGATCCGCCTGGGCCGAGGCCGCCCCTACACCCGCAGCCTATGACGAATTGCTCGAGGCGGAGGCCCGCGCGCGCAGCGAAGCAGCCCGCCTCGCAGAGCGCAGCGCAGTGCTCGACCGCAACCTCGCCGAACTCGAAGGCGCCCTGCGTCGTGACGGCGAGGAAGGTGTCGGCGCCGAGATCGCCGGCCTCGAGGAAGCACTCGAAGGTGCCGAGGCGCGCGTCACCGATCTGGAAACCGACGTCGCAGCGCTCACCTTGCTCTCAACTCGGCTCGAAAACGCAGGCACCGATCATCGCGAGCTGGTCCTGCGTCCCCTCGTCGAGCGGTTGGCACCGCTTCTCAGCCCCCTTCTGCCGGGCTCGAGTATCACAATGAATGGTCCGCTGCTTGCCGTTCGCCTCGATCGCAGCGACCGGACCGATCCACTTGCCCGCGTCAGCGGTGGCACGCGCGAGCAGATCGCCACGCTGGTGCGTCTCGCCTATGCCGACATGATGGCGTCCCGCGGCAGTCCGATGCCGCTCGTGCTCGACGACGCACTGGCCTTTTCCGACGATACGCGGCTGGGCATCATGGTCGGATTATTGGCCGACGCCGCCCGGCGTCACCAGGTGATCGTGCTGTCCTGTCATCAGCGCGCACTCGCCCCGCTCGTCGAGGCCCACGGCGCGCGCAAGCTTCACGTCGTACCTTGGCACGAAGCGTCAGCTACGCGGGATCGCTTGGTCAGTGCGCGCCCCGCAGACTGACCACTTGATGTAAGCCCCCAGGAAAGACGAGGCGACTGCTCCGCGATATGGGCCGCCCCTCCATGCTGTCTTGATACAAAGCAGACATCGGCCCGCACCGCAGCTTGCGGGCGCCACCGGTTCGACGCCCCAGCTTGTCACGAGCAGTTTGTGGCTCGCAGCCGGTCGCGCGCAGCGTATGGCGTATGGCCTGCAGCGCGCCCGCTGCGGCGCGCGTAGAGAAGCCGCCGTACCACCTCTCCGCGGCAGGCGGCCAAAACGCGCAACAGCAGCGTCGCGTCGAAGCTGCTGTTTTCAAGTTTTACGCTGACGGTAGCGCGGTGGCCTCACCCATCCGAGCGCCAAAATCCGGCACCTCGGGTCGGGCCACGCCGGCAGTCGGATCCTCCGAGCGGCGCGACTTGCCCTCGAAGAAAGCGCCCTGCTCAATGGCGAGCGCCTGATGGAACACGTCGCCTTCGACATGGCTCGTCGATTGCAACATCACCTTTTTGCCGCGGATCGATCCCATGACATGGCCGCGCACCACGATCTCGTCGGCTATAATCGCTCCGGTAATCTTGGCCTTCTCGCCCACAACCACGTTGGTGCCGTGGATGTCGCCTTGAACCTCGCCCTCCACATGGACCTCGCCGCGCGAGACGAGGTTACCCATGATCGTCAAGTCGGAGCCGATAACCGACGGACCGACACGATCGCCCGGGCGCGCGCCCAACTGCCAGGACTGCTGCACGGCGGCTCCCGGAACGGCCGGCGGCGCCCCATTCAGTGGCGGCGGTACCGCGGAAGCTGCCGGGCTGGCCGCATCCGCCGACTTTCTGATATTCAGCATGACCCTCACTCACCTCCGAAAAAACGCCGGCAAGACGCACGCAACCGCTACGCAATCAAAGCGAACCCAGGCACGCGGATCGTGACCTTATCTTATCGCCACGCCCAGCCGCATTCCCGCGGCGGCGCTGCAATGACGCTACTGAGTTCTGCACCCACACGACGTCGTCAACCCCAACGTCTTTACCCGTGACGTCGGCACATCTCACGTCCGGGAGCTTCGCTTTCGCCGCGCAGTGTTCCCCCCACACGGCAACTGACTTCACCCGACTGTGACCGCCGTTCTTCTACCACGGCTGCCCCACCCGGTCACGACACAACTTGTCGAGCCGAAGCTATTCGTCGATCGTGACAGCATTGTGCTCACCCCCATGCCGAGCAGCGCCCCAGACCATAGACGGAGTTAGCATTTCCGCGAGGCGGCCCGCCTATCGCGGTGCGCCGAATGCCGACAGCGGCTTGTAGAATCCCGGCGTCAATCCCGCCTCGGCGCGCGCCCGATCGTTGAATGGCGGCTTCACCGGCCCCCGAAAATTCGCGCCGACCAGCTCATGGAACGTCGGTTCTGGCGCCCGGCCCTCGCGCTGGCACATGAAGCGGAACCAGCGCATGCCGAATGCGACGTGATGCTTTTCGTCGCGGTAAATCACCTCGAGCACGGCGGCCGATGCCTCGTCGCCCGCTGCCCGCAAACTCGCCAGCATTGCAGGACCGACATCGAGCCCGCGAGCCTCGAGCACCAGCGGCACCACCGCCAGCCGTGCCATCAGATCGTGACCGGTCGCCTGCGCCGACTGCCACAAACCGTCGTGCGCCGGCAGATCGCCATAGGTGCCGCCCATCTCTGCCAGTCGCTGATCGACCAGCGCGAAGTGCTGTGCCTCCTCCCGGCCGACCCGCACCCAGTCGTCGAAGAACTGTTCGGGCAGGGCCACGTGGGCGAACCGCCCGATCAGATCCCAGGTCATATCCACGGCGTTGAGCTCGATGTGCGCGAGCGAGTGCAGCAGCGCAAACCTGCCCTTCTCACCGCCAGTCGAGCGCTTGGGCATCTCGCGCGGATGAAGCAGCACGGGTCTGGCAGGCCGGCCGGGCCGATCGGGCATCTCGAGCCGTCTGCTGACCTGCCCTCTGCCGAGCCGTCCCTCCTGCCAGGCAGCCGCGACGAGCAACGCTCTCTCCACCTTCATGGATGGCTCGGTTGCCAGCACGATCGCGCGTGCGGAAGCAGCCAGACCGTCGGCGAGCCAAGGCTGGCTCTCCGATTCTGAACAGGGCGGGGATGGTGGTTCGGGCTCAGTCACATCATGTCGTTACTTCAATGTCTTGACCGCGGCCAGCACTTCCGCCGCATGGCCGGCGACTTTCACCTTGCGCCAGACCTTGGCGACCTTGCCGCCCTTGTCGATCAAAAACGTCGATCGATCGACACCCATGTATTTCTTGCCGTACATCGACTTCTCGACCCAGGAGCCGAACGCCTGGGCAATTGTTTTGTCCTCGTCGTCGGAGGCCAGCTGGACCTCCAGTGCGTGCTTTTCGCGAAACTTGAGGTGGCTCTTGGCAGGGTCCGGCGAAATACCGATGACCTCCGCCCCCGCCTTCTTGAATTCGGCCATCAGGCACGAGAAGTCCTTGGCCTCTGTGGTACAGCCCGGCGTGTCGTCCCTGGGATAGAAATACACGACGACCGGGGCTCCCTTGAAAGAGGATATCTTCGCTGCCTTGCCGTCGTCGAGATCGAGCGTGACGTCGGGTGCCTTGTCGCCTTCGCCGAGCATGGATGATGCCTTTCTTTCGACCTGATTTTTCATGCACAAGCAGCAGTGTTAGGACAGCGAGTGTACTAGTGGCCCGTCGCGCCTAAATCGTATCATAGCCGCAACCACCGTCCGATGTAGGCGCGACATGAGGGCCACTAGAACTGACAATGGCTTAGTGAGGCGTTCATCGCGCCTGAGTTGACACCCGCCTCGCCGCACTGTCGGTCAACTAAGGCGCGCCGCCTCACTAGCGGCAACGTCCGAGTCGTGGCTAGTGTTCCCGATCCGACATTTGCGACCCCTCGCAGCACGGTTCAGAGCAAATGTCGGCACCCGAAAGAATACTAACAACATCATCACCCTAGTGTAGCTTTTGCCCCTGACGTTTGGTTGCGAACCCAGCCGCAAGAGGATACCAAACCTCAGATGCGCTACACGAGTGCCATCACAGTCACATGCCTGGGCTCTGGATCGAACAGGCGATCGACTGTCGGAGGTCGGCAAGCGTTCCTGCCTGGCGCGCCAGTCGCCGGAGGAGAGGTGGGGTAAGTGTTCGGACTACGCGCGTCGTACAAGTCATCAGTGCCTTCTGCGTCTTCTGGAAGTGGGGAAAGCCGATGGCGAGTTGCAATTGCACGCTCGTCATGACGTCGGATGAACAGTGGATCGCCGCCGGTGGCTCGCCACCAGGGTGATCGTGGGGCACACTGCCTGTGGAACAGCGGCAGCAATCTCAGAGACGAGCCTCCCCGGCTGCGAAATCGGCGCCGGACGAGCCCGTGCGGCCGGCTAACGGCGGCATATGGCTGCGTCGCCGCTTTCGCTGGCCGTTCTGGGCCGTCACGCGCGTAATCCTGCCGGCCATCATCCTGTTCGGCATCGCCGCCGGCATTCTCTATGTGCGTCTCCTCAACGGTCCGATTTCCCTCAAGCAGATCGCCGAGCCGATTGCGCGAGCCATGTCCGTGGACATGCCCGGCCTCAAGGTGACGATCGAGGATGCTTCGGTATTGTTGTCCGCGGGCCGCGGTCTGGAGTTCCGGCTGCGCAATGTGAAGCTGGCCGACACGCGCGGCGTCACGGTTGCGCAGGCACCCGACGCGGCCATGTCGCTGAGCATTCCGGCACTTTGGAGCGGCCGCATCGCCCCCGCTCGCATCATTCTGATCGAGCCGAGCCTGGTGCTTCAGCACTCTCGCGAGAATGGGATCTCGCTCACATTCGAGGATGCGGGCAAAGTCGCCACCGGCTCCGGTTCGACGATAAGCCAGACAGATGTCGCCGCCGCGCTCGGCGCGTTGCTGTCGCAGACCGCCTCATCGACCGGCACTGCGTCCTATATCCGAGGCATCGGCATGCGCAATGCCACCCTCGCCATCGACAGCGCCGGCCGCCGTGCCTTGTTCCGATTGCGCGAAGCCGACATCGGCATGGACCGCCGACGCGACGGAAGCCTGCTTGGTGCGAGCATCGTGGTGGACAGCGCCAAAGGGCCTTGGCGGATGACGCTCGTGGCCACCCGCGACACGGCTAGCGATGGCATATCGTTGAACGTCAAGCTGGCCGACCTCGTCCCGAGCACACTGGCCACCGCCTTGCCGGTGCTCGATCGACTGTCCGTCGTGGATCTTCCCGTCCGCGGCAACGCCACGCTCAAGATTTCCGGAGATAGTGAGATCGCGAGCGCAGTCGCCGACATCGAGCTCGCCAGAGGCTCGCTCGCTCCGGGCTGGCGCGGCGATGCGCGGATGCCCATCGAGGGCGGCCGTATCTCTATCGAGTACGACAACGCTTCCCGGCGCCTTCAACTCATGACCTCCAGAATTTCTTCCGGATCGAGCTGGGCCTCTTTCTCCGGTATCGCGCAACTTTCCACGGGAGCGGGCCAGAATTGGCCCTTCGAGCTTGCAGCGACCGAAGGACAGCTCGCAGCACCGGAGTTCGGCATACCAGCGCATCCATTGGAGGCGTTTCGAGTGCGTGGCCGCTTCGACGGACGATCGGGCGTGCTCGAGTTGGCCGAAGCCGTGTTGAAGGTCGCTGGCGGCCAGATCTCCATGACCGGACGCATGCCGATGTCCGATGCGGCGCCTAAACTGATCCTTCAGGGCCGTATGTCGGCGATGTCGCTCCAGGCGATGAAGCTGATCTGGCCCAGCGTGATCGCCCCTGCTGCAAGACAATGGAGCGGCAAGCAGATCCTCCAGGGCCGGCTGGCCAGCGGCAGCTTCATCGTCGAGGATGTCGGCCCGGGTTCCGATCGAGGCCGGGCAGGTGCCGACGGCCTGCGCATCGGCGTGTCCGTCGAGGGTACCGGCGTGCGAATCGAGCCCAAGCCCGGCTTTGCGCCGGTCGAAGCTCAACGTGTGCTCGTGCGTCTGGAAGGCAATGCGCTCGAGGTCGCGGCTCCCGATGCCGTCTTCTTGACCTCCCCTCAACGTCGGCTGCCGATCAAAGGCGTGCGGATGGTCTCCGGCGACGTGGCCGCCCCAACCGCATTCGGCGAGCTCACTTTCCGCGCTCAAGGCCCCCTTCCCTCCGCTCTTGATCTCGCCGAGCAACAGGCCACACGCAACGGCCGCAATTTCGCGCTGCCCGGTGAAGGGATCGACGGCAAGGTGGATGCCCAGGTGCGCGTCTTGGTGCCCCTCGGCGACGAGGTGACAGCCGATGACACCAGGCTGGAGATCAAGGGACGCGTCACCGATGGTCGCGCCCGCGGCATCATCGGCAGTTGGGACGTGACCGGCGCGACGCTGGCCTTCGAGGTCACGGACCAGCAGCTCGACACAAAGGGCGACTTATTCGTCGCTGGAGTGGCCGCGAAGGTCGCCATCAAACGAATATTCGCGGCAGCCGAAGCAGAGCAGCCGCCGATACTGCTCTCCGCCAATCTCGGAAATGCAGACCGCACGAAGCTCGGCCTCGACATCAACGGTTTCGTCGTCGGCGAGATGCCAGTCGAGGTGCTCGTGTCACCCCGGGCGCAAGCTGATGCGCAAGTCCAGGTGCGCGCCAATCTGAGCAGCGCCGAGCTGCGCATCGAGCCCCTCGCCTGGAAGAAGCCGCCAGGCCGGCCGGCCACCCTGCAGTTCGAGATCGTTCGTCCCTCACGGCAGCGAACCGAGCTTCAGGGCTTCCGGATCGTGGGCGAGGACCTGTCGCTTTCAGGCAGCATGGTTCTGGACGGCCGCAATCGCCTGCGCGAGTTCAACTTTCCCGAGCTTGCCCTGCATGTCGTATCGAAATTGCGGCTCACCGGCGTCATGAAGTCCGAAAACGTATGGGATGTGACCGCCCGCGGCCAGACCCTCGATGCGCGGGACTTCTTCAAGTCTTTGTTCTCCGTCAGCGACACCAGCGCCAGACCGGCGCCGCCGCGCCCTGATCAGTCGGGCCTGGAACTGAAAGTGGAGATCGAGAACGTCATCGGCCATCACCAGATCTCCATGCGCGGCCTCAGGATGCAGGTCTCGAATCGGGGAGGCCGCACCATCGCAATGCAGGCACGCGGCACCGTCGACAGCACCGGCCGCGCGACGGGCTCTGCCGTCGAGACGACGATCGGAATGGTCGGCCGCGAGCGGCGCCTGACCGCACGCGCCGATGATGCGGGCCAGGTGTTCCGCCTGATCGGCTTCTTCCCCAACATGCAGGGCGGGAGAATGCAGCTCGACGTCAATCTGGATGGCAGTGGCGCGATCGAGAAGAATGGTCGCCTCAATGTCCGCAGCTTTTCGATCCTGGGCGATCCGGTCTCAGGCGAGGCAGCTGGAACGTTCGACGGAATGGGAAGTCGCAACCAGCGCCTTGTCGAGAGGGCAAGGCTCGATTTCGATTCGATGAACGCCCCCTTCGCGCTCGGCAATGGCCAGGTCATCGTCAGGGAAGCCGACCTGCGTGGCCAAGTTCTCGGCGTCGTGGTCACCGGTCATGCCGACTTCGGCCGTCAACTCGTCGACATCGGCGGCACCTATGTGCCATTGCAGGGTCTGAACTCCGCGATCGGCTACATTCCGATCCTCGGGCAGATCCTCGCAGGGCCGCGAGGCGAAGGCGTCATCGGCGTTACCTTCCGAGTCGCCGGCCCGATGTCGCGCCCACAGATAACCGTGAACCCCGCGTCCATCATCCCCGGCATCCTGCGGGAGATGATGAAGATGAACAATCCCAATCCGCGCATTCGCCCGCGCGAGACACCCACCGCGGCCCCACCCCCTGCCGGCCAGCCCTTACAGAAGCGCTCGCCGACAGGCGGCCCGTCATCCTCGGGAAGTGCGACAAAGACCAAGACCAAGCCCATCCCCGGCTCGCCCCCCACGGTCGATCCTAATGGCGGCTGGAGTTCGAGCACAGTGAAGCCGGCATCGCCGCGACCAGCCAAGCCGCGCACGAATTGAATTGCGATCGTACAAGGTGGAACCACCGACGGCACCTGAAGCACGACAAATCAGAGGCTGGAAGCGTTCCCACTATTTCATCTAGACAAGACCGCAACTAATACCCTCGGGCGAAAGTTTCGACCCACTACATGGGTCTTCACTTTCGCTGCGGCGCTTGCGCCGGGCCGCAGTCGCGGCCTCGCCGAGCGGACAGAGCAACAAGTCACGACTTTCGCTCGGCGGTATAACTCTGCAGCTCGCGGCGAACCACACCGGCGATTACCCGCCACTTCAGCGCCACGAGCGCCCACACGACGAGCGCCATGACGGCTGCCAGTGTGAAGGTGGTCTGCAAGCCTACCCGGTCGGCCAACGTGCCGAGCACAACGGCACCGATCGCGGGCAGGCCGCGGAAGATCAAGCTGTAAAGGCTCATCACGCGTCCGCGCATTCCATCCGAAACCACCGACTGCGTTATCGTCTGGATGCTCGTCGACATCGTGTTGATCCCGAACGCCGCGAACCCGATCAGCACCAGCCCGAGCCAGAGGCTGTCCGTCGATGCGAAGCCGAGCGTTGCCGCAATGAGTATCAGCCCGCCCGTGATCGCCCAGGTACTGAGCCCTTCCACGCGTCCGCGTAGCGCGATCCACGTCGCGCTGAGTGTCGCGCCGATCCCCATGCTGGACGCGAGCCAGCCGAGTCCTTGCGGTCCCGCGTTGAAGACATTGCTCGCAAAGCCGGGAAGTAGCTCCTGGACAGGCCTCACCATGATGGATGTCACAGCCAGCATCAGGAACAGCGGCCAGATGGCGCCGTGCCCGCGCGTGTAGCGAACGCTGTCGGCGATCTCGATCATCAGGCTGCGGCGCAGCTTGTTACTCCGTTCACGAGGCGGGATGCGCATCGCCATGAGCGTGCCGAGCAGGATGGCGCTACCAACCACGTGCGCGAGAAACGTGCTCGCCACGTCCCACATCGCAATCATCACGGCGGCCAGCGCCGGACCAATGAAACGCGAAGCCTGGAACAAAGCGCTGTCGAGCGCGATCGCAGGCGCGAAATCCTCGCGGACCACCGAGCTTGCGACGACGATCTGCCGCGCCGCCGAAGAATAAGGATGGATCACGCCCGTCACGACGGAGAGCAGCAACAGCAGCTCGATGGTCATCATCCCTGCATACATCAGCGCTGCGAGCGCAATGGCCTGGAGCAGCATGAGCACTTTCGTCAGGCGGAGAAGCCGCATGGCGTCGCGCGCGCGATCCGCCATCGCCCCCGCCACCGGCGCCAGCACGATCATCGGCGCGAGATCGGCCGCAGCGACGGCCCCGACCCAAGCGTTGGAATGCGTCAGCTCCCAGGCGAGCCACAGTACACCGACGCGCTGGATCCATGTCGATATGCTCTGCGGCGTCCAGCCGGCCTCGAACAGCAGGTAATTCCGGTTGCGCCACACGCGCAGGGCGGGATGCCGGGCATCGATCTGAGCGGAATCCCCGGGCGCGTTGGGAGCCGGCGGCGCGACTTGCTGCGGCGTCGTCGTGGCCGCAGCGGTCGTCGTGGCTGGTTCGGCCTGCGAAGCCGGCTTCACTGCAACCTCGCTCGCAACGTCGTGGAGATTTGCGGATGAAGCGCGCGAAGGCCTGCCGCTCGGCGCAGTCTTGCGCTGCTGCTCGAGACGATGCCTTTTCCGGCGGTTCTTCTTTTTACCCGCCATTTCCCTGCTTCAACAATTTGTCATGGGCATTGCAGCGCAATCGCCCGAAGGCTCGGCGCTTTCCACTTGGGTTAAGGTGATTTGAGGAACGCGTCCACGCTGCCCGCATCCCGCAAGTGTCGCGCAGGTATCGGACATGTTCCTGCGCCTCAATTCATCGCGCCCGCTCGGCCCGGCAGGAACTCATTCAGCACCGTGAGGGTATGATCGAGGCACTCGACGTGGGGCAAGTGCCCAGCATCCATGATAGTGACGAGTTGCGCGCCGGGCATTGCCCTCTGCAAGGCATCTGCGTGCATGGGCGCGAAGACGCGATCCTGCTCGCCCCAAATTATCAGTTTCGGCACGTCGATGCGATGCAGCCAGCGCCCGAGGCGCGGATTGTGGAAGCGCGGGTTCCAGCCGAAGCGGGCCGATGCCACCCGGTTGGCAATCGCTATTTCCTGGTACTTGGCAGCCCCCGCGCGCTCGGCCGCCGCCTCTCCCCGCGCCGGATCGGCGTAAGCGAGCCGAGCCTGCTCGTCGGGATCGATCATGAAGATGTCGGCCTTGGCAGCCCCCTTCACGTGAATTCCGGCCGAGGCGATGAGTGTCAGCGAGGCGAGCCGCTGCGTCTGGCGCACGGCCATCTCCATGCCGATCCATCCGCCGAGCGAATGGCCGACGACATGCACGTCCTCGAGCGCGAGTTTCTGGAGCAGATCGAGGTAGAGGTAGGCAAGGTCGGAGATGTCGTCCATCCATTCCGGGATGGTGCTCTCGCCGAAGCCAGGATGGTCGGGCGCGATCACCTCGAACCGCTCGGCCAGGCGATCCAGGATCGCGGGCCACTCGGCAAGCCCGTCCGTCCCGTGCAACCAAAGCAGCGGCCTTCCGGTTCCGCTGCGGCGGACGGCAAGGCTGCAGTCATCGAGCTGGATCGTCTCGGTTCGCATTGGAGAATGACCTTTCTCGGTTGGCTGGCGGATGATGGCGCAGATCTGGCGATCGCCGCTTCTGCGTGATCCTGCCCGACGATCAACCGTACTGCTTCATCACGTGTCGAGCGAGCACAGTACGCATCACCTCGCTCGCTCCCTCCGTGATCCGGTAGCTCCTTTGCTGCCGCCACATCCGCTCGATCGGCATGTCGGTCGTGAGCGCAATGCCACCGTGAATCTGCATGCACTGGTCCGCAGCACGGAAGGCCATCTCGTCGCAGAAATACTTGGCGTGATACGCCTCCATGCGCGCCTCCTCGCCCTGCTCTATCAGCGATGCCGCGCGATAGACCAGCAACCTGCCGACCTCGAGATCCATCCAGATGTCGGCCAGAATCCATTGGATGCCCTGGCG
Source organism: Devosia equisanguinis (assembly GCA_945862355.1). Taxonomy (GTDB): domain Bacteria; phylum Pseudomonadota; class Alphaproteobacteria; order Rhizobiales; family Hyphomicrobiaceae; genus CAMDPA01. The sequence goes on along the minus strand of CAMAYR010000083.1, from coordinate 7,057 downwards.
GTCGGCGAGCGGCCGCCCGAATGTGACCCGCTGATGGGCATAGCCCGTTGCAAGCTCGAGTGAGCGCTCGGCGACGCCCAGCGCGCGCGCGCCATGTTTCACACGACCGTGGCCGAGCCAGCCCTGGGCCAGTTTGAAACCGCCGCCTTCCTCGCCGACGAGATGGCTTGCCGGCACGCGCACGTTATCGAGGATCACCTCCCAAGGCTTGTCGCCCATCATCGTTTCGTACTGCGCGCCGAGCTTCACGCCGGGCGTATCCATGTCGACCACGAAGCAGGAGATGCCGCCCTTGCTGCCTTTCGCGCGATCCGTCGCCGCCATCAACTGCATGAAGTCGGATTTCGCAGCCCCCGTGATGAAGCGCTTTATGCCGTTGATGACGTAGGTGTCGCCGTCTCTCACGGCCGTGGTGCGCATCGAGCCGGGATCGGATCCGGCGTCGGGCTCGGTCTGCGCGAAGCAGGCTTCCTTCTCCCCGCGCAGCACGGGTAGTAAATACCGCTCCCGCATCTCACCTTTGAGCACATAGAGAATGCCCCGTGCGTTCGGCCCCGTGATGTGATCGCCGCGCGCCGGGATCGCGACTGTGCGGCCCAGCTCGGCCCAGACGATCGCCTTGGCAAGCAGCCCGAGCCCTGCCCCTCCGAACTCCTCAGGAATATCGAGCTTGTAGACGCCGAGATCCTTCATGCCCTGTGTAAAGCGCGCCTTCCATTCGGGCTTGAGCTCGTTGCCCACCATCGTCTCCCGCTCGTGCGGTATCATTTCGGTGTCGACGAAGCGGCGCAGGTTCTGCTGCAGCAGTTGCAGCTCCTCCGGCAGGCTGAAACTCAAGGACATCGGGGCCTCCTCCATTGTCTGTCGCCGGAGAGAATAGAGCAGTTGGCGACAGACGAAAGCAGCATGGCCAGACTTGCCCATCGAGTTCCTGAAACACGGCGTTTCCGGCCATGCCAGCCTGTCGGCTCGCCCGAGCACCAAGTTGCATCCGCTCCTCGCAAAGGCGCTGCCGGCGAACGCACGAATTGACGACAACGCGGCAAGGCCGATCATCGCCCCTCCCCGCGACCTACTCCGCCGCAACCTTCTTCGGTTCGAAGCCGCGATATTCCCTGTCGCTCAACGGCTTCAGCGCGGGCAACACCTCCGCCGCGAACCGCCGCAGGTTGGCTTCCACGAGATCGCCCGGCATCGTGCCGAATTGCGGCATTGCCAGGAACTCCTGGAAGCCCATCGCGGCGTGCGCCTCGGTGAGCTTGCGCCGCACCGTGTCAGGGCCGCCGATGATGACGATACCCTTCTCGATCAGCCCCTCGATGGTGGCCCGCTCGTAGCGCGCCGCCGGCTTGTGCGCGAGAATGTTCTTGAGCGAGGCGTTCGACATGTAGCCCGGCGGGAAGAACATCATCTCCGACACCTTCGGCAGAAACACGTTGAACATCGCCTCGATGTGCGGCCGCGCCTCATCGACCGCCTTCTTGTCGGTCTCACCGACGTAGACCGGCGCGCACCACCCGAGCTGGGTGGAAGCCGCCGCATAGCCGTACTTCGTCGCCGTGACCTGCCGGTAGAGATCGAGATAGCGCTGTACCGATTCCATCGGCGAGTAGGTCTGCAGGTAGACGTACCGACGGTCTGGATGCGCGGCCCACTCGATCGTCTCCAGGCTGCCCTGGCTCGGACACCAGATCGGCGGATGCGGCTTCTGGAACGGCCGCGGCCACACGTTCACGTATTCGAAGTGATAATGCTTGCCCTCGAACGCGAACGGACCCGGCCGCGTCCACGCCTGGATAACGAGATCGTGCGCCTCCTGGTGCCGCTCGAGGCTCCAAACCGGGTTCGCCCCCATCGAGAAGTATTCAGCACCGACACCGCGCACGAAGCCGGTGATCAGTCTCCCGCCGGTTATGCAGTCGATCATCGCGTGCTCTTCGGCCAGCGTCAGCGGATTGTCGCGCAGGCAGAACGCACTGCCCAGGATCGCGATCCGCGCTTGTCCAACGCGCCGCGACAGAGCCGAGGCCGTGACAACCGGCGAGGGCATGATGCCATAGGCGTTCTGGTGATGCTCGTTGACGCAAACGCCGTCGAAGCCGAGCTCCGCCCCCAACTCCAGCTCGTCGAGAAAGCGATTGTAAAGGTGATGCCCTTTCACCGGATCGAAATGCGTGTTGGGCAGAACCACCCAGACGCTGCGATACTGATCCTTCACGGAAAGGTCCAGATCCGCGTAGGGCATCAGGTGGAACATCATAACGCGCATGGGAGCCTCGCCGTTCGAGCCGATGGAGCCGATGGAGCCGCCACCACGATAGGACGCACCCGAGCCGTCAGCAACCAGCCCCGCGCTCAATCTTCACCGCACGCTCGCCACGCCGGTGAAGAAATACTGTCCGAGCCCGACCGTGAACACGAGGCAGCCGTAGAGCGAATGCTCCAGCCAGACCGCCCAGAACGATCGCGTGGCATGGTACCGCCAGGCCAGCAGCACTCCCAGAAACGCCGTCAGAACGATCGAGACTATGCTGCCGAAGATGATGTGAGCGAACCCGAACAGAAATCCGTTGACGCCGATTGCGAGCCAGCGCGCATCAGCGAACAACGGCCCGTAACGGTGGAAGAAGAATGTCCGGTAGACCAGCTCCTGCGGGATGACCGACACGAGTGGATAAAAGATCATGATCATGATCCACACTACCGGCGCATTCACCGGCAGATGCAGAAATCGGTGGGGTATCTGCTGGGACGCCCACAACGCCACGCCCGCGCCCAGGACAAGGAACGCGGCAAGTATCGATCTCAGCGCGCTACGCGAGACACCGATCGCCAGCTCTCGCTTCAGCTTGAAAGTCGCGTCCCACAGCAGATAGGCAACGAGGCCGAGAAGCACCGGCTGCAACACCATCGGCAGCGGAACCCGCCACGTGAATATCGCGTATCGGATCGCAAGAGGCGTGAGAATGAAGAGCACGCCGATCTCGAGCAGCAATCGCGCCCGCCGGCCGCTGTCCGGGCGCACGATCGCCTGCGCGCGCGCAAGCGTACCGCGAGCGCGGAGGGCGGAGCGCTGGCGTCCCTCATCGACCGCGTCCATGAGCGCCTACTCCGCTGCCGTCAGCTTCTTGATCGTGGCTGACAGCTTATGGCGCACCTTGTGCCAGCCACGCGAGCCTTCGCTCGTCATCCAGTTCATCTGCAGCGAGCGGCGCGGCCCGTCGAAAGGATGATGGCCATGCCAGGAATGATCCGACCGCCTGAAAACGAGCAGCGTGCCGTTGTCCGGCGGCACCTCGACGGCGAAATTGTCGACGTCCTTGCCGTCGCGCAGCAGCCGCAGCCGGCCGCCGGGCTGGTTCCATCTCTCGTTGAGATAGACGAGGACCGTGATGATCTTGTCCTTGCTGTCGGTGTGGATCTGGCCGTCTTTCGAGCGCGTGTAGCCGCGCAGCGAGTACATCTTTGGCCGGCCCGTCAGATCGACGTCGAAAAGCTCCTCGATCGCCGCCTCGAACTCGGGCCCGTCGAGTTCGTCAATCACCTCTTTGATCGTCATGCTCGGAGCGAGGCTCTCGAGCGGATACGACCCGCCCCCGCTTATCGGCGGAAAGGTCTCGTTCACCCCCCGCACCGTCTCCGCGTCGAGAAAGCCCGGCACGAGCACATACTCGTAAGGCGCTGTCTCGAGTTTGGTATTGCGCAACTTTTCGATGTTGAGATGCGGCATGGCACCTGTGCCCCCGTGATCAGTCAGCCGTTAAACTACACCGTATCGTGTGCGCCCACCATGATGCCGCTGAGGCTGGCGCGCCGGCGCAACCAACGCGCCTCAACCTCCGCCGCGATTTGCGCGGCGGCATCGAGCGGCGCATAGCTCCAGCAGTCCAACCCGGCGACCATGTCGGGCAATGGACACGTCGCACCCGCGGCCTGCAATGCCTCGTGAAAGCGGCGGAATTTCGCGCTCCCGCCCGACGGGTGGAACACCCATACCGGCCGCCCTGTAGCGCAGGCCTCGCCGGTCATGTTGACGCTGTCGGCCGTCACCACCAGCGCATCGGCGTGCGCCAGGAACTGGGGATATGGATTGTCCCCGGTCATGTCCCACAGGATGCGCGGCCGCTCCCGCGTCGCCTCCTCCGCCGCCCGCACGAGGCGTTGGTGACTGCGCCGTGACGGCGTGATCATGAAGCTCGCCCCGAGCGCCCCGAGCGAGCCGAGTGCCACGCGAAAGCGATCGTCGTCGCTTTCCTTGAAGCGATAGACGCCGTTCTTGCCACCCAGCACCACCGCTATTCTGGGATGCGGCAACGCAGCGATCTCCGTCGGCGTATTGGATCTGAGCTCGGCGAGCCGCGCCGAGGTGAAGCTGTGCGGGGCTGTCAGCGTGGTCAGGACGTTGGCGCCCCGCCGCCGATCGTGCTGCGGCACCCAGATGAGATCGGCGGTGCCGGGTCCGGTCTTGGGATCCTGCAGGACGATCGTGAAGGTGCCCGGCCCCGCGAGCTTCCGTAGCCGGCGAATGTAGGGAATGCTCGCGCGGCCCGTTGCGATGGCCACCACCGGCCAGGGCGGCGCGAACTTGCTGCCTGCGAGCCCGAACCGCTCTCCTGGCGCGACCGGCCCCCAAGGCGACGCCACCCGCCACAGGCCCTGCGGCGAGACGTGCTTCATCTGGTAGACGAGACCGAGCGCATCGGCCACGCCGCGCGCCTGGACGTCCATCCCGGCCTTGCCGTCCGTGATGATCCAGGCCGTCGCGCCGGCGAGCGGCCGGTGGCGAGTGCTGCCGGTTTCGTCGTGATTCGCTGCCATGCCAAACCCTCTGCCGGGCGCGGGCGTCGGAGTCGATGCCGCGCAGGGCCGCAGGCCTGACCGTTCGTTTTTCCACAACCTTCTCACGCAACCTCTCGCTCTGCACTCGAGGGCTTCGATCCGAACGCCTGCGCTGCACCAAGGTAGGAAACCGCATGCGGTACGCGCTGGTTGCGCGCCGCTCCCCGCACGCCTATCATCACCCCACCCGTGCAGCCGGAGCCAGCTAAATGCCCGCAAAGCTCGACGCCATGGACTGGCGCATCCTGAAGGAGTTGCAGGCCGATGGCCGCTTGACCAACGTGGCGCTGGCCGCCCGTGTGGGCCTGACCCCGCCCCCGTGCCTGCGCCGCGTTCGCGCACTCGAGGAGGCCGGCTACATCACCGGCTACCACGCAACCACGGACGAGAACCTGCTGGGCTTCGGCGTGACGGCCTATGCGATGGTCGGTCTTTACAGCCAGTCCGAGACGGACCTTCGCGCCTTCGAGAACCGCGCGCTGTCCTGGCCGCTCGTGCGCTCCTGCGATTATCTGGCCGGCGAGACCGATTTCCTGCTGCGCTGCCTCACCCCTGATCTGCCCGCGTTCCACGACTTCCTCGCCAGGGAGCTGACGGCAGCGCCCAACGTCGCGACGGTCAAGACCTCCGTCTCCATCCGCAACGTCAAGCGCGAGCCCGGCGTGCCGATGGGCTGGCGGCGTGGCTGAAGGATCCTCCTCGATCTCTGCGACAGGTGTGGCTCTCGGGAAGCACCCGGGCTGAATCGCACAGCCAACTGCGCGGCCGTCGCGCACGCGCAAGAATTCGACGCAATTGTGATCCAACTGCCCGCCACCTCGGGGCTTCGCGATGCGGTCCCGAAGGTGGGTGCGCGACCGACCTGAAGGTCGAGAATCGTTTCGAGGGGGCAAGTGCGATGATGAGAGTGGGAAGCATTGTTCGTGGGTACAGTACTGCATGTGTTGCAGGCGCGTTCGTAATGGCGGTCTCGGCCGGTGCAGCCGGCACCGCGAGCGCCGAGGAAGGCAGCGCGAAGGAGCGCGAGGCGCTTAAAGCCTGCGAGAAAAAGATCTGCGAGATCGTGGTCAAGAAGGAAACATCCGGCGCGGATTTCGCATGCACGCTATCCAAGACCTGGAGCAAGTCGACCATCCAGGGCGGCATCGAGAAGAAGCGCCTCACCTGGGGCTTCGGCAACGCCCGCTGCGTGATCGACGTCGGCATCAAGCGCACCGACATTCTCGAGGCGATGGCGAAGCCCGCCCACACCATCGAGCTCGCCCCCCAGACCGTGAAGTGCCAGGTCGACCGGGAGAAGGACACCCTCGACGTCAACGTCACCCTCGCCCCCAAGCTTCAGTTCAAGGGCGGCAAGGCCGAGAAGGCCTGGGTCAACGTCAAGCAGATCGACGCCCCCGCCGTGATCCGCGGCGCGATATGGACCGTCGCGCAGGCCGAGGACTATTTCGGCCTCTTCCACGGTGACATGATCGCCGAGATCAACGAGTTCCTCGGCCAGAAGTGCACCAAGGCCATGGCATCGAACTGACGGCCTTGCGCCGTCGTTACATTCATGCCGGAAGCAATCGCCCCGACGCGGCCATCGCGCAAAGCGATGGTCGCCGCTGAGGCAGGGTTACGATGTATTTAGAAGAAGAGGCTACGCTGACGGATCGATAAGGCTTGCATCATCATGTCGGCGAGTTCGTAGCGAGGAATATCGCCTTCATCCGGGGGCGTTTGCCCCGGGCGCGCGAGACCCGACACCTGTTTTGAGTGACGCACAGTGCTCACGATCTTCGGCCTTGGCGTTTTCGGCTTCCTGTTCTTCGGAATGCTCTGGAGAACCGCCTGTCGCTGGCGATATCTGGCAGAATGCTATGCCGTTGCAGCAAGAGGCCCATCGCTCGAATCTAGAGGCAGGCAAAGCGTTGTCCTGCTGGGAATGGGCGGGTTCAACTCCCTGAAAGGTATTATGACGACGAGTGTGCATGAAACGGGCGTTTCGTTCCGAATAATGGCGCCATTCTCGTTGTTTCATTCTCCATTCTTCGTTCCCTACGAGCATATCCAAGGCTGGGCAACGACCTCCTGCTTCCGTAACTCCGATCCGGTGGTGATGGCGTAAGGGTCTGGGTTGGTTTGCGAATCAGCTATTTCTCTTGTCGAGGGCGGCTCACTCGGCAGGTGATGGGATGCGAAGCTTCGAGATCGTGCAGTCGGACACCGACACGAC
>CAMAYR010000082.1 GCA_945862355.1 Devosia equisanguinis | reverse complement strand
GAACAACGCAAGACGAGCAATCAAATCTCTGACACTTCCGCCGCGAACAAGAGTCGCCCGACGGGTCTACCCAAAGGTTAACCGCCAGAAGTGATCAAATGATTTAGACGGCCTCAGTGAGCCAAATGCGCAACACTGTTCGTAACTGTTCCGCCTGGAACAGCGCGATGCGCCCGATGCAGCTAGACGTTATCCAATGCGGCACATGGCGTGACTTGGTCCCGCCCTGGACGCCGCTGTTGGTTTGCAGTCGCAGGCGAGGCGAGATACCGTCGCCGCGCCTGCTATAACGCATGAGGAGAGCCCGATGTTTCCCACGCCCGAAGGCCAGGCCGGGGCGCGGCGCGTCCGCGTCGCGATGCTGGCCGCTGCTTGCAGCCTGCTTGCTGGAGTTGCCACAGCCCTGCCGGGCTGGACCCAGTCCGCCGGCCTCACCGAGCAACAGATGATCGACCAGTTGCTCGGTAAGACGTCCCGCAGCGCCGCCACGCAGCCCGCCGCCAAGGCCCTGACGCCCACCGACACGGCTCGTCTTCGCGCGCTTCTCGACAAGGCAGGGACGCGCGCGTTCTCAGCCAAGGAGCGCACCGAGGTCGCGATGGCCGTCCGCGAACGTCCCTCGCTCGACTTCGAGATCTACTTCCCCTTCAACTCATCGAGCGTGCAGGGCTCCGCCATACCGACGCTGCAGAAGATCGGCCAGCTCCTCACCAATGAGGCCTTCAAGGACCGCGGCTTCCTGATCGCCGGACACACCGACGCCAAGGGCCGTCCGGCGCCCAATCAGGTCGTGTCCCAGCGCCGCGCGGAATCGGTGAAGGCCTATCTCGTGAAAAACTACGGCGTCGACCCCAAGCGCCTTCGCGTCATCGGCTATGGCAAGGAGCAGTTGAAGGACCCCGCCCAGCCGTTCGCGGCGATCAACCGTCGCGTGCAGATCATCAACCTGCCCGACGGCACATTGACCGCCAGCCGCTGAGCGTGAGCGAGATACCAACGAACAACCAAGGCTCGTCGGGCGTCTCCTTGCCGGGAGACGCCCGCAACCGCCCAGCCGTTGTCGTCACCGGCGCATCGGAAGGTATCGGGCTTGCGATCGCGCATCGTTTCGCCGCCGGCACCGGATATCCCGTGGTGATGATCGCCCGCCGCGCTCCCCCTCTCGAAGCAGCCGCGCGCGAAGTTGCCGAACGCAGCAACGTCGAGACCATTGCACTCCCCCTCGACATCACCGCTCCCGACGCGGCTGATACGATTGAAACGGCCCTCCGCACGCGCGGCCTGCACGCCGAGATCCTCATCAACAACGCCGGCGTCGGCCTCGGCGGCGACTTCGCGCGCCACGATGAAGCCGACATCGCCGATCTTCTCGACCTCAACGTGCGCGCGCTGAGCTTGCTGACCCGTCGTTTCCTTCCCGGCATGATCGAGCGCGCAAGAGGCTCCATCATCAACATTGCCTCGCTCGGCGGCTTCGCGCCCGGGCCTTACCAAGCTGCCTACTATGCCAGCAAGGCCTACGTCGTCTCGCTCACCCGCGCGCTGGCGAGCGAGGTCGGCGGCACCGGCGTGCGCGTCGTCGTCGTGGCCCCCGGCCCTGTCAGCACGCAATTCCACGCCCGCATGGGCGCCGACCACGCGCTCTATCGCTATCTGATGCCCGCACTGTCTGCCCAGGCCGTCGCCAACGCGACCTGGCGCGGCTGGAAGCTGGGCTTCCGCGTGATCCATCCCGGCCCGCTGACGCCGCTGACATCCCTCATGATGCGCGTCACGCCCTGGCTGGTGCTGGTACCAATCGTCGGCTGGCTGCTAGGAAAGCGGTTGGGGCGGTAGCCAGCTCCAATACTTCAAGTCGCGGGTCCAGGGCCCGCGGCCGTCATGCCGAAGGCGTGCCTTCCGCACGACGTCAGGCTGCCCGAGTAATCAAATCCCTCGCATCGCCCGAGAGGGCGCGATCCCCCCCGCGCATAGCCCCCCCTTGGCCATCCAGCCCGGCGGTGCTAGCTCCGGCATCGAGCCATCCATCTCCCGCCCCACAGGAGCCCCCATGCCCGCCACGCCGATGACCTTCGCCGACCCGCGCCTTGCCAGCCTCGACGGCTTCCGGGTCGAACTCGACGCCGCCAACGAGCGCGCCGACATCGTTCTCGACCGTCCGCCACTCAACGTCATCGAGATGGCCGAGCGCGACCAGCTCCGCCTGGTGTTCGAGGCGCTCGACGCCGACTCCCACGTGCGCGTCATCGTGCTGCGCGCCATCGGCCAGCATTTCTCCTCCGGCGGCAACATCAAGGGCTTCATGGAGGCCTCGCCCGAGCACGTCTCCAAGCTCGCCTGGAACATCGCCGCGCCGGCGCGGTGCGAGAAGCCGGTGATCGTGGCCAACCGCGGCTATACCTTTGGCGTCGGCTTCGAGATCAGCCTCGCCTGCGACTTCCGCATCGTCTCGGAGACGACGCTTTATGCGCTCCCCGAGCAGAAGCTCGGCCAGATCCCCGGCTCGGGCGGCTCGGCCCGTTTGCAGAAGATGGTCGGCGTCACGCGCACGAAGGACATCGTGATGCGCTCGCGCCGGATCACCGGCAAGCAGGCCTACGATTGGGGCGTTGCCACCGAGATCGTCGCCGACGCCGACCTCGAGAAGGCGACGGATGCCATGGTCGCCGAGCTGCGCACGTTCTCCCCGCTCGCCCAGCGCACGGCCAAGAAGCTGTTGAACGAGACCGAGGACGCCTCCCTCTCGATCGCCATCGAGCTGGAGGGCTACAACTACTCGCGCCTGCGCCAGTCCGACGACTTCAAGGAAGGCGTGGAAGCCTTCCACGGCAAGCGCGCGCCGAAGTTCAAGGGCCGTTGACAGCCGCCCGGAAACAACTAACCCTTTACCACAAAGAGCATTTACCAACGGAACGAGTTGTCGAGACGGCCTCGTACCCTGGCCCACCTGCCAGGGCCGACACGGCCCGGCAGACTGACCTGGATCAAAGCTTCGTGAGCCGCCGGTGTGCGACATCGCGATGGGTTTCTTTGGAATTGGGGTTTGTCTAGGTTCGCTCGAACCTGGGAGGTGCCCGCCGGAGGTGCAGCCGTCTGCGCTCCCGGCCGCGAAGGCCGAGATCGGGGTTGGGAGCTTATCAATATGGACTATCGCGCACGTTTTGCCGCCGCGCTGGACGAACTTCACAAGGAAGGCCGCTATCGCGTCTTCGCGGACATCAAGCGCGACTGCGGGTCCTTTCCCCACGCCGTGAAGTTCGAGGGTGATAATACCCGTAAGATCACGGTGTGGTGCTCCAACGACTACCTCGGCATGGGCCAGTCGCCGGTTGTTCGCGCGGCCATGCACGAAGCCATCGATACCGTCGGCGCCGGCTCCGGCGGCACGCGCAATATTTCCGGCACCACCCACTATCACGTCGAGCTGGAGGACGAGCTCGCCGATCTGCACGGCAAGGAGGCATCCCTCCTATTCACGTCGGCCTACGTCGCCAACGACGCCACGTTGTCGACGCTGACGAAGCTGCTGCCCGGCCTCGTTATCTTCTCCGACGAGCTCAACCACGCCTCGATGATCGAGGGTATCCGCCACGGCGGTGGGCCCAAGAAGATTTTCCGCCACAACGACGTAGCCGACCTCGAGCGTCTCCTGAAGGAGACCGATCCGGCGCTGCCCAAGTTGATTGCCTTCGAGAGCGTCTACTCGATGGACGGCAACATTTCCGCCGTGGAGAGGATCTGCGATCTCGCTGAGAAGTACAACGCTCTGACCTACATCGACGAGGTCCACTCGGTCGGCATGTACGGCCCCCGCGGCGGCGGCATTGCGGAGGCGCACGGGCAGGCCCACCGCATCGACATCTACAACGGCACCCTCGCCAAGGGCTTCGGCGTGATGGGCGGCTACATCGCCGGTGATCGCGACTTCTGCGATGCGATCCGCTCCTATGCGGCAGGCTTCATCTTCACGACCTCGCTCGCCCCGGCAATCGCCGCCGGTGCGCTGGCCAGCGTCCGCCATCTGAAGGCCAGCCAGCTCGAGCGCGCCCGTCACCAGGAGCGCGCCCGCACACTGAAAAAGCGCCTCGTCGCCGCAGGCCTGCCGGTGATGGACAACCCCGCCCACATCGTACCGGTGTTCGTCGGCGACCCCGTCCGCTGCAAGGCGATCTCCGATACGCTGCTCGAGCGCTACGGCATCTACGCGCAGCCGATCAACTTCCCCACCGTGCCGCGCGGTACAGAGCGCCTGCGCCTGACGCCGACGCCGCAGCACACCGACGCCGACATGGACCACCTCGTCGCCTCGCTGACCGAGCTTTGGGCCGAGTGTCCGATCTCCAAGATGCCGATGGCCGAAAAGGAAGCGGCGGAGTAAGCACCGTCGGGTGCGGTAGCGGCCGCCCTGCGCAGCGTACCGCATCGGTCCGCCGTCACCTCTGCGCACTCATCTCTCCGCTGTATCGAGTAACCGCCGCGTGAAGCGCGCCCCTATGGCATGGCGACGTGGGGGGCCGGCCTGCGCGGGCCATGACGGAATTTTTCGACACTTCCGCGGCTACTTTAGGAGACCAACTCACTTCGCCTGCACATACCGCTGCAGCGCCACGGCCTTCTCCGCGCTGTCGACCAGTCGGTCAACGACATCGAGAAGGCTCGCGAACTCCTTCGCGGAAAGACAGCCGAACTCCTCATCGTTGATCTGCCGCTGCGTAGGTGCCAGCCGCTCCAGCCGCCGCCGCCCTTCCGCGGTCACCGTGAGCACCAGCCGCCGCCGGTCTCGATCATCCGTCGCCTTGTCGATCAGCCCGAGCGACACCAGCCTCTTGCAGACGTTGGTGATGAAAGCGCCGCTGAGCCGCAGATGCTGCGCCACCGCCGAGACGCTGACGTCCCCGCCCTGTGCGAGGTGCGCAATCGAGATCAGCACCGTGTACTCGATGCCCGCGAGCCCGATCGTTCGCCCATGTCCAGCGCGGATCGCCTCATGGCTGGCGAGGAAGCTGAACAGCCCATGCACGAGCCGACGAAACGCCGCGTCCGACCCGCCGACAAGAAGCTCCGGCCGCGACACCGTCAGCGCCGTACCAGCCTCCTTCGCAGCTACTTTGGACACCGTCGCAGAGCCCCGTGGCGCAGCACGTCGCCCCGCGGGAGCCCCGCCTTTCTCACGCACCGCCGTCTTGATCTGTGCCACGCGCTCGCACCCTGAAAACCCTCTTATTTTGATAGCACCAAACAACTCCCTTGAAAAGCTAACTGAGTTAGGTAATTCTCAGCCCTGCAGACGATCAACCCGGAACCCACCGCATGAAGATCCACATCCGCAAGATGCTGAGCTTCGTCGACGAGGTGCGCAGCGAAGCAGGCAGGGCGGCAGATCCGCCATTGCGGAAAGTGGCCGTCGCCGCCATCGTCACCAACCCGTATGCAGGCCAGTGGGCAGACGACCTCGGCCCGCTCACAGCGGCGAGCGAGGCACTCGGCCGCGAGATCTCATCGCTGGCCGTCGAACTCCTGAAACCTTATGCGCCCGAGAGCTACGGCAAGGCCGCCATCATCGGCCTCGCCGGCGAGCAGCAGCACGGCTCGGCGATGCTGACCACCGTGTTCGGCAACGTGATGCGCGAGGTGGCCGGCGGCGGCAAGGCGTGGATCTCCTCGTTCACCAAGCGTGCGGCTCCCGGCTCCACCATCGACATCCCCCTCGCCCACAAGGACGCGCTCTACGTGCGCTCGCACTACGACGGTATCTCGATCACGCTGCCCGACGCGCCCTTGCCCGGCGAGATCGCCATCATCTGCGCCTACGCCAACCGCGGCCAGTTGAACCACCGCATCGGCGGCATCGCCGCCAAGGACATCAAGGGCGAGGACGGACTGGTCTAGCCCACCAAGACAACGCTCATTTCAAACGGAGATGCTCACATGACCGCACCCTGCAAATCCGGCGCCCAGCACATCGCCTCGCTGCGCGACGGCCGCAACGTCTACCTCAACGGCAAGAAGGTGGACGACGTCACGACCCATCCAGCCTTCCGCAACTCCTGCGCGTCCGCCGCCGCCCTCTACGACTTCCAGGCCCGTCCAGAGAACGTCGAGCTGATGACGTTCCTGCCCGAAGGTGGCACGCGCCGCATCAACCGGGCATGGGCGCTGCCGCGAAACCTCGAAGAGATGGTCAGCCGCCGCAAGGCGCTGCAGGCGTGGGCCGCGTGCAGCTACGGCTTCCTCGGCCGCTCGCCCGACCATCTGGCCTCCGCCCTTATCGGCCAGCGCGTCGGCATGGACGTGTGGAACAAGTACGACCCCAAGCGCGCGAAGGCCTTCGCCGACTACGTCGATTGGGCCGCGCAAGAGGACCACTTCCTGACCTACGTGATCATCAATCCGCAGGCAGACCGCTCCAAGGACTGGGGTGACCAGGCCGAGGAGCTCGTCGCCCAGGTCGTCGACGAGGACAGCCAGGGCTTGACGATCCGCGGCGCCAAAATGCTCGGCACTTCATCGATCATGGCCAATGAGGTATTCGTCGCAAATCTTCAGCCGCTGAAGCCCGGCGAGGAGAAGCTGGCCTTCTCCTGTGCGCTGCCGATGAGCACCAAGGGCCTCAAGGTCCTCTCGCGCAAGAGCTACGAGGAGCACGCCGTCTCCGTCTACGACAACCCGTTGTCCTCGCGCTTCGACGAGAACGATGCGCTGATGTACTTCGACGACGTGAAGGTGCCGTGGGATCGCGTGTTCGTCCACAACAACGTCGAGATGTGCTTCAACCAGTTCCACGGCACGCCGGGCCACGTGTTCCAGAACTACCAGGCCCAGATCCGGCTTTCCGTGAAGATGAAGTTCCTCATCGCGCTGTCCCGCAAGATCACCGAGGCGATCGGCACGACGAATATTCCCGCCGTTCGCGATCAGCTGGGCTATCTGGCCGCCCACGCCGGCATGGTGGACGGAATGCTCTCCGGCATGGAGGCCTCGGGCTATCACTGGGGCGAGTGGTGGTGCCCGAACCGGCACATTCTCTACTCCGCCCAGGTGTTGACGCAGGATCTCTATCCGCGGCTCGTCAACCTGATCCGCGACCTCGCTGGTGGCTCCCTGATCATGCTGCCGTCCTCCGTCCACGACTGGGCCGACCCCGACCTCTCGCGGATCATCAAGCTCACCCAGCGCTCGCCGAACATGGACGCCGACACCAAGGTCAAGGTGCTGAAAGCGGCATGGGATGCGATCGGCTCGGAGTTCGGCTCGCGCCACACGCAGTACGAGATGTTCTACGCCGGTGCCCGTTTCGTCACCACCGGCCACTCGTACCGCACCTACGACTGGGCAGGCGGCACCGCGATGGTCGATCACCTGCTTGCCAGCTACGACCGCGACACCGGCCAGAAGGCGGCAGAGTAGACGGCCATCCCACTCCCCGCGCGTCGGCGTGCGGGGAGACATGCCTGTTGCCGCGAAGCTCTGCTATGAGATGCGCGGCCATGGCATCGCCCCTCGTCGCCAATTCTTCGGGCGCCGATAATCCAGCCGGATGGCGATAGTGCCGTTTATGACGACGTCTTCGGCGCCTCGATTGCTGTCGGAATGCGCACGGCCATAAGCGTCAGCGAAGCCGCGATGCAGATCGCGCTCGTGACGTAGAGCGTGCCGCTGCCCAGCACATCGATGAGCAAGCTGAAGGCGAGCGGGGAAAACGCCTGCGCGATGCGCGTCGGCGCGCCGAGCAACCCGAGCCGAAAGCCGTAGTCTTTCGGCCCGAAGACACTGAGCGGCACGGTTCCTCGCGCAACCGTCAGGATGCCATGGCCTGCGCCGTGCAGCACCACGAACGGCGTCGCCATTCCCCCGCCTCCGGCAAGCATCAGCCCAGCCCCCACCGGATGCGTGAGCATACACGCTCGCGCCGTCGTCAGCGGATCGACGCGTGCAAGCAGTGTCGCCTCGAGCGCACGCGCGGCGACCTGCGCGGGTCCAAGCATCACGCCGGCGAGCAGTATCTGCGCGGTGCTCGCGCCGCTGATCTCGAGCAGCCGCGGCAGATGCGCCGCGAGCGCACCCGCCACCACCCAGCCCGCCGCGAATGAGAAACCCATCAGCCACATGTTGCGGTCCATGCGAACCTCGGGCTTGCCCACCGCCAACCCGGTCCGATCGGCCGCACGCATCAGGCGCGGCAGCGCCAGCAGGTTGATGGGCAGCCCGATGAGGACGTGTGCGCCAGCCCAGGCAAGGCACGTGTCCCGCCACCCGATCGTCTCCACGCCCCACGAGGTCAGCGGCCATCCAACCGTGCTTGCAAAGCCCGCGAGCAGCGTGATGCCCGTGATCGGCCCGCGCGCCTTCTCCCCGTAGATGCGCCCCAGCGCCGCGAACGCCGCGTCGTAGAGACCGAGCCCCATGCCAGCGCCCATCACCAGCCAGCCGAGCCACAGCACCGCCGCCGATTGCGCCACCGCGAGCAGCACGAGGCCCAGCGCGAACAGACCATTCGAGACCGCGAGCACCTCGCGTCCACCGAGCAGATCTATCGTTCGCCCGACGCGCGGGCCCAGCAGTGCCGCCACCAGAAGCGCGCCTGTGAACGCAGCGAAGATCGAGCTTGGTGTTACGCCCAGATCGGCCGCCTGCGGTCCTGCCACAAAGGCGACGAGGTAATAGCTCGACGCCCAGGCAAGGGTCTGCGTCGTGCCGAGCCCGACAACCAGGCCAACGCGCTGCCAGTCGCGCGGCTCGCTCATGCAGCGGTCACAAGCCCGAAGTGAGACCCGTGCATCACCGCGGCACCCGATAGTCCGGCACGTAGTAGGCGAAGCAGTATCCGATCTGCGCGCCCAGCAGTCCGTGCCATGCCGTGCCGAGCGCGACGAGCAGCACCTGCGCTCCCGGCGTCTTGTCGTCGATGCCGAACGTCCACTTGCCCATCTCGTAGAAGGCGAAGAACGCCGCCATCAGGAGCCCGATCGTCATGGCGCCGGTGAATGGGCCAAACTGCGAGAAGAGGCCGCCCTGCGCGCGCAGTGCGAGCGGAATGCTACCCGCGTAGATCACGCCGCCGAGAACCGCGAACATCGCGAAGGTCGCCTGCTCCGGCTTGGCTATGGATATGTAGTACCCCAACCTCCAGAGCACGGCGACGATCACGAATGGCAGCAACCACGTCAGGACGATGTTGAGCCGTCCGAGCAAGGTCCTGGGCCGCGGACCGTTCCTCTCGCTGCGCACCAGCCACGTACCGACGAGATAGAGCACACCTCCGAACAGCACCACGCCGGAGTAGACCTTGAAGGCCAAATCACGTGACGGCGTGAGCGGCGTCGCCGGCAGCGTGCTCGTGAAATCCGGGATCACCTGCAATATCGCCAGCGCCAGCGCGAACCCGACGGCTGGCCCTGCGAAGGTCAGGAACAGATCCCGCGCCTTGCGCCCCGAGCCCCAATGCAGCGCGCCGAAAGCCAGGACCATTCCGAACAACAGTCCGAGGAACCAATGACGCACCGGCACTGTGTCGATCAACTGGCCCTGCTTGAACACGGAAAGGCAGATGAACAGCCCGGCCGCCAGCCCGCCGAGGCCCAGCACCCATACCGGCCGCGGATCTCGCGCGTGGAGGTAGAGTTTCTGATTGACGTTAGTCTCGCTCCAAGGGTCCTGGATGGTCCCGTCGTAGTCTCGCCTGACCACGGCAAGCACGTCGCGCGCCACCCGGTCGAAAAGGTCCTCGATGTGCAGGCCGCGAATTTCGAGGTGCTTGGCAAGCGCAATCGCGAACGCGCTGTTGCCGCCCAGACCGTCCTGCGCGAGGTCGCCCGGGGCTGTCGCGAAGCCGATGAAGGTGCGCCCGCAGCCTTCGCCATGCGGCATCTTGAACGTGCTGAGCCGCCCGCGCGATGCGCCGACATTGAGATTGCGGCCGTCCTCGTTGCCGCCGTCCCGTGCCGCGCCGCCGCGACTATCGTCATCTTCCACTTTCTTGAGCAGGCCTAGGAGATTGGCTTTTTGCTTGTCCGACAGCGGCCCGTTGCGGCAGGCATCGAGGAACAGTACCACGCTGCCTTCCTCGCCGACGAGACTGACCAGCGTCTCCATCTGGGCCTTGATGTCGACGAGACCGAGATTGAGCAGCCCCGCGTCGAGCGTATCGTCGACCGGCACCAGGAAATTCTTATCGCCCACCTGGATGCCGTGGCCCGCATAGTAGATCACGATGATCAGGCGCGTGTCCGGCTCGGTCTCTCTGGCCTTCTCAACCTGCGCCTTGAACAGCGCGAATGTCATGGACAGGGCGAGCGAGTTGAGGTTCTGCCCGCCCGTCATACCGGTCGGATGCACGTCCGTGCTCGCTCCCCCGACGACCTCGAACCCACGTCGCTGCAAGCCGCGCGTGATGAGAGCTGCGTCGTTGACCGGATTTTTGAGGGGAGAGCTGTTCTGGTAGGCGCTGTTGCCAATCACGAGCGCTATACGCCGTTCCGCCATCGGCTTCCCCCAAACGGTTGAAATGCAATTGCAGCTATTCTCGCAGCGCGATCTCCCTCATGCAACGGCTACTCTACGGCCGCCAGCGTGCACGGGCTAAAGCCTTGCAGTCGAGCAACATTTCGCTAGTGTTCCGGCTCCGGCTTTTGCTGCCCTTTGCGGCAAGGTTCAGAGAAAATGTCAGAACCGGAAAACTAGCAAGTCCATGATTCTAGTGTAGCTTCTGCATCTGAGGTTTGGTTGAGCGATCAGCCGCGAGCCGGGACCGGCCCAAAACAAGTAATGGGGAGGAATGAGAATGTCTGCTTCCAAGTCGAACACGCGCTGGAAACCGTCGCTGCTCGCAGTCGCGCTCGCCGTCGCCGCCAGCCCGTCCATCCCTGCCCATGCTCAGGACACGGCCGATTTCTTCAAAGGCAAGACGATCACCATCCTCGTCGGTGCCGGCACCGGCGGTTCCTACATGCTCTATGCGCAGCTTCTGGCGGATCACATGAAGCGGCACGTACCCGGCCAACCCAACATTGTGGTCAAGTCGATGGGCGGTCAGGGCGGGGGCCTCGACACCGCCAACGTCATGCAGAACACAGCGAGCAGGGACGGCCTCACCATAGGCCTGATCCAGCAGACGGTTGTCCATGCGCAGGTGATCAACCCGCAGTTCGTCAAGTACGATGCCCGCACCTGGAACTGGCTCGGCAACATGACCTACATCGCCAACGCGCTGGCGGTGTGGCACACCTCGAAGGCAAAGACGATCGAGGAGGCCAAGAAGTTCGAGGTGATCGCTGGCGCCACCGGCCCCAACTCACCAACCTATATCGTGCCGAGCTTCCTCAACAAGCATGTCGGGACGAAGTTCAAAATCGTGACCGGCTACCGGGGAACCCGCGATCTCGACCTGGCACTACTGCGCGGAGAGATCCAGGCGCGCGGCGGCTCCTGGCTGAGCGTCGAACTCAACATGCCAAAGGAGGTCGCCGAGGGCAAGATGACACCGCTGGTCGTCGCCTCGTCGAAACGCGACCCGAGCATCAAGGACACGCCCACCGTAATCGAGCTTGTGAGCGATCCACGTGTCAAGCGCGCAGCAGAGTTCCTATCCACCGACGCCGACTTCAGCCGCGCCTTCTTCGTGCCGCCTGGTGTGCCGGCCGACCGACTGGCCGCGCTGCGCAAGGCGTTCACGGACAGCATGAAGGACCCCGCACTGCTGGACGAGGCCAAGAAGCGCAAAATGCCGATCTCCCCCACCACGCCGAAGGATCTCGAGGAGGCGACGCTCAAGGTCGTCGGCACGCCAAAGGACATCGCCGACATGGCGAAATAACAGCGTTACGAAGACGGCATCACGCCGGCGGCGATGCCCGCCCGCGCGATGCCATGCGACATGTCGGCGGAGATGACCGCCGACGCAGAGCCCCAACCGGGCCCCGACCAACCCCGCGAGCAGGACAGTGTCTATGAAAGAAAGAGTGACATTCATTTCCGACGGCCTGAAGATCTCTGGCGACTTGTGCATCCCGGACAATGCGCCCAAGGGCAAGAAGCTCGCCTGCATCATGGTGCTTCACGGTTTCGGCTCCAACAAGACGTCCGACAACGTCAAGGGGCCGTGCCAGATGCTGAACGACTGGGGCTTTGCCGCCCTCGGCTTCGACATGCGGGGCTGCGGCGACAGCGAGGGCACGCGCGCGAACCTCATCTGCATGGAGCAGGTCGCCGACACACGCTCGGCAGTCACGTTCCTGCAAAGCCGGCCCGAGATCGACGCCAACAAGATCGGCGTGCTGGGCTCGAGCTTCGGCGCAGCCGTCGCCGTCTATGCCGCCGGCGTCGACCCGCGGATCGGGGCGTGCATCTCCTCCGGTGGCTGGGGCAATGGCAAGATCAAGTTCCAAGGCCAGCACCCCGGCGCAGAGGCCTGGGCGAAGTTCACGAAAATGCTGGATGACGGTAAGGCCTATCGCGCCAAGCACGGCAAGTCGATGATGGTCGATCGCTACGACATCGTGCCGATCCCCGGCAACCTCCGCCACAACCTCGCGGAAAAGAGCCACGACGAGTTCACCGCAGAAACCGCGCAGTCGATGTACGACTTTACCGCCGACGACGTCGTCGGCAACATCGCGCCGCGGCCGCTGCTGCTGCTCCACTCCTCCGTCGACACAGTGACACCGACCGAGCAGTCCCTGCGCATGTTCAATCTCGCCATCCAGCCCAAGGACCTGCACCTCTTCAACGAGACCAATCACTTCATGTTCTCCGCCACCGGCTCGCGCGTAAAAACGGTCCTGAGAGAGTGGCTGGATATGTACTTTCCGGCCTGAGATTGCCCGAATCTGTCATCACACAGGCGGCGGGAGCGAGCGCAACCGGCTCTCTCCCGCCGCCTGCTTTTTGCCGTCGGGTTGAACGATGATCATTGACTGATCGTCGTCAACGGCAAGTCTCCTCGAGCGTGCTCTGCCGGTCGCGTCGTCGCTCACGCCAAGAGACTTGGCGGAGGCTCCGGTCTCGAACCATGACTGAAAGGGGAATCATGCGGATACTCGGCCTTGCAAGCGAGTCCCACGACACCGGCGTGGCGCTCCTCGATAACGGCCGTATCGCCCTCGTCCTGGAGGAAGAACGGCACAATCGCGAGAAGCACACGCTACAATTCCCAAGGCACGCGCTCGAGGCAGCCCTCGGCCGCGACGGCGCGGGGCTTTCGAGTATCGATCGCATCACCACGCCGTGGGATCCAAGGCGCCTCAGAAGGACGTTCGCCAAGGCGCTGCTGCGCCGCTTCCCGCTGAGCTTGACCCTCGCCCTGCCGAGCGCGCACACCACCCAGGACAGCGGCGTCGTGCTCCTGAACTTCTGGGCGCGCCACGACTTGAAGCGTCGGTTTCCAGGCCAGCGCCTGCCGCCGATCGTCAACGTCGGCCATCACGAATCCCACGCCGCGATGTATTTCGTCTCGCCCTTCGACGATGCGACGGTCGTGGTCATGGACGGCTACGGCGACGATTGCGCGACGAGCGTGTTCACCGGCGAGGCCAACCACCTCGAGCGGCGCTGGCACGGCGCGCTCTTCGACAGCCTCGGGATGGTCTACACGCTGGTCACCCGCCATCTGGGCTTCGAGCCTTTCGAGGAAGGCACCGTCATGGCGCTTGCAGCCCTCGGCAGCGACAGCATGGTTGACCGGATGCGTGATGTTGTGCACCTCGCCCCCGACGGCCGCTTCACCATGAACATGAGCTATTTCAGCTACGACACTTACGGCATGCTGCGCCCGTTCAAACGCAAGTTCATCGATACGTTCGGCCCCGCCCGCCGCCGCGACGAGCCCATGACGGCACACCACCACGATCTGGCCTTTGCCCTTCAGGCGATGGCCGAGGAGGTCGTCGTGCACGTCGTGCAGGCCGCGCGTCGCAACTATCCTTCGCGCAATCTCTGTTTCGTCGGCGGCGTCGCGCTCAATTGCGTGGCCAATGGCCGCCTGCAGCGCGAATCGGGCTTCGAGCGCATCTGGGTTCCGCCGTGCGCATCTGACACCGGCGTGCCCCTCGGCAGTGCGCTCTGGCATCACCACCAGACGCTTCGCGCGCCCCGCGGTGAGGTCATGACCCACGCCTATCATGGCCTCGCCTACCCAGACACCGAGATCGAGAAGGCACTGCGCGAGGCGGGCCTCGCCTTCGAGCGTCTCGACGAGCCGCGCCTTCTCGATCGCGTCGCCCGCGACCTCGCGGACAACCGCATCGTCGGCTGGTTCCAGGGCCGCTACGAGATCGGCCCGCGCGCCCTCGGCAACCGCTCGATACTTGCGTCTCCGACTTCCGCCGACGTGCGCGACCTCATCAACAAGCGCATCAAGTTCCGCGAGCCGTTCCGCCCCTTCGCCCCCTCCGTGCTGGCAGAGAAAGCCGCGGAGTGGTTCGAGATCACCGGCCCCGATCCGTTCATGACACAGGCCCCGCGCGTGCGCCCGGAGATGGCCTCGCGCATTCCAGCCGCCGTCCATGTCGATGGCACGGCCCGCATCCAGACCGTCGAGCGCGCAGCGAACCCGCGCTATCACGCACTCATCGAGCGCTTCGAGAAGCTCACGGGCGTGCCGGTGCTGCTCAATACGAGCTTCAACAAGCAGGAGCCGATCGTCACGCGCCCGGAGGAGGCGATCTCCTGCTTCCTCCGCACCGACATGCACGTGCTCGTCATGGGCGACTACTACGTCACCGACCGCCCTGCCGCAGCCGCTGAGCGCGCCCGCATGCGGTTCGAGGTGATCGAGGTCAACACCCGCGGCGGCGAATGACGCCTCGCGTATCGCACATCAAAAACCCATCGCGGCGCCGTCGCTGCGCGGGTCCGTGGCGCCCTCGATCACACCATCGGGATGCAGCACGATAGCCCCTGCATGGCCCATCGTGCTCGTAAAGTCGGGCAGCATCTCCACGTCGTGACCCGCCCCCCGCAACGCCTCGACGAGCCCCGCATCGAACCGCCCCTCGAGCTTCAGCGTCACGCTCTCCTGCCCCCAGGTTTTGCCGAGCAGCCAGCGCGGCGCGGTGACCGCGGCCTGCAGCGGCTGCCCCATCATGCCGTAGCGGCTGAACACCGCCGACTGCGTCTGCGGCTGGCCCTCCCCGCCCATCGTGCCATAGACCATCGTGCGCCCATCCGCGAACCGCGCCATCGCCGGGTTCAGCGTGTGGAACGGCTTGCGGCCCGGCACCAGGACGCGCGGCCCATCGCCGGCTAGCACGAAGCTCGAGCCGCGGTTCTGCCAGACGATGCCGAGATCGGGCAGCACGCACCCCGATCCGAACTCGAAGTAGATGCTCTGGATGAAGCTCACCGCCACGCCTTGGCCGTCGATGGCGCCCATCCACACCGTATCGCCCTTGTCGACCGGCGCCGGCCACGCTAGCGCCCTGGTCCGATCGATCCGCGCCGCGAGCTTGTCCAGCATTCCCGCTGCCAGATATACGCGCGGGTCCTCGCTCATCACCGCCGGATCGCCGACGACCCGGTCTCGCACGATGAAAGCCTGCTTGGTCGCCTCGACGAGCCCGTGGATGTGCGCGAAGGTCTCCACTTCTCTCACGCCGAGCCTGTCGAACAGCGCGAGGATCATCAGAGAGGCGAGCCCCTGCGTCGGCGGGGCAAAGTTGAACAGACGCGCACCATCCACCGCGACGCTGAGCGGGTCTCGCATTACTGCACGATGCCGCGCGAGATCATCGGCCGAAACGGGCGCGCCCATCGCTGCCAGATTGGCCGCTACGACCCGCGCCAGCTCCCCGCGATAGAAGTCCTCGGTACCACGCTCGCCCAGTCGCCTGAGCGTCTGCCCGAGCGTAGCGAGCTTCATCGTCTCGCCTTCGCGCGGAGCGCGCCCGTCGATCAGGAACGTCGCCGCAAAGTTCGGCGCATCCACCAGCTCTGCACGTTTGGCCTCGGTGAGCTCGGCCTGCGAGGCCGTCACCGCAAAACCGTTCTCTGCATGCCACACGGCATCCTCGACGAGCCGCGAAAGCGGCAGCCGCCCCCCGAGTTTGCCCGACAGTTCGAGCGCCGCCCCCCATCCCGACAGCGTCGCCGCCACCGTGTTGGCCGCTATTGGCCCACGCCACGGGATCGCCGACAAACCTTTCGCAGCGTAGAGTTCCCGCGTCGCCGCACCTGCAGCCGCCCCGCACGCATCGATGGCGACCGGGTCCTGGCCCGGTGCGGCGACGAGCCAGAAACCGTCACCGCCGATGCTCGTCATGTGTGGATAGACAACGGCGAGCGCGGCCGCCATCGCTACCGTCGCCTCCACGGCGTTACCGCCCTCGCGCAGGACTCGAAGGCCGGCTTCGCTGGCCAGATGATGCGGCGCGGTCACCATGCCGCGCCGGGCACGTGGAGTGTTGAGCACGGCGGAACTCCCTCAGGCTGAATAAGCCACAGAGGTAGCCGCCTTGTGGGACCGTCCGCAAGCGTCACGACGGTGCGGCTTACTCCGACCGCAACACTACTTGATGATACCGGCTGTCTTGCCGACCTTTCGCCAGATGGCGGCCTCCTCCCTGACGCGCTTGGACATCACCTCCGGCGAGCCGCCGACCGGCCGGTACATGATGTTGTCGAGCCGCTTCACAAACGCGGCATCTTTCAGATAGGCGTTCACCTCTTTGTTGACCCGATCGACGATCGCCTTCGGCGTGCCGACTGGCGCTGCCATCGCTGCCCAGAACGTACCCAGGAAATCGGGATAACCTGCCTCCTTCGAGGTCGGCACCCCCGGCATCTGCGCCCAGCGTCGG
Organism: Devosia equisanguinis; assembly: GCA_945862355.1. GTDB lineage: Bacteria > Pseudomonadota > Alphaproteobacteria > Rhizobiales > Hyphomicrobiaceae > CAMDPA01. The sequence goes on along the minus strand of CAMAYR010000082.1, from coordinate 2,689 downwards.
GTGTCCAGGATCATGATCGGCGTAATGGTCTTGGCGCGCACTTGCGGCACGGCACTCGTCGACACGTCGAAGAACACCTGCACCTGGCCACCGACGAGGTCGTTCATTGCCGGCGCACTGCCGCGATAGGGCACGTGCGCCATCTTGATCTTGGCGACCTGCGTGAACCATTCGGCGAGCAGATGCGTCGTGGTCGTCTGCCCGACCGACGCGAACGACCACGGCTCCTTTTTCGCCCCCGCGATCACCTCGGTGGTCGTCTTGGCCCCGCTCTTGAGGCTCGTCACCATCACCATCGGAGATTCCGCGATCATGATGACGGGCTGGAACTGCTCGTAGGTGTAGCCCGCGTTCGGGTTGAACGTCGGCGCCAGAGCATACGGCGTGTTCGTGCCCAGGAAAAACGTGTAGCCGTCCGGATCGGCCTTGATCGCGGCCTGCGCGCCGATCGTCGTGCCCCCACCGGCGCGGTTGTCGACGACGAACGGCTGGCCGAGCACCTTGGACAAATGATCCACCACCGGACGGCCGAGCGTGTCCGTAGGCCCGCCGGCGGGAAATGGAATGATCACCTTGACCGGCTTGCTCGGCCACTTCTGCGCCTGCACGACGCCGGTTGCAGCTATGAGACCTGATGCTGCAGCAATTGCTGCAACGACGGAGCGCGCGACCATTGGCAATTCCTCCCGTGTTGGCATTGGGCCATGCCGCTTTGCGCGGTCATGCAGCACCAGTGTCGCAGAAGGCAGAGCAACGGGGAAGTGGGGATGAGCCCGATGGCATGAGCCCGAATGCCGGCACGGCGGTCCCCCCTCTCGCCCCGACGCAAGAAGGCCGGAGCGAGCGCTGCTCGTCTCCGGCCTCCGTATGCAGGCAGTGCGTTCCCGTCAGTTGATGTCGTAGCGAAGACCGACGCGCACCTCGTGCAGGTTCTGGTCGGGGATCTTGAGGTTCTCTACGACGCCAGCGCTGCGGCCAACGAACGTGGTGCCGGCCAGATGCAGCCAGCGGTAGCCGAAGTCGATCTTGGTGTTGTCCCACACCTGGTAGGTGAAGCCCGCCATCAGCGCCATCGCGAGCGCGTAGTCGACGCCGCCGGCGGTGGTAAAGGCTGACGCAGAGGTAGCTCCCGGTTGCGCGTCTACCGTATTCGGATCGCAATCGACCAGATCCACGCATTCCGTGGTCCGGGCGAAGGAACGCCCCTTGAGCTGGTGGCGCACAAAGCCCAAGCCGCCGCCGACATACGGCGTGAAATTGCGGCTGACGGGCAGGTCCGCGTAGACGTTTACGAGGCCCGTCGAGTTCGACGAGACGAAGCTGTCGGAGAAGGTGTCCCGCATTGCGATGGGACCAAGCGGGTTAAGAAAACCGTCCACGCCGCCTGCCGTGTTTGCAATCGAGTAGCTCACCTGCCCCGTGCCGCGGCTCTCCACATCGTTGCGCTGGTCGAATGTGACATCCGCGCGCAGCCACCTGTTGAGGTAGTAGCCGAAGCCGACGCCGTAGCGCGGGAAATTGTCGACGTAGCTGTCGCCGCGGATCTGGTCGACGCGGGGGTCCGTCGACTTGTACTTGCTCACGTCGCCCTGCGAGTAGGCAGCATCGACGCGCACGTACCAGCCGGTGGAAACCTCCGGTACGGGGGCCGGGGCTGGAACCGGCACCGCGGCTCCTGCATGGCGTACGCCGCCATAGACGACCTCGCCGCCGGCGATTGCCGCACCATTTCCTGCTGCGATCGTGCCGAGCGCGAGCACGGCGGCCTTGATGAGATGCTTGGTCATGGCAGTCGATCCCTCGATGACGCACGCGCCGCGGTGACGGCGTGGCATTGACTTCAAACACCCGGCTCGAACCCCGCGCTCAGCGGTGATTCGAATACGAACGAGGCCCTGCGCTGGGGGGATGAACGCTCGCGCTGAACAACGCCTACGGATGAAAGAGGGATCGTACGGGTGGCAGGTTGGAGTTGCTTATAGTCTCGGATGCAGGCGCCCCGAGCCGAAGGGCCCCGGGCGCCATGCCATTTGTCAGCGAATGTCGTAGCGCAAGCCGATGCGCAGCTCGTGCGCGTGCAGGTTGTCGGCGTGAATGCGACCACCGGTGCCGCCAAAACTGTTCGCAGTCTGACCGGTGTTCGTCGCACCGAGATAGAGGAAGCGGTAGCCCGTATCGAGCTTGATCCGGTTGGTGACGTTGAACACGAAGCCCGCCATCGCCGCGCCGGCGACATGCCAGCTGTCGTGGCCGCCGACCGTGGTCGGAGTGCCGACCGCGAGCGGATCTGCCGCGCCCGCCGCGACGACGCCCCGGCCGGCAGCGAAGTGGTTGTTCACCATGCCTAGGCCGAAACCGATGTACGGCGTGAAGCGCGCACCCGCATTGAAGTCGTAGTACATGTTGGCCATGTACGCGGTGCTCGAATAGCCCCACTTCATCGCGCCGAAATTGGGCGCGAACGGATTGGCGTTGAAGCCTTTGACGTCGCTCTCGAAGCGATGGTCGATCGTGATGTCGCCGCGGATGTTGCAGCGGAAGTAGTCGGCCGTGAAGTTTCGTTAGGTCACGCGGCAGCCGGGCGCTGGGTTACCAGCGACAGTAGCGCCATCACAGCGAGCAGGTCGCGCCAAAGCTCTCTGAACCAGCCCAGCAGCCTTGCAAAGTTGTAGCCGACGGCGGCAAGCAC
>CAMAYR010000081.1 GCA_945862355.1 Devosia equisanguinis | reverse complement strand
GCCAGCGTCGCAGTGCCAGCCGCCGGGGCGTGTCGCCCCCGCGAAGTGCGAAGCCTGCGCGCTTTCGCCCTTCTGCCACCGGCCACCCCGATCCAGCCACTTGCAAAGCAGCCAGCCGAACGGTGCGCAAAGTCACCGATTCAGGTACTGGCCATCCCTACTGGGAGTTACGCGACGCCACGAACCGAAGGACTAGTCACCGAAACAGCTCGTAAATCGGATACAAGAAACTCGGGGTGGAAAAAATCTTGATCTTGAGTGCGCATTTCAGAAGATAGGCGAGCGTGAGGAGGCCAATCCCTGCGAAAAACAATACCGCGAGCAATACTGTTGTCACCGTCACAAAACTGCGCGACAGCGACGTCTGTCCCTCAAGTTCAGGCACTCACGATTCCGACGCTCGGGACCAGCCAGGAGAACGAAGTACCAGCTGCCGCAGAATACGGTCGGCAGACTCACGCGGTAGTCGATCGCATGAACCGCTCTTGTCCCGGGTCCACGGATCTCAGTGACGTCAGTCACCGGCGCGCGGGGGGCCGAAGGCGTCCCAGTCACGACCTCTGGACTAGGACTGGGACTGTGACGTCGCACCAGGGTGGCGACGGTGGTCCACGCCATGTCCGGATGCGGCGCCTCGAGGCTGGCACCCTGCTTAAACATCAGACCCCTCCGAGACGTGATTGTAACATGATCTACATCTTTAGATTGCATATATGGTATAAATATTTCCTTTTGGTTGTGTTAACAGGTCGATCGCTTGCGGATCTGGTGTCGCCTGGGGCGCCGCGGCGCGGGCGATCGGGCGACCCATTCGGCAACCGCGTCGCCGCTCGCCGACAAGACAACGTTCAAGCGGTTCCTCGCGCCACTGCGCCGGATCGACTGGGTGGTCTACTGCAAAGATCCGTTCGGCGGCCCCGAACAGGTTCTTCGTTATCTGTCGCGCTACACGCATCGCGTCGCCATCTCGAACCGGCGACTGGTTGCAGCCAACGACGGCGGCGTGTCGTTCCGCTGGAAGGACTACCGCGACACTCAGGATGCGCGCCTCCGGCACGACGGCCCCGCCCGCTGGAAGACGATGACGCTGTCGCCGGCCGAGTTCATCCGGCGGTTCCTGCTGCACGTGCTACCGAAGGGCTTCCATCGCATCCGGCATTACGGCCTGTTCGCCAATGGCAATCGCACCGAGAACATCGCCCGGGCCCGAGAGCTGCTGGCCGTCGCGCCACCACCTCCAAAGTCCGAACCAGTCGAGGCATCGCGCGCCGACGAGCCGCACGTGCTGCCGACGCCGTGCCCCTGCTGCGGCAAGCGCATGCACGTCATTGAGGTGTTCGCGCGCGGATGCGAGCCAAGACATCGACCAACGCCGAAACACCCCTTGCAATCCGGGTGCCGTCCACACATGACGGGTGCGGGGTGAGAGGTCGGGGCAGTTGACCGCTACGGGTCACCAACAGCCATGCCGGCCGCCGCCGGTTCGACGGCAGGACCCTCGGCTGCAGACAAGGTGGCCGTGGGTGGATGGCCGCGTCCACGCGAGATCAGCCGACAGCTGCTTCTGTATAGCCACGATAGAGGCAATCGACTGGGGCGATGCGGTCATGATCCAATTTCGACAGTCCAGACCCGCATGCTCTCTAAGGTGTTCGGACCGAACGTCGTGACCATGGCGACGTCGGCGGCGTCTCGGCCACGAGCAATGAGGACGCGACCGATGCGAGGTTCATTGTTGCGAGGGTCGAACGTGTACCAGCCTCCCTCCAGATAGGCCTCGAACCAAGCTGCAAAATCACCTGGAGGATGGGGCAACGGGGTGCCAATATCGCTCAGATAGCCTGTGCAATAGCGCGCAGGAATGTTGAGGGCACGACAGAAGGCGACGGCGAGGTGGGCGAAATCTCGACAGACGCCGACCCTCTCCTGGTATCCCTCACTGGCCGTCCGCGTGGAGCGGGCTTGAGCGTAGTCGAAGGCAATCCAATTGTGGACGAAATCGCAAATAGCCTGCACCCGCCCCCAGCCAGGCTGAGCCCCTCCAAACAATTGCCAGGCTAGGTCGAGGAGCTTGTCGCTTTCGCAAAAACGGCTTGCGAGGAGAAAGACGAGTGTATCGCTGGCAAGGTGTTCAACAGGAACCTGCCCGGCATGGGGAAACGCGGGATCGGGTTTCCCACCGTCGTGGACGATCACGTCGGTAGAGAAGCGCACCTGACCTGGCGGTGCGAGGAGACGACTGCACCAGTTGCCGAAGCCATCGCGGTAACCCGTCATCGGCATCGACGGCTGTGTGAGGATGTGATCAGCCATCTCCAGATCGCTGACACGGGAATGGTGGATATTGAGGCTGAGGAGACACGGGGTTCGTTGAGGGAAGTTGTACTTGAACTCGTAGCCGACGCGGAGTTTCACCTTGGCCTCGCTGTGGCAAACGTCCCAACGTCACCGTCGCACAGAAAGACTAGGTTTGCTGCATATTTCGTGGACTGCCTCTGCTGCGGCTCGATAGCGAACGCGCGGTCGACTTGCCTGGAGATGGCAATCGAGGCCTGACAGGGCTATTTGCCGAATTATTCCGGGCGACGTGATGGCTCGAGCAACGGACGTGATCCGCGGCGCAAACATCGCCGCCGACTCGAGATCGCCGATGACGGCTCCTGTATAGCTGCAGCACCGCGCGCCCCTCACTCCGTCATAAAAACGGGGTCGGCAGGAGGATGATGTCTCGAAGCTGAATACGCTGCCGCTCAGCCCTTGCGCTTGGCTGCGCGAAGCTCGGCGATTGCGGCGCGGGCGAGTTCGTCGGCGCGCTCGTTCTCGGGGTGGCCGGCGTGACCCTTCACCCATTTCCATTCGATCTTGTGGCGGGCGCGCGCGGCGTCGAGTTGTTGCCAAAGCTCGGCGTTCTTCACGGGCTTCTTGTCGGCCGTCTTCCAGCCGTTGCGCTTCCAGGAATGGATCCACGCCGTGATGCCGTTCTTCACGTACTGGCTGTCGGTCCACAGCTCGACGTCGGAGTGGTATTTCATCGATTCCAGAGCCGAGATCACCGCCATCAGCTCCATGCGATTGTTGGTGGTGTGCTCCTCGCCGCCCTTGATCTCCTTGCGGTGGGTGCCCGACATCAGGATCGCGCCCCAGCCGCCGGGGCCAGGATTTCCCGAGCACGCGCCGTCGGTGTAGACGACGATGTGCGGGCGGTTGGCGCTGGTCTCCGACATCGGCCTCAGCCCTCCAGCCCGTAATCGAGCGCATCCACCATCTCGCGGTGCTGCTCGATGCGTGCGACGTAGTCATATGGGTCGTGCGGCTCGACGATGGCGTCCTTCGGCGTGTTCAGCCAGTCGTGGGCGCGCGTCAGCAGGAACCGCAATGCTGCGCCGCGCGCCAGGGCCGGCAGCGCCGCGCGCTCGGCCGCGTCAAGGCGGCGGACACGCTGATAGCCCGCGAGCAGCGCTGCACCCTTGTCGCGGTCGTAAGCGCGCTTGGCGTCGAAGCACCACGCGTTGAGGCATATCGCGATGTCGTAGGCCAGCATGTCGTTGCAGGCGAAATAGAAGTCGATGATGCCCGACAGCCGGTCGCCCAGGAAGAACGCATTGTCGGGAAAAAGATCGGCGTGGATGACGCCCTCGGGCAGCCGCGATGGCCACGCCGGCAGCAGCGCGGCCAGCTCCGCCTCGATGAACGCGCCGAGCCCGGGCCGCACCTCGTCGGCCCGCGCCTGGAAGCCGCGATACAACGGCTGCCAGCCGTCGGGCCCCAGTGCATTGGGCAGACGCCGGGGGTAGTCGAGCCCGGCCAGGTGCAGCCTTGCCAGCCCTTCCCCGACGAGGTCGCAATGGCGCTGCGAAGGCTGGCGCAGCGATACGCCATCGAGGAACGTGACGATGGCGGCGGCACGGCCGGCGAGCTGGGCCACCTGCTGGCCGTTGGTATCGCGCACCGGCAGCGGACAGGCGATACCCTTGGACGACAGATGCTCCATCAGCCCGAGATAGAACGGGAGATTTTCGGGCGCGACGCGCTTCTCGTAGATCGTCAGGATGTAGCGGCCGCGCTCGGTCTCGATCAGATAGTTGGTGTTCTCGACGCCCTCGGCAATGCCTTTAACCGAGCGCAGGTCGCCGAGGCCATGCCCCGCAACGAAGCGCGCCAGCTCCTCGTCGCTCAACTGCGTGTAGACGGCCATACCTACCCCGCCCCCGGCCCGCGCAGCTCGCGCGGCACGTTGAAGGCGATGCTTTCGACAGCCGTCACCACGTCCTCCACCGTCACGTCGAACCGCGTCCGCAACGCCGCGATCACCTCCTCGACGAGTTCCTCCGGCGCGGAGGCACCAGCCGTCAGTCCAACCGTCCGCACGCCGGACAGCGCATCGAGATCGAGCTCGGCCGCCCGCTGCGCCAGGAACGCCCGCTCGCAGCCAGCCTTGCGCGCGACCTCGACCAGGCGCTGCGAGTTCGAGCTGTAAGCGGCGCCCACCACGATCAGCGCATCGCAGCGTGGCGCGATCGCCTTGACTGCTGATTGCCGATTGGTCGTCGCATAGCAGATGTCCTCTTTGTTCGGCCCGGAAATCGAGGGGAATCGCTCGCGAAGGGTGGCGATGATCTCGGCGGTATCGTCCACGGACAGCGTCGTCTGGGTAGCGTAGGCGAGCGAAGCGGGATCCCCCGGCTCGAAGGTGCGCGCATCCCCCACCGTCTCGATCAGCGTCACCGCGCCAGCCGGCAGCTGGCCCATCGTACCGACGACCTCGGGATGGTTCGCGTGGCCGATCAGTAATACGTGCCGGCCTGCCGCGTGCTGGCGCTCCGCCTCGCGGTGAACCTTGGTCACAAGTGGGCAGGTGGCGTCGATCGCGGTCAGATTGCGCAGCCGGGCGGCCGCCGGCACAGATTTGGCCACACCATGGGCAGAAAAGATAACCGGCTGATCAGTTTCGGGGATCTCGTCCAGCTCCTCCACAAAAATGGCGCCTTTGGCGCGCAGTTGGTCGACCACATGCCTGTTGTGGACGATCTCGTGACGCACATAAACCGGCCGGCCGTAGCGCTCCAGCGCCAGCTCGACGATCTTGATCGCGCGGTCGACCCCGGCACAGAAGCCGCGTGGGGCCGCACGCAAGATCGTAAGCGCCGGCTTGGCGCCGGTGCGGATGGGGCCGGAAAGGGCTGGCGTATCGGTCTCGGCTGGCATTGGGGAAGTCTCGTGGGGTCGGACGATGCGGCGATAGCCGGGCCATCGCCAAGTGTTCAGTCGTTGACACAACGTGCTACGCGCTTGGCCAAGCGGTGTCGAGAGTGCTACGAATGATTCGACGTTGGGGGTTCAAAGGTTGTCCGTCGAGGCCGAGTGCTGTTGCGCCCGGCTATTGTGCAGCACACAGAGTGCCGCGCAGCGGACATGCACGATCGGATCGACGAATGCCGGCAAACCGGAACGGTCTTGATGCAATTCGGGGGGCTGCGGTCGCTGCCCTCGCGTCGTTCGCGCTGGCGGGCTGCGGACTGTCGACTTTCAGCTCGGGTCTCGGCGGAGGCTTGTTCGGAGGGTCCTCCGGGGCGGGCGCCGATACCAGCAAGGTCAATAACGACGAGCTGCTGGCAGCAGCGCGCGGCGAGGCCAATTACACCGGCACACTCGGCGAGATATCCACCAGTTGCCCCCGTGTAGTCATGCCCGCTCGTGACAACAACGTCACCATCTACGAGGCTGGACGGGCCGGCGACGCGCTGGCGGTCATGCACCGTGGCGAGCTCACCAAGACCGCGCGCGAATGTCAGGTGCAGGGCAACAGGGTCACGGTGAAATACGGCTTCTCCGGCCGCGTGCTACTCGGGCCGCGGGGCCAGGGCGGGAACATCGCCCTGCCGGTCAAAGTCGCCGTCACCGACGCCAAGCGCGAGGCCGTGCAGGCAGAGAACCTGCGGGTGGAAACGGCCGTCAATCTCGACACGCCGATCGGCTACTTCTCCGCGGTGCGCACCGTGAGCTTCGACGTTCCAGTCGGCTCGCGCCCCGGTGAATACGAGATCAACGTCTCCTTCGACCGCAACATACCCGGCGCCGGCTGAGCAAACCCGCGGGCACCGGCTATTCGCTCGGCGACCTATCTCGTGAGCCAGCGTGCGCCGAGATCGAGGCGGGGCATGGAATTTTCAGCGCTATTGCCATGAAGGCGGACGCTCGTCGTATGCCGCGAGGTGTCGATGCGGATGGTAGACGGCTCGCACTGGCGGGCGATGCGAGAGGTTTCACCTCTCGCGCACTCCGACCAGGGCCGCCGGCCCTGGACCTACGCCTTGAAGAGTGGGTCTGGAAACGGGATTGTGCTGCCACTGCCAATGATCAACGCGACTTGGCGCGGCTCTTGATCTCTGCCCGCAGCGCGACAGCCTCCGCGAGCCGGTCATGGCAGAGCGACGCGGCAGCCTGATAGTCGGCGGCGGCGAAATCGCCGTCTGCGAACGCAGCCTTCGCCTTCTGAAGATGGTACTCGGCGAACTTGCCCGTGTTGAGAAGCTCGCTCATGGGACCCGGCACGTGCTCGCCGTCTGCCGTTGTCGCGGCAGCACCGGCCTGTTCGGACGCTGCGATAGTGGCTGTGCTGGTCATACGGTCTCTCCCTCGTGCCTCGCCCTGAGAATGCCCCGAGATGCGACCCTTGGTGGCCACTTGGCTAATCTAAAATAGCCGCACGTTTGATCGTCAATTGCGATCAAAATGGCAGGCGAGGCTGTTTCCGGTCCATTGCTGAAGACCGTAGCATTCGGTGTAGGGTCCGGTAAGCGTAGCCAACCGCATCGGTTTTCAACGTACCTATGCGGTGGGCGCTGACGCGCTTACCGCACGATGTCTCTCGAGGGCCACCTGCTGCCGAGACCCGTTTTCCCGCCCTCGGCTGAAGCCGAACGGCCTCACCGTAGTTGCAGGCCTTACCGGCGCAGCAGGAATACGGCTTTCTCGCCGAACAGGTTCTGCATGTCGAACAGGCGGCCGCGGGTGGAGAGCTGGCGGCCGGAGGCGTTGAAGGCGGCGGCATACTCGATCGTCGCGCCGATTTCCTTGCACAGGTCGACGAAGTCGATGATCGTGCACAGATGGCTGTCGGGGCTGTCGTACCACTGCTCGGGCAAGTTCGGCGTCACCGGCATGCGGCCATGCCAGAGGAGGTTCAGGCGAATGCTCCAGTGGCCGAAGTTCGGGAACGAAACGATGGCGCGCTCGCCGATGCGCAACAGGTTCTCGATCACCCGCTTGGGGTGCTGCGTCGCCTGCAGCGTCAGGCTCAGGATCGCGTAGTCGAATGCCTTGTCGGGATATGCGTCGAGATCCTGGTCGGCGTTGCCCTGAATCACCGACAAGCCGCGGGCGACGCAGGCGTTCACGCGCTCGCGACTGATCTCCATACCACGGCCGTCGACCTGCTTGGTGTCGGCGAGAAGCTGCAGCAGCGCGCCGTCGCCGCAGCCGACGTCGAGCACGCGGGCGTTAGCCTTCACCATCTCGGCGATGAGAAGATGATCGACGCGATGCTTACGCGGGGATTGATCCTGCCAGGGCGTCACTCACGCCTCCTTGCCGGGCGCGAGACCGCGCTTGGCCGCCGCCGAGCCGAGGAAGCCGCGCATCGTCGCGAACAGCTCCGGCTCCTCGAGCAGGAAGGCGTCGTGGCCCTTGTCGCTCTCGATCTCGACGAAGCTGACGTTGGCGGCGACCGCGTTCAGCGCCTGCACGATCTCCTTGGATTCGCGCGTGGGATAGAGCCAGTCCGACGTGAAGGACACGACGCAGAAGCGCGTTCTCGTCCCGCGAAACGCGTTCGCCAGCACGCCACCGTTCTCGGCGGCCATGTCGAAATAGTCCATCGCGCGCGTGATGTAGAGATAGCTGTTGGGATCGAAGCGATCGACGAAGGTGGAGCCCTGGTGGCGCAGATAGCTCTCGACCTGGAAGTCGGCATCGAAGGAGAACGTGCGGCTGCCGCGGTTCTGCAGGTTGCGGCCGAACTTCCGCTGCAGCGCCTCCTCGGAAAGATAGGTGATGTGTGCTGCCATGCGCGCGACGGCGAGCCCGCGCCGGGGCGTGCGGGCTTCCTCTGTGTACTTGCCGCCGGCCCATTCCGGGTCCGCCATCACTGCCTGTCGGCCGACCTCGTGGAACGCGATGTTCTGTGCTGAATGCCAAGCCGCTGCGGCGAGCGGGACAGCGGTGAACACACGATCCTTGTAGCGGGCGGCCCACTCCAGCACCTGCATCCCGCCCATCGAGCCACCGATCACGGAGAACAGCGTCTCGATGCCGAGATGATCGATCAGGCGGGCCTGCGCATCGACCATGTCGCCGATCGTGATGACGGGAAAGTCGAGGCCATAGGGCTTGCCCGTCGCAGGATTGATCGAGGCCGGCCCGGTGGAGCCCATGCAGCCGCCGAGAATGTTGGCGCAGATGACGAAGTAGCGGTCGGTGTCGACGGGACGGCCGGGGCCGACCATCGTGGTCCACCAGCCGGGCTTGCCCGTCACAGGCTGCGGGCTGGCGACGTGCTGGTCGCCGGTCAGGGCATGGCAGACGAGGATCGCGTTGGAGCGGTCGGCGTTGAGGGCGCCGTAGGTCTTGTAGGCGATCTGATAGGGCGCCAGGTCCTTGCCGCACTCGAGGCGCAAGGGAGCGTCCGCACCGAAGCGGACCACCTCGCTCCGGGGGTTCTCAATTTCGTCGGATCCCGACAACGGGCGCTCGGCAGCGGTCTCCAGCACCGTGTCCGGTGCGGGCTCCTCCGGCTTGTCCGTGCCATCGAAATGTTGGCTGTCGACCTGCATATCCACGCCTACCTGTTCCGCCCGACGCACATGAGCGGCAAACAGAAAACCCGGCCGTGGCTGCCCCGCCTGATGACCGGGGCGAGCCCGTTGCCGGGTCGCGCGCGGCCTGTTTAGCGAGTTGTTTAACGTGGCTGCAAGCCGGCCGGCCAAATCACCACGGGATTGCAATGAAGTAGCCGGGGTGAGGCCCGCGCGTCAAGTCCAACGAGGGCCTGCGAACCCCGGTCTGCATCCCGGGTATGCCTCCCCATCGGTCGCCCCGCTGGCCCGCCGCGTCGGTTGCAGCAGCGCAACCGACGACGGCTTCATCAACGGCAAGTGCCATCCAACGCGTCCGATCCCCGACCACTGCCGACATCGCCTGGAGAGCTGGTGGCAAGAGTGACCCAAGGCGACATCGCAGGGTGCGGGAAACGCTTTTGCGCGCACCGCACCGGCACGCTGAGAACCGGTGCGGTGCACTACGCTTACCGCACCCTACGGCGAATGCTACGGTCTTCAGCCATTGGCCCATCGCGCACCCAACCGAGCGGCGGCTTTCGGCGGGGTTGTGATGTTGGCCGTGCGGTTGCGTGACGACGCCAACCTGCATAGCTTCCAGCTCCGACAAGAGCCGAGCCGCGGAGCACGCCATGACCCGAATTCCCCTGCTGGACGTCGACACTACAGAAGGGCCGGTGAAGACTGCGCTCGAAGGTGTCGCGCGCAAGCGAGGCTATGTGCCGACGCCGCTGCAGGTCATGGCGCATTCGCCGGCGACGCTTCAGGGCTACCTCGGGTTCGCCACGGCGCTTGCCGGGGGCACGCTCGATGTGGCCACGCGCGAGCGGATCGCGATCGCGGTTGCACACGCCAACGACTGCCAGCCCTGCCTCTTCGCCCACACCAACATCGGGCGTGCGGCGGGGCTTTCCCAGGCCGAGCTCGATGCCGCGCGCGATTTCTCATCCGCCGATCCAGCGGCGCGCGCCGCACTCGTCCTCGCGCGCGAGGTGATGGCGACGCGCGGCCATGTCAGCGATCGGCATCTGGGGGATGCCCGAGAGGCGGGGCTCAGTGACGGCGCCGTCGTAGAGATCACCGCCCACGTCGTGATCAATCTGCTCACCAATCTGGTGAACTCGATCGCCAAAGTACCGCCCCCGGCCACGAAGAGCTGAGGGCGGTGAGACCAGCTCGAGCAGGCTCTCAACGCAGATGCGGCATGACTTGCGTCGCGAACAGGCGCAGGGACTTCTCGGTCTGCTCAGCGGGCTGAGTGGCGATCTGCATCATCAAGATCAGGTGGCCGAAGCCCAGCTCCTTCTGGCGCGACTTGATCGTCTCAAGCACCGTCTTGGGACTGCCAGCGACGACGAGGCCGAGATCGAGCATGTTCTCCATCTTTTGGGCGGCGATGCGCTGCTTGAACTTCTGCTCGAGCAAGGCCTTGGTGCTGCCGATGGAAGTGTAGCCGGGCGGCAGGCGCGCCTCGAGGGGATAGCGCAGGAAACGGTTGAAGAAGTCCTCGATGTGCGGGCGCAACTCCTCGCGGGCCTGCTCGTCGGTCTCCGCGACGTACATCGGCAGCGCCCAGCCGAGCTGGTCGGGGCTCGCCTCGTAGCCGTGCAGGCGGGCCTGCTCGCGGTAGCGGTCAAAGCTCTTCTTGGCGGCCGCGACGGGCGAGAACGTCTGCAGGTAGACGTACTTACGGTCGGGATGTGCGCACCAGTCGACCGTCTCGACAGAACCCTGCGAGGGCACCCACACCGGGGGGTGGGGCTGCTGGACCGGCCGCGGCCAGATGTTGACGTAGTCGAACTCGTAGTGGCGGCCGGCGTAGCGGAACGGGCCACGCTCCTTCCAGGCGCGCAGGATGAGGTCGTGGGCCTCGTAGTAGCGCGCGTGGCTGAGGCTCGGGTTCGAAGCGCTCGCAAAATACTCCGTGCCTATGCCGCGCACGAAGCCCGCGATCAACCTGCCATCCGACAGGTTGTCGATCATCGCGAACTCTTCTGCGATGTTGACCGGATTGTTGACGAGGGGCAGCGCGCGACCGAGCACGCAGATCTTGGCGCGCTTGGTGGTCCGCGCCAGGGCTGCTGCGATCAGGTTCGGCGCGGGCATGATGCCATAAGCGGTCTGATGGTGCTCGTTGACGCAGATGCCGTCGAAGCCCAGCTCATCGGCCAGCTCCAGCTCGCCGATGTAGCGCGTGTAGAGCTTGGAACCCTCGGCGGGATCATAAAGCTCGTTGGGCAGCGTCAGCCAGCTCGAGCCATGCTTGTCGAGCTCGGCCGTGGGCACGCTGCCGTAGGGCATCAGGTGGAAGAAGTAGAACTTCATTTGCCGTGCTCCCCACAGAAGGAAATCATCGCCTCGGCGCATTCCTTCGCGCGCTCAGTGTGCAGCGAATGGCCCGATTGGCCGAGCGGCAGCAGCTTGATGCCCGCGATGCGCTCGACGAATGCCGTGCGGCAGGCGAACGGAACGATCTTGTCCTCGCGCCCCCAGATCAACTGAGTCGGCTTGTCGATACGATGAAGCCAGTAGGGCAGTTGCGGATTATGCAACCGCGGCGTCCAGGCGAGGCGGGCGACGGTTGCCTTGTTCTGCAGCGCCACGTCGAGGTCCGCCTGCGGCAGCAGCTTGATGCGCTCCTCGGCGATCTTCTGGTCGTAGAACTGGTTGCGGGTCGCCGTCTCCGCGTCCCACAGGAAGATGTCGCCGAACGGCACCTCGTCGGAGCGGCAGCCCGCGGGCGCCAGCATCGTCACCGTCGAGAGCCGCGAGGTGTTGCGGATGGCGAGCTCGGCCACCGTCCAACCACCGAGCGAATGGCCGGCCAGATGCACGCCTTTGAGATCCATCACCTCGAGCACGTCGAGGTAGAAATAGGCGAGATCGCCGACGGACAGCATCCAGTCCGGCGTCTTGGAACGACCGAAGCCGGGATGCTCGGGTGCGATCACACGGAATTTCTCCGCCAGCATCTTCAGCATTGGGCTCCAGTTGGAGCCTCCCGCGCCGTGCAGGAACAGCAGCGGCGGGCCGTTGCCGTCCTCCTTTACCTGGAGGGGCTGGCCTCTGACATCAATCTCATAGTCACGCATCGCGCTTGGCTCCTGCCGGCGGTGGCACACGGGCCGGGGTTGAGTAGCCCCGACGTTATAAGTGCAGGTCTGCCCCGACCGCAACGGGCGAGCACCGCCCCCAGCACACAATGAAACGTCGTTTCGGGTTTTCCCTTAGCGGCGTGTTGGCGCAGGGCCCGCAGTGGAGGGGCAGCCTGCGTCACGCTGACCTATGCGATGTGCGCACGATGCGGCCGCGGGCCCGGCCAGTGATTCGACCGGGACGACGCGCCCCAGCGGCAGTCTCGAACTGAGTGGGGTCGCGACGCGTGCCGCCAGCGCCCGTGCTCAGCATCAAGCCCCACACGATCGCCATCTCCAGATAGAAGTGCCGCCAGTGGTCGAGGTCGATGACAAAGCCTTCGAGGACGTTGCCGATGAACGCGGCAATGACGATGAAGAACAGCGGCTGTGCGGCATTGCGGCGCGTAGCATGCCACAGCCCCCATATCGCCGTTACTGCGACGAGGGCGGCAAAAGTCAGTCCGCCGATCCAGCCTGCGTTGAGAAACATGTTGAGGTAGACGTTGTGCGGCTCCTCATGATGATGGTGCGGGGCGAACACCTGCGCGCCCAGACCGAGCGGATTGGCCAGGATCAGCACCTTCGCCTTCTGCTGTCCCCCGAAGCGGCCTTGCGGGCCCACGTCATACGACTGCGTCAGCGCAGCGCGCTCCTGGAGAAGGTCGCCCACGGCATCGGTCTGCGCGGCCATCGCCAGAACGACCGCGCCGGAGGCAAGCGCCAGCGTGCCGAGCAGCAGCAATTTCATCCGATGACGGCTGGTGTCGGCGAAAACCAGACTGCAGAACAGGTAGAGTGCCAGCGCGATGGCCGCATTGAGCCAAGCGCCGCGCGAAAAGCTCAGCAATAGCGCGAAGCTCAAGAACAACAATGCCGCCGCCGGCAGGATCGTGCGCCGGAGCGGCTCGTTCAGCACCTTATGCAAAGCCCACAAAAGGGCGGGCACGAGGAACGGACCGAACACATTGAGGTCCTTGAACGTGCCGGTCGCGCGCCCATAGCGCGTGAACAGGTCGAAGGCGCCGGGAAACAAATCGAAGTAGCCAGCAACGCCGGCTGCCGCGCCGATCAACGCAGCCCACATGTAGGCATCGAGGATGAGCCGCGTGTGCTCGATCGGCCGCTTGGCGACGAAGCCGGCGAACACGACGAAGAACGCATAGAGATAGAGCGAGACGCCGGTGTGTGTCGCCGACTTGGCCAGATCCGGCGCGAAGCTCGAGGCAACGAGCGCACCCGCTCCGCAAATCGCCCACAAGCTGGCGACCACCCACAGCGGACCGGGAACCGTGACGAGCCCGACGAGCGGCAGCCCGATGATGAGCCCCATGATGAGCACGTCGACGGGAGCGGGCTCGGAAAACACGACTGCGCTCGCGGCAATCGCAGCCCAGACAAGGGCCAGCGCCAGACGCTGCAGCACCGTCGCGGGCAGCGTTGCCCGGCCCGCCAGGGTATTCGTCGCGGCGGCGTACATCGGCATGGCAGCATGCATCGGCATTTTCTCGCTTCGGAAGGTGAGTAGCCCGGCTCTGCCCCGAATGGAGAGAAAGCGGCGATCACCAAGCGATAAATGCAGGCTTCATGCCGCTGGATCGCATTCGCGGTGCGTCTATGACGCGGCGGCGGGAGGCCCAATGCAGCGGCGCCGCACAGCGGACTGCTGCACGGGGCCGATCATGTTGCGATGACGTCTCAGGCCAGAGGGAAGTGTCGGCGCGTCATACCGGCCCACCGAAGAATTTACTCGAGCGTCGAGGCGGTGGGCCGTTGTCACACTTTTGCTTGCGCGCAGCCGCTACACCCGCCCTGTGCGCGGGATACCTCCCCGCTCAGGTTCGACCACGGGTCGAACCTTCGGTTGTTCGGTGTCAGTAGGCGTTGTCGGTCTTCACGAGTGACATCGGCGTGCGCAGCAGAATCCACAAATCAAGCAGCAGCGACCAGTTCTCGATGTACTCCAGATCGTGCTCGATGCGCTTGACGAGCTTCTCCTCCGTGTCCGTCTCTCCACGCCAGCCATTGATCTGAGCCCATCCGGTGATGCCGGGTTTGACCTTGTGGCGCGCGAAGTAGCTGTCGATCGCCTCGTCGTAGAGCTTGCCCGCTGCCTTCGCGGAGACGGCATGCGGACGAGGGCCGACAAGCGAAAGCGTGCCTTTCAGTACGTTGATGAGCTGCGGCAGCTCATCCAGGCTCGTCTTGCGGATGAAACGGCCGACGCGCGTCACGCGGGGATCGTCGCGCGTGACGAGCCTTGCTGCGGCGTGGTCGGTCTGCTCGGTGAACATCGAGCGGAACTTGTAGACCTCGATCAGCTCGTTGTTGAAACCGTAGCGCTTCTGGCGGAACAGGGCCGGGCCCTTGCTGTCGAGGCGGATCGCCAGAGCGGTCGCCGCCATCACGGGGGAGAGACCTACCAGCAGGATGACGGATGCGACCTTGTCGAAAATCGACTTGGCCACCATGCCCCAATCCGGGATCGGTTTGTCCGCCAGCGGAACAAGACCGACATTGCCGACATAGTCGTAGGCGCGACGGGCAAGACGCAGGCGGGAGGCGGAGGCGGCGAGCCGGATGTCGACGGGCAAGAGCCACAGCTTCTGCAACAGGGACATGAGCCGCGTCTCTGCCGAGATCGGCAGCGCCAGCAGCACCATGTCGACGCGCGTGGTTCTGGCGAAGGCGATCAGGTCGTCGAGACGGCCGCAATTGGGATAGCCCACGATGTTATCGCCGGCTCGCTCGCCGCGGTCGTCGAATACGCCGCAGATGGAGATGTCGGTGGCCTTGTCGGCTTCCAGCGCGCGCAACAGCGCCTCGCAGGCCGGGCCGCTGCCATAGACGACAGCGCGCCGGTTCAACCGGCCCTCAACCGACCAGCGGCGGACCTGGGTGGCGAGCATCGTCCGCCCGACGACGAGGCAGACAGCACCGGTCGCGAACCAGGAGACGAGCCAGACCCGCGAGAAAGCGTCACCGAATTTCAGGAGGAAAACCATCGCGGCGGCGATCGCTGTAGCAAGCGCCCAGCCGCCGACCAGGCGGACCAGCGAGCGCAGGGGATTGGCGAGCGCACTGATATTGTAGAGGCCAAGCATCGACAGAAAGGCAGTTGCCAGGACGCCGCCGGCGGCAGCGGCGACCAGGTATCGGAAAAGCTCGGTCGCAGTGGCGTCGAGATAGACAGCGGCGACGGCGACGCCCGAAGCGGTCAGCAAAGTGGCCTCGCCAGCACGAACGCTGCCGGCGACGACGGCGGGAGAGATCAGCGCAGAGCGCGTCGACGTCGCTGCGGCAAGGCGCGCCAAGTCGTGGAAGGAAGCCGGGGTGGCCGGAGCATGCTGCATGTGGGATCGCTTTTCGAGTTACGCCTGAGCGGCGGTAAGACGATCCGTGAACAAGCATGACCTGTGCCACGCAGACTGGCGCTGGCCGCGACGCGTGCGCACGCAGCAGGCAGGGCTAACAAATCGTTAACGCTAGGCCACCGCCGCAGCGGCTGCGTAGAAATCGACGACGTCGCGGGCCATTCGCTCGACGGTGAAGCGCTCCTGCACGTGGCCGCGAAGCCTCCCCGCCCTCTCGCTGGCCGCGACCGGGTCCGCGAGCGCTGCCTCGATCGCCTCGGCCAGGGCTGGGACATCGTCTGGCGGCACCAGTCGCGTATCCGTCCCATCGACGATCTCGGGGATGCCGCCGACGCTCGTGGTGATCATCGGAATAGCGGCAGCCGCTGCCTCCAGCACGATGTAGGGAAAGCTCTCCCAACGGGAAGGAATGGCGAGTATCCGTCCCCGCGCGAAGGCCTTCCTGGCGGGCATGGCCCCGGGAAAAGAGACCACGCCGGAAAGCCCCAAGGCGCCCGCCAGCTCGCGTAGCTTGTCGCGGTCGGGTCCATCGCCGACGATCAGCGCCCGGACATCCCGACGGATACGCACCGCCGCGATCGCCTCGAGCAGTACGTCGATGCCCTTGGCGTCGCGCAGCTCGCCCACGAACACGATGTCCAGAGCGTCGCCATCGGGTCGATGACGCTCGAAATCGGACGGAAGAAGCCCATTGGGGATGACGCGGACGCCGCATGTGGGCTCGCAGACGTTGCGCCGATAGATGCGCTCCGACCAGGCACTCTCGAACACGAGCCCGCTCGTCTTGGTCTGCAGCCGTCGCTCGATGGCCATGTATACCCGGCCCTTCAGCGAGGTCGGCGGGAAGTTGAGGCTGCCGCCGTGCGGGGTGTAGAAACTCAGGATACGCTGGCCACGCTTGCCCAGCGCCGAGGCGGCCAGCCTTGCATACGCACCGCCCTTGGCGCCGTGTCCGTGCAGGATAGCTGCCCCGGTGCGCTCGGCGGCGGCCAACACGCCGCGGTAGGCGCTGGCGTCGCCCAGGCCGAGCCCGCGGCTCATGGAAATGCGATGCAGGCCGAGTTTCAGATGCGGCTCGAGGGCGGCGAGACGCTCTTCGGTCAGCCGATCGGCCGCGTTGCTGTCGCAGACGACCCCGACTTCCATCCCTAGCGCACTCTGGGCGGGGACGAGGTCGCGAACGTGCCGGAACAGACCGCCGACAGGCGCGCGCAGCACATGAAGAACACCGTGCACTTCTCGCGGTCCCTCAGAAGAAGCGCTCGTAGACATAGATCGTGTCACCTGGCTCGAGCTCGGTATCGGGAGTGACGTCGATCACCTCGTTGAAGGTGCCCGTCCGTCGCGACAAACGCGCCTTGCGCTCGTTGGCCCGCTCGCCGTAGCCGCCTGCGATGGCAACCGCCATCTCGACGGTCATGCCGGTCACATAGGGAAACTGGCCAGGCGCGCGCACCTCGCCGAGGATGAAGAACGGACGGTTCTGCTGGACGTCGACGGTCACCTGCGGATCGCGCACCAGCCCCTGCGCCAAGCGAGCGCGAATCGCGCCTTCGAGTTGGGCGGTGGTGAGGCCGCGGGCCCGGACATTGCCGATCAGCGGCACGGAGATGCGACCCGACTGGTCGACGTTGTAGAGCCGGGATAGGTTCGGCTGGCCGGAGACGAACACGCGAAGGCGGTCGCCGGTGTCCAGCGCGTAGGCCCGCTGAACGGGACTGTTGTCCTCGATCACATAGCCATGCTGGCGCGTTGGCTGACCGGTTGCGGCTGCATCGGCTGCATGCATCACGACCTTGGCGGGCTCCCAGGATGGAGCGACGGTAACGGGAGCCTCGACGATCGGGCCGGCGGCGACCAGCGCATCGCCGTCGGCGAGCCAGCCCCCGGAGGCACAGCCGCCCAGAACCGACGCGCACATCATGACCACCGCGACAACAGCGGAACGCCGCCACATCGCACTCACTCCTCTGGAACCTCGAACACGAAGCTCTGTGTAAAGGAGCAGCCCTTAAGAAAGCTTCAAGATCCGTCCCGATTCGGCGCAAAAGGCGGCCGTGCTTAAGGGATTGCTTACCCGGCGCAGGTGTAATCCCGCTGCGGGCAAATCACTTTGCCGCGCCGACGCTCAGTGAGCCCCATACATGCCGAGCCCGAACGTGAACCATCCGCAGGACGCCTCTTCTCCGGCTGGAGATATCCAGCTCGCCACGATCTGGAGCGCGCTGAAGCGCAGCTTCAAGGGACTGTTGCTGGCAAGCGCGATCGTCGGCGGCCTGACCTGGGGCGTCCAGTCGCTGATGGCGCCGCGCTATACCTCCGAGAGCCAGCTCGAGTTCACCGCGAAGCGAAGCAATCCGTTTCCGGATCAAGGCGAGCGGCCCGGCGGACAGGAGCAGGCCGCGCGCCTCGATCCGGCCGCCATCAATACCCATGCGCGCGCGCTGATGTCGTCGGATCTTCTGCTGAAGGTCGCCGGCGATCTCAAGTTGCGCAACCGCGCGGAGTTCAATGGCGCGCTCGGCTCCGTCGACACCTGGAGCAGCCTGTTGCGACTTGCCGGCATCGGCGCACCGCTTCCCGGCGAGACGGAGAACGAGCGAGTGCTCGCCACGCTGCGCCGCCAGCTCGTCGTCGCCGCCATCAAGGATACCCGGTGGATCGGGATCAGCGTCAGCTCGACCGACAGCCGCCTCGCCGCCGACTTCGCCAATACGCTGGCAGAAACCTATCGCGCCGGCCTCGTCGATCAGCCGATCGAGGAGACGAGCCGCGTCGTCGAGGCGCTATCCCCCAAGGTCGACCAGTTGCGCCGGGAGGTGCTCGAGGCCGAGGGTGAGGTCGAGCGCTACCGCGCGACGTCGGGACAGTTCAAGTCCGGCCCGACGAGCACACCACTCAACGACCAGCGCATGGCGGGCCTGCAGGACGAGCTGTTGCGGTCGGAGGCGGTCCGCAACGAGACGGAGGCGCGCTGGCGCACCGCGCGCGAGCTGATGCAGTCGGGCAGTGCCGAGGTACTGCCGGATGTGCAGCAGTCGCAGCTCGTCCAAGCGCTGATCCAACAGCGCGTGCGTCTGGAGCGGCAGATCGCGGAGGCCTCCGCAGCTCTGCTGCCGGGCCATCCTCGCATGCGCCAGCTCAACGCCGACCTCGCCGGCCTCAAGGGCCAGATCAACGCCGAAGTACAAAAAGTGGTGCAGAGCATCGAAAAGGATGCCCGCTCCACCGCGCTGCGCGTCGACAGCGTCAGGCGGCAGATCGCAGAGCTCAAGACCACCGTCGTCAGCCAGACCGGCAACGAGGCGCGCCTGAACGAGCTGCAATCCCTCGCCCGCTCCAAGCGGACTGAACTCGAGCGCCTGCAGAAGCAGCTCGAAGACAACCGCACGGTCGTCAATATCCGACAGGTGCCGATCGAGGCGCAGATCATCTCGCGCACCATGCCGTCGGCGGTCGCGACGTGGCCACGCAAGGGACCATCGACGGTGCTCGCCTCGGCGGCAGCATTCATCCTGGGGCTGGCCTTCGTTATCACCAAGGCGCTGGTGACGGCGCCGATGCCCGGATACATGCCAGGATACATGCCAGGGCACATACCGCATCAGCAGCCTAATGGTAGTCCCTCGTCCGCCCCATCGCGGGGACGCGCGCCGGTTGAACCGAACTTCACCGACGAACCCGAACCCGCACTCGCGCCTGCAACGCCGGCAACTGCACCAACCACGAAGACCGACCGACCGCGCGACGCAGCAACGGCAGCGCTCCAAATGCAAAAGGCTGTCGAGCCAGCGCCAGCCGCCGCCCTGCCCGCAGCCGCCGGCACGAAACCGGTCGGAACACCGGTCGGAATACCGGTCGGAACACCGGCACCGGATGCTGCGGACGCGCCAGCGGCACTTGCCGATCTGGCCGAGCGTCTGCTCGCGCGCACCGACGTCATGACCGGCGTTCGTACCCTGGTCGCCGCCGACCAGCCCGGCATCGACGTGCTCCCGCAGGCCAAGGCGCTGACCGAGATGCTGAGCGCGACGGACAAGCAGGTTCTGCTGGTGATCTGGAGCCTGTCCGGCCAGCGCCGCAGGGCCACCGACGCGACTATCGGCACGCCCGGAATGTGCGATCTGATCGCGGGAACGGCGAGCTTCGAGCAGGTGATCGGACGGACGCCGGGCAGTACCGTACACCTCAGGGGAATCGCATGAACGATTTCACCCGGCACCGGTGACGAGACTTTCGAGGTAGGCGTCGTCCCAGGCGGCGAGGCGGCGTTTGACGCGCATGGAGTTTTTGTCGGCCTTGGCTCGCATCAGGTTGGCCGCGATGTGCTTGATCG
>CAMAYR010000080.1 GCA_945862355.1 Devosia equisanguinis | reverse complement strand
TGACGTCGTCGCCGCGACCGCCGTGCATGTCGTCGCGTCCCCAGCCTCCGGACATGGAATCGTTGCCCCAGCCGCCGTTCATCTGGTCATTGCCCCAGCCGCCGCTCATCTGGTCGTTGCCGCGTCCGCCGAACATGCGGTCGTTGCCCTGGTCGCCGGACATTCTGTCGTTGCCCCAGCCACCATTCATGAGGTCGTCGCCGCGACCGCCGTGCATGTCGTCGCGTCCCCAGCCTCCGGACATCGAATCGTTGCCCCAGCCACCGTGGATGTAGTCGTTGCCACCGCGGCCGTGAATGTCGTCGCCCTGCCAGGTGCCGATAAGGTTCTCTGAGCTGTTGTTGCCGTTGATGCTGGCCATTGGAGTATCTCCTGATCGCTTGGGAGTTGAAATGTCGAGGTTGAGTTTCAGCAGTCAGCGCCGGTGCGTGGAGGCGCTCACCGACGACGATCGCAATGTAAGAGCACGGAACGGTTCGAGCTGTTCCTGCAGGAACACCGATGATGGAAAGGCGTGTCGATGCCGGTGATTGCTCGTGAGATCCTGTTCCAACCGGGACAGCGGCTCGTTGGCGAAGCTGACACTGTGTTTCCATACGAGCCCGCGCGATCGAGCAGTGGGCCTGCGGGAGTTGGCCACCATGTCGAAGAAGAAAAGTCCGTTCGCGGAGGCCTTGACGGCTTGCAGGCCAGCGTTCGTGTCGGTCGCCTTCATCAGCATCTTCATCAATCTGACGATGCTCGCGCTACCGCTCTATTCCATCCAGGTTTCCGATCGCGTCCTGCAGAGCCGTAACGCCGGCACGCTGGTGATGCTGACGCTGATCGTCGTCGTATTCCTGGCGCTGTATGGCTTCCTCGAATATGTGCGTGCGGGCATTCAACTCCGCGCCTCGATCCTGTTCGACGACATCATCCGCCGCTCGCTGTTCGACGGCCTCATGCGCACCGACGTGACGGGCGCCTCCCGCATCGGTCCGCAAGTGTTGCGCGATGCGGAAATGCTGCGCGAGGCGATCTCGAGTGGTCTCGTCTCGACGATGTTCGATGTGCCGTGGGCGCCGATCTTCGTGCTGCTGTGTTTCATGCTGCATCCGCTGCTCGGCGTCGTCGCGCTGTGCGGGGCGATCGCGATGTTCGCTTTCACCTGGCTCAGCGAGGGCATAACGAAGTCGAGTGTGAGGCACGCCACGCAGCTCTCGGCTGAAGCGTCCCAGTTTGCCGCGTCAGCGTTGAAGAACGGCGATGCTGTGCGCGGGCTCGGCATGGGCGATACGATCTCGGATCGCTGGAACGCGACGCAGAACGAGGTCGTCGCCACGCAAGCCGTCACGACCGAACGTGTAGCCGCGATCAACGCAGTCTCCAAGTTCGTGACCATGCTGGTGCAGGCTGCCATTCTGGGCGTCGGGGCGTGGCTTGCTATCGAGCAACTGATTTCGCCTGGTGTGATGATGGCGGCCTCGATCATGATGGGGCGCGCACTGGCGCCGGTGCAGATGGTCGTGGGGCAGTGGAAGCGCATCGTGGCTCTGCGTGGCAGCTACGCCCGAATCCAGCAGGTCATGGCGCAGATGCCGGAGCAGGGCGCGGGGGCGAACCTGCCCGCGCCGATCGGTAAGCTCGATGTGCATGGTGTGGTCGTCGTTCCACCCACCGGCGGAAGGCCGGTGGTGAAGGGCGTCAGCTTCTCTGCGGCTCCCGGTGAGGTGATCGCGATCATCGGCTCGTCGGGTAGCGGCAAGTCGTCGATGGCACGGGCGCTGGCCGGCGTGTGGCCGCTCGTGCAAGGTGCGATCCAGCTCGACGGAAAGCACTTCCAGGAATGGGATCCGAACCGACTGGGCAAGCATATCGGCTATCTGCCGCAGAGCGTGGAGCTGTTCTCAGGGACCATAGCGCAGAATATCGCCCGCCTCGCCAAGGTCGACGACAGGGCGGTGATCGCGGCGGCAAAAGCTGCTGGCGCGCACGAGCTCATCCTGCGGCTGCCGAAGGGATACGACACGCAGATCGGAGATGGAGGCTCGGCGCTGTCGGGTGGCACGCGGCAGCGGGTCGGCCTTGCCCGCGCACTCTTCGGCGATCCTCGGCTCATCATCCTCGACGAGCCCAACGCGAACCTCGACGACGAGGGTGACCGCGCGCTGCACCGCGCCGTGGTCGAGATGAAGAAAGCTGGCCGCACCGTGATCGTCATCACTCATCGGCCGCAGATGCTCTCTGTGGTGGACAAGATCCTCGTGATGTCGTTCGGGCTGACGCTCGCTTTCGGGCCTCGCGATGCCGTGCTGCAGAGCCTGCGCGGGCCGAACCTCGCCGTGGCTGCGAGCAACGACAAGCCGCGGCTTCAGCCGGTCCAGCCGGTGCCGGTTCAGGCGAAAGCATGAGCGGTGCGCGATGGCTCCGCCTCCCGACCCGTCGACCATCGGTGCATCTTGACGCCCACCACTCTCCCAGCCAATTTGGGGGCCGTAAAAAAAGGCAAAGGGAGGAAAAAATGTCTGTTCGGTTTAGGACGCTGGCGATGGCGGTGGTGGCGTCGGTCGCCGCAATGGCCCAAGTGGCAAGCAACGTTCATGCGCAGAGCTTTCCCAATAAGCCGATACGGTTCCTCCAGGGGTTCCCGGCAGGCGGAAATGCCGACGTGATCGTGCGCGCGATGGGCGACGAGCTGAGCAAGGCGCTCGGCCAGCCGATGATCGCGGAGGCGCGGCCCGGCGCGAGCGGAAATCTCGCGACCGAGCAGGTGGTGCGGGCGCAGCCCGACGGGCACCAGATCGTACTGTTGACCACCGCACACGTGATCTCGCCCGCGCTTTTGAAGGCTGTCAGCTTCGATGCGGTAAAGGATCTCGACTTTATTTCGTGGATCGCCGACTTTCCGTTCTTCCTCGCAGTGCACAAAGATTCTCCCTACAAGACCATCAATGAGCTGATCGCGGCAGCGCGCGCCAATCCGGACAAACTGACGTGGGGCTCGGCTGGCGTCGGCAGCGGCCAGCACATGAGCGGGGAGACGATGATCCACGCGACGAAGGCCAAGATGCGGCATGTGCCGTTCCGTGGCGACGCCGGCTCCGTGACGGCGCTGCTGTCCAAGAGCGTGGACTTCATCATGGCGCCATCGACCGTGCTCGTCGGCAATATCGAGGGCGGCAACTTCCGTGCGCTCGCGGTCTCATCGAAAGTGCGCGCGCCCGCGCTAAAGGACGTGCCCACGATGGCGGAGGCGTTGAAGCTCGACATCGAGATGCAGGCGTTCAACGCGGTGGCAACGACCAAAGGGACGCCGAAGCCGATCCTCGACAAGCTGACGAAGGCGGTCCATGCGGCGGTGAAGTCGCCGGCGATGGACAAGCGGCTGCGGGACATGGGCGGCACGCCCAAGGTGACCTCCAACGAGGAGATGGCCAAGATGATCGCTGGTCATGTCACGCGGTGGAAGGCGTTCGTCGCCGAGGCCAAGATCAAGGTGGACTGAGGCTGGCTGCTGGCGGTTTGGTGAGCCTCTGCAATTGCATCGGGCCGCAATTCGCGCTGAGACGCGGGTTGCGGCCCAAGTTTCGAGAGGTCACCGACGTGAGCACCTCACGACAAGCGCAGGCTCTTCTCCTTGCAACCGGCACCGGCATCGGCCAGCCCGTCCTGCGGAAGGAGGATTTGCGCCTGCTGACGGGCAAGGGCCGCTACAGCGACGATCTCGATCTGCCGAGCCAGGCGTTCGCATTCGTGCTGCGCTCCCCTCATGCTCATGCCGACATCGTTCGGCTCGAAACACGTGCGGCGAGGTCTGCGCCCGGCGTGCTGGCGGTGCTGACCAGTGAGGACCTCGCAGAGGACGGCATCAAGCCGATACCGCCGGATTTCCTGTTTCTGGGGCCGATCGAGGTCCAAAAGCAGCTTCCCGACATCATTCTCGTCAATCGCGACGGCTCTGACATCTATCCCTCGCCCTACCATCTGTTGGCGCGGGGCCGCGTGCGATACGTCGGCGAGGCGGTGGCGTTCGTGGTGGCGGAGACGCTCGCGCTGGCCAAGGACGCGGCCGAGGCGATCGAGATAGAGTACGCGGCACTGCCCGCGGTGACAGATACGCGGGAGGCGGCCGATCCGACCGCCCCGGTGCTCTGGCCGTCCAATCCTTCCAACGTCTGTGTAGACGGCGACGTGGGGGATGCGGCTGCTACCGAGGCCGCCTTCGCGCAAGCGGCGCACATCGTGAAGCTCGATACGTGGGTGCAGCGGGTGACCGGCGTGCCGATGGAGGCGCGTACGTGCATTGGACACTACGATGCGGCCACTGACCGCTACACGTTGCACGCGGGCTCTGGCGGTGTCGTGCGGCAGAAGGGTGAGATCGCCGGAATTATAGGTATTCCGCCCGCGAAGGTACGCGTCGTTGCGCACGACATCGGCGGGAATTTCGGAACCAAGAACGCGATCTTTCCGGAGTTCGGGCTCGCTGTCTGGGCGTCGAAGCGCATTGGCCGCCCGGTGAAGTGGACGTGCGAGCGCTCGGAAGCGTTCCTGTCGGACTACCAGGGGCGCGACCTCGTCTCGGCGTCAGAGCTGGCGCTGGATCGTGACGGCAAATTTCTTGGGCTTCGCGGCACGAACCTGTCGAATCTCGGCGCCTACGCTGCCTCGACGATCCCGCTGCGCAAGGGGCTCGGCATCATGACCGGGCTCTATCGTATTCCGGCGGCTTCTTTTCGCGGGCGGGCGACGATGAGCAACACGCCGCCGACGTCACCTTATCGCAGCGCGGGTCGGCCCGAGGCGATGTTCATCATCGAGCGCATCATCGACGTGGCCGCGCGCCAGACCGGCATCGACCGCATCGAGTTGCGCCGGCGCAATCTCGTCGCACCCTCCGAGCTACCCTATCGGAACGCGCTGGGCGTCACCTACGACAACGGCGAGTACCGCCGCGTGATGGACGACGCGATGCGACTTGGCGATTGGGAAGGTTTCTCGGCGCGCAAGGCGGAAGCGCGTGCGCGAGGAAAGCTGCGTGGCATCGGGCTCGGCAACTATATCGAGCTGACGCTCGGCAATCCGCGCGAGCGGGCCGAGGTGACCGTGCTGCCATCAGGCGACGTGGAGGTGGTGGTCGGCACGCTGGCGAGCGGGCAGGGCCACGAGACGAGTTTCGCGCAGTGCGTTTCCGACTGGCTCGGCGTGCCGTTCGAGCGCATCCGGTTGATCCAGGGCGATACCGATATCGTGCCGGTCGGCGGCGGCTCGCATTCGGGCCGGTCGATGCGCATGGCGGGCTTCGTGATGGGCAAGGCGTCCGACGCGGTGATCCAGAAGGCGCGGCGGACCGCGGCGCACGTGCTGGAGGCGCCACTCGATGATATCGAGCACGCGGGCGGTTTGCTGCGGCGGCGGGGGACCAATCAAGGCTTGAGCCTTGCGGAGGCTGCCGCTGCGGCGCGGGACAGGGCCGATCTTGGCGAGGATCTGAAGGGGCGTCTCGCTGCGGAATGCGATCATCTCTTCAAGGAGGGCGGGTTCCCCTACGGCAGCCATGTCGCGGAGGTGGAGATCGATCCAGAGACAGGTCATGTGGCGCTCGCGCGCTATGCGGCCATCGACGATGTCGGGCGTGCGATCAATCCGCTGATCCTGCACGGGCAGACGCACGGCGGCATCGCGCAGGGTGTGGGGCAGGCGCTGTGGGAGCACAGTCACTACGACCGCGAAACGGGTCAGCTTCTCGCCGCGTCGTTCCTCGACTACGCGATGCCGCGCGCGGATACGCTGCCGTCGTTCGAGACGGCGCTGAGCGAGGTCCCGTCCCCGACCAATCCGCTCGGCGTGCGGGCGGGTGGCGAAGGCGGTACGACGCCGGCGCTGGGGGCCGTCATCAACGCCGTCGTGGATGCGCTGGCAGAATTCGGCGTCACCCACATGGACATGCCGGCCACGCCCGAGAAGGTATGGCGGGCGATACGGGGCAAGGATGCAGGAGTGGGGTAAGACGAGGACGAGTTCACGAGCCCCGGTCTGCCGAGCTCGGGCGGTTGATGATCCGTTTGGATGGGCATGAGCAAGCCATCCGCTGTCGATGGTGACGACGGACACGCCATGCAGCTGCTCATGATGTCGTTCCCGCGACGGGGTGGCGTGCCAGGGCTGGAACGAAGCGTTGATGCGAGCGGCGCCGCAGGCTCACCAGCCCTACGATCGCGAGGCAGCAGATCGCATTGAGCGCGAATACAGCGGCCAATGCCCAGTCTCGCAGCTCGACGACCGCATAGAGCACCGTCGTCAGATGGGCCATCAGGAATAGGGACCAAGTGGTGCATGATACGCCCGGCGCGCCACTGCGATCACGCAGCAGCATTGCGATCTGTGGCAGGTAGGCGATCACGCGAAGCCCGTTCACGACCGTGAATGCGACAACGACCAGTTCCGTGCTCATGGCTGTCGGGCTCCCAAAGGCGATGACGATGCGCTGTCGAACTTGGGAAGACTTCAGCCGGGCAATTTGAAGCCGGTCACCTCGATGACCTTGCGCCAGTGGCGGACCTGTCGATCCAATCGCGACAGAAGTGCGTCGCCGCTTTCGGCTTTCGGGACGAGGCCAACGCGGCCGAATACCGTCGCAAGTTGCTCCTCGCTGGAGACTGCGAGCATGGTCTGTGCCACTTTCGCCCGATTGGACTTTGCCATCGAAACAGGCCCGAAGAGCCCGAGCGATCCCTCGAATGTCAATTCGTCGAAGCCTTGCTCCGCTGCGGTCGGCACTGCGCTCGCGACGGGCGAACGGGCCGGGTTTGTGACGGCGAGCAACGTCACCTTCTCATCGCGGGCCAGCGCCAGGACAGGGGCCAGCGGTCCAACAAGGAGTTGAATGCGTCCGGACACGAGATCGCTGATCGCGTCAGGCGGGCTGCGATATGGAACCTGCTTCACATCCAGCTTGTGGCGGTGGATGAAGTTCAACAAGGCCAGTGTCGGGCCGCCGGGGCCTGCGGCGACGTTGAACTTACCCGGTTGGCGTTTCGCGGCTTCAACAAACTGCTTGAGGTCGCGAGCGCCTGTCTGGGCGCTGGCTGCGACGGTCAAATGGTCGATCGCCGCCAGGCTGAGCGGGGCCAGAGCCGTCAGATCGAACGCGGGCGTTCGGCTCAGCAGCGGTGTGATCGTGACGATGCCGGTGGGTGCGAACAGCAGGGTGTGGCCGTCGTCGGCGCGCTCGAGGACAGCCTTCACGGCGATCGCTCCTTGCGCTCCGGTCTTGGCCTCCACGACGACGTGCTGCTTCCAGAGCTCGGCCAGCCTGTCGGCATAACGACGGGCGGCGATATCGGTCGAGCTGCCCGGAGCCGAGGGCGTGATGATCCGCACTGGCTGTGTCGGCCACGAGCCAGTCTTGGGGGCGGTCTGGCCGATACTTGTCGGCACCCAGACTGGCGTGGATAGTGCGCCCAAGATCAGGCTCGTGAACGTGCGTCTCGTCGGCGTTCGAAATACCTGCTGCATTGCTTTCAAGCCTCTGGTTTGCGCTGCCGCACGGATGGATGTTAGCGTTCTGGCGCGAATGACAAAGAGCGTTTTCTAGAACGGTATGTTCGGATGAGAAGAACGATAATCCGTGAGACGATGCTGGCCGACCTTCAGGTATTCTCCGCAGTCGTTGCCTCGGGCGGGGTGAGCGCCGCGGCGGCCCGTGCAGGCGTCTCGAAGTCCTCGGTCAGCACGCGCGTCTCCCGCCTGGAGAGCACGGTGGGCGTCAGGCTGCTCAATCGGTCGCGGACTGGCGCTACGCCGACTCACGCGGGCGAGCGTCTGCTCGAGCTGACAATGCGTGTCCAAGGCGATCTCGAGGAAGCTATCGCGGTGATTCGATCCAATGAGCAGGATCATGCGGGGGAGGTCAGATTGGCTTGTCCGGCAGGCATCGCAGATGCGCTCATCGTGCCGCTTCTGGCTTCATTTCTCGACAAGCATCCGGCCATAAGCATCGACGTGCGGGCTACCGACGAGATCATCGATCCGCGTCAGTCGGGGATCGATCTGGCATTTCGGTTCGGGTGGCTTCACGGTGCCGAGTCCCGGCTTGTGGCGCGCAGAATCGGAACGTACCAGGGGATGATCTGTGCGGCTCCGAAATACCTGGCGTCCAGGGCGCCGATCCTGAAGCCGGCAGATCTGCTGGATGCCGCCTGGATTGGATATTCGGAATTCGGCGGAACCACTCTACGCTTGAAGCTTCGGGATCGCCTGGGACGTTTTCACAGTCTGCCGCTCACCTCGCGCGTTCGTACTTCCTCGGCTTTGCAAGTCAAGAACTGGGCGCTCGCGGGACTTGGAGCGACGCGCCTGCCGGAGTTTCTCATCCGTGACGAGCTGGTTGCGGGCGCGCTCATCCAAGTGCTGCCGAGCTACACATTCGCGGAGCCTTCGCTCTATGCGCTCTATGCGCGGGACCGCTATCGGCCGACGCGATTGCGGGCACTCGTGTCCCATCTCACGGCGCGCTGAAGGGCCTTGTGACGGGCCTGTGATGAGCCATGCTGGTCGTTGGCGTCTTACGTCACACCGGATCGCATCGGCTCGACATGCATCGAGCGCGGGGAAATGCGGGTGAAGCGCTGCGCCTTTGTGCTTCGGGCCGCTGTGCGATCACGCCGCAAAGTCGCGCCCTGAGACTTGCTCGCCGGATTCGGCTGCCGAGATGAAACGGGCGATGGCGTCGATCGTGGGGCGGTCCTTAAGGAGGGGCGCGTGGCCCTGGCGCGGCACGGTGAGGCCTGCGCAGTTGGGATGCCGGCGCTGCATCTCCTCGAACGTCGCCTGCGAGAGAATGTCGGAAAGCTCGCCGCGCACAGCCAGTAAGGGCACGCGTCCGAGGCCTGAGAACTGCGGCCACAGTGCGGGTATCTGTCCGGCCGTCACCGACACCGAGCGGGCGATGCCGGCGTCGTAGCCGGACGTGGGCCTGCCGTCGGCGTCGTTGTACCAGGCGCGGGCGGCCTCCTCCCACTCGGCCGGCGTCACGTCGGGGAACTTGGTGCGGCCGACGTCGGCCACCAGCGTGGCTGCCTCGTTCCAGCTTGCCGGCAATGGCATCCGGCCGACATAGCCCGCGATGCGCGCGAGGCCGTCGCGCTCGATGATGGGGCCGATGTCGTTGAGCACGACGGCGCCGATCATCGTTGGTTGCATCGCGGCGAGCACCATCGCCAGAATGCCGCCGCGCGAGGTGCCCACGATGGTAACGCCGTGAAGCCCGGCCATCGCTGCCAGATCGACGACGTCGCCAGCCTCGGTCAGCACATTGTAGTTGCGCCAGTCAGGATCGCGGTCGGATGAGCCTCGGCCACGGCTGTCCAGCGCCCAGACGGTGCGGGCGTGAGCCCCCGTGGAGAGTGTCTTCGCGAGGTCGTGGAAGTCGCGGCTGTTGCGGGTCAGGCCGGCGAGACATAGGACTGGTGGACGCGATGAGCCCGGCGCGTCGTAGCGGCGTGCGTGCAGGATGAGGCCATCGCGGGCGGAAAAGCGGATCGATCGGGCGGCTGGCTTCGGATCTGGCTGCATGCGTCACGTCTCCGGGCTGCAGTGCTTTATCGGCACAACGAATGTGATCGAGAGGGGCACTTAGCTTTCCTCGCTCGCATGTGACAATGCTTATCGTCCCTTCTTTTTCGCGACGCCCTATGTCCCGTCCGATCGCCATGCTCAGCCTGATCGCCGCCATGGCAATGATGGGGGCGAACGTGCCGCTGTCGAAGCTCCTGATCGCGGCTATTCCGGTCGAGGTGCTGCTGTTGCTGCGGTTCGTCGTGGCCAGCACCGTTCTTGCCCTGCTGGCGCGGGCGGAGCCGGGCCCGTCGCTGGGTGCGCTCAATGCGCGTCAATGGAGCGAAGTCTTCGTCCTCGCGCTGGCAGGCTCGGTGCTGTTCACCTGGTTCGTGCTCGAAGGCGTGCGGCGTACCTCGGGGGGGAGCGCTGGCATCATCATGGCCGCCCTGCCGGCGGTCGTGGCCGTGGCAGGGCTGATGCTCGGCGAGCGGCTGCGGCGCGGCGAAGGGGCGATGATCGCGCTGGCGGTGGCCGGGGTGGCGATGATCCAGGCGTGGGGCGGTGCGCGCAACGGTCCGGCGTCAGGCATCGCGGGCGAGATCGTCGGCAATCTGCTGATCGGATGTGCGGTGTTGTGCGAGGCGACGTTCATTCTCGTCGCGCGGCGGATCAGCACAGAGGTGGGACCGATGCGACTGTCCCTCGCCGTGGCGCTCGTAAGTCTCGGCGTTTGCGCCCCATTCGGTCTGGGCGGTGTGGTGCGGCTCGAGGCGAGTGCGGTGAGCCCGCATATGTGGGCGTTGCTGGTGTGGTACGCGCTGACGGCGAGCGTGTTGTGCACGGTGCTGTGGTACCGCGGGGTCGGCCATGTCGAGCGCTGGGCTGCGGGCCTCGCTACGGCGGCGGTGCCGGTGGCAGCACTGTCGGTCTCGGCTGTGGTGCTCGGTGAGCGCATCTCGGCGGCGCAGATGGCCGGCGGCGCGCTCGTGATCGGGGCGATCGTGGTGGGAACCCTGGCCGGGCGGGGGCGATGACCCTTCAGCCGAGCATGAGCTTGGCGACGGCGATGACCGCGGCGCCTGCGCAGACGCCTTTCCAGGCCGCACGCTCCGTGAGAAAAAATACGATCAGGCCAAACGCGAACGCGCAAAGCCGCAGCCATAGTGGAATTCCGGCCAGCGCGCCGGAGGGGAACAGCAAGAGCCTTGCTGCCAGTGCCGCCACCAGGGCCGTCGACACCGACTTGACCCAGATGAAGATCTCGTCGTCCGGATTTAATTTGCGGCCTAGGAGGTAGCCGGCCCATCGCCACGGCTCGTGCACCAGAACGGCTAGCGCCAGCATGAAGAGAAATGCGCCGAAACCGGTGGTAGTGTCGATCATCGCGCGCGCCGTCCGTGGACATAAGCGACAGTGCCGCCGACCAGGCCGGCCACCAGCAGGTCGATATCCGGGGCGACGAGATACGTCAGCGGGCCGATCACCAGGCCGAGACCGATCGCCAACCAATCGGCGGAGGCGCGCGCGGTCTGCATCATCGTGAGCACGAAGTAGCAGGGCGTGAAGAACAGAAGCGCGGCGGTCAGTGCGGTCGGGACGAGGCCGGCTACGAAAAACCCGATCGTGGCGCCGGCGACCGTGAACAGCATGAAAGTGTTGCCGAAGCCGAGGAAATGCGACAGCCGCAGATGCGGCGGCAGCGGGCCGAGGCGCTTGTTCGCCTCGATCCAGGCGGTTACTGCAACGAAATGCATGGCGAGAACCTCCCGCCAGCGCCGGCCCTTGTAGTCGGTGAGATAGGGCGTCACCGTTACGGCCATCGGCAGCAGGCGCACAGAGGTGAGCGTCACGGCGAAAGCGGAGGTGAGCAGGGAAGCATTACGGCCCAATTCGGCTGCGAGGATCACCTGCGCGGGCAAGGCATAGAAGATGATCGACGACAGGATGGCGAAATCGATGCCGAGGCCAAGATCCCGCACGAGGGCGCCGAACCCGATCGCGCCTGCGACGAGTACGTAGCCCGGGATGCCGAAGCCCGCCAGGAAGCCCCGGGTGAATGCCTCGGACTGGCTCGCCTTGGCAGCCCAGGCGGGTGTATCGGCGGTTGGCTTCCAGGCGGTGCTGGCGTTCGACAAGGTGGGTGCGCGATCTGTTGTTGGGGAGCTAATGGGCCGTAACCCAAATCTTCGCGTCGCGCAAAGATCACGTTCGATCGACCTTGCTGGAAGCTCTCCGCCAGCGGCTGCCCGCTGGAAGCAAGGCTGGGTATCAATGCGGGGCTTGGCATTGACGCTGCGCGCCAATACCGGAAGGATGGGGAGCATCCAAACAGTCGATCGAAAAGGAGCCTCATGGCGGCTGCACCTTCCGAGTTCGCCTCGGCGCGGTCCACCGGCATCGGCCGGCCTGTGCCGCGTAAGGAGGACATCCGCCTGCTGACAGGGAGGGGGCGGTTCAGCGACGACGTGAGCGCACCCGGGCAGACTTATGCCTCCATTCTGCGATCACCCCAGGGACATGCGCGGATCGTCGGCATCGACACGACTTCCGCGCGCGCCATGCCGGGCGTGCTGGCCGTGCTGACTGGCGAGGATGTGGTAGCCGACAAGCTCGGCCCGATGCCGTGCGATCATAATATTGCAGCGGCGCCGCCCAACTCGCGGTCCAGCCCGCTCGCGAACCCCCTGGCGAGCCCGTCTGCTGGGGCGGCGAGAGGTCCGGAGCCGCCTTTGGTGGCCTGGGACGGCCGGCCGATCCCCGACACGCCGTTCTCGCCGCTGGCGCACGATGTCGTCCGGTTTGCCGGCCAGGCTGTGGCGATGGTCGTTGCCGAGACGCTCGCAGCGGCCAAGGACGCGGTGGAGGCCATCGAGGTGGAGTACGAGCCGCTCGACGTGGTCGTCGATGCGCGGGTGGCGGTACAGGCTGGGGCGCCGTTGCTGTATCCCGAGCTCGGTTCGAACGTCGTCGTCGAGGCGCGGATGGGGGATCGGGCGGCAACGGAGGCGGCGTTCGCGACGGCTCGGCACGTCGTGCGGTTCGAGACGAAGATACAACGTGTCACGGGCGTGCCGATGGAGCCGCGGGCGTGCCTTGCGACTTACGATCCGGCAACTGATCGCTATCATGTTCACGCCGGCAGCGGTGGCATCGTCCGCCAGAAGCGCGAGATCGCCGGCATCCTCGGCGTCGCGCCCGACAAGGTTCGCGTGACGGCCGACGATATCGGCGGCAATTTCGGCACCAAGAACTCGCTGTTTCCAGAGTTTCCGCTGTGTGCTTGGGCTGCCCGTCGTATCGGCCGACCGGTGAAGTGGACGGCGGATCGGAGCGAGGCGTTCTTGTCCGATCATCAGGGACGGGATCAGGCATCGGTCGCGGAGCTGGCGCTCGACAGTGAAGGAGGCATGCTCGCCATGCGCGTGGAGACGCTGTCGAACGTCGGCTGTTTCGCCTCCTCGATGGTGCCGATGCGCAAGGGCATGACGATCGCAACGGGCGTCTACCGCGCGCCGACCGCTTTCGTGCGCGGGCGCACGGTGCTCTCCAACACGCCGCCGACGATCCCCTATCGTAGTGCAGGGCGGCCGGAGGCGATGTATCTCATCGAGCGCCTGATGGACCTGGCAGCAAAGCAAGTCGGGATCGATCGGATAGAGATCCGGCGGCGCAATCTCGTCGGGCCGGCCGAGCTGCCCTACGAGAACCCGACCGGCATCACTTACGACAGCGGCACCTACGAGAAGGCGATGGACGAGGCTCTGCGGCTGTCCGACTGGGCGGGATTTGCCGTCCGCCGGGCCGAGGCGAGCACCCGCGGCAAGCTGCGCGGGATCGGGCTTGCAAACTACATCGAGGTGACGATGGGCGCGCCGCGCGAGTGGTCGTCGGTGACGGTCAAGCCAGACGGCATCGTCGAGGTGTTGGTGGGCACGCTCTCGTCGGGGCAGGCGCACGAGACGACCTATGCGCAATGCGTATCGGATTGGCTCGGGGTACCGTTCGAGCAGGTGTGTGTCAGCGAGGGCGACACCGACGTCATACCGGTCGGTGGTGGCTCGCACTCCGGGCGGTCCATGCGCATGGCGGGCTTCGTGATGGGCAAGGCTACGGGCGTCGTGATCGAGAAGGCCAAGCGCATCGCGGGCGTTGTGCTCGACGCCGCGCCGGCGGACATCGACTTCGCGGACGGGCTGCTCACGCGGTGCGGCACGAACCGGTCGATGAGCATCTTCGAGGCGGCGGAGGCGGGGCTCGGCCGCGCGGATCTGCCGGACGACCTCAAGGGGGCACTGTCGGCGGCGCACGAGCAACTGTTCCAGGAGGCGGGTTTTCCCTACGGCGCGGCGGTGGCCGAGGTCGAGATCGATCCGGAAACGGGCGCGCTCGATCTGGTGCGCTACTCGGCGGTGGACGACGTCGGCCGCGCGATCAATCCGCTGGTGCTGCACGGCCAGACGCATGGCGGCATCGCGCAAGGCGTGGGCCAGGCGCTGTGGGAGAACATGCACTACGACCCGGTGACGGGGCAGCCGCTGTCCGCATCGTTCATGGATTACGCCATGCCGCGCGCCGACGGGCTGCCGCGCTATGCCACCGCGCTGTTCGAGGTGCCGGCGCCGTCGAACCCGCTCGGCGTGCGGGCTGGTGGCGAGGGGGGCACGACGCCGGCGCTCGGCGCGACGATCAACGCCGTTGCCGATGCGCTGGCGCCACTCGGCATCGACCACATCGACATGCCGGCGAGCCCGCACCGCATCTGGCAGGCGATCCAGAAGGCGCGAGGGGCCAGCTAGCCCGAATGTCGCCGGCGCGTTAGAAGACCCCGCGCGGATTTTCAATTTCCATCAAACAGAGACGCATCCGTGAACGACAACAGCCAATCCATTGCACTACGCGAGATCGTCGTGGCTCATGCGTCGGACGTCCACATCGACGACAGCTATACGGCCAATCTGTTCGGCGGCGATGGTGCTGGGCCGCTGCGCGCGGTGCTCGAGGCGGCCAAGAAGGTCGGAGCCGACGTCGTCATGCTGGCGGGCGACACGTTCGAGTGTCATCGCCTGCCGGATGCGCTGCTCGAGAGGACGGCGGCGACCATGCGCGAGTTCGGTCTGCCTATCGTGCTGCTGCCGGGCAATCACGATCCGGCCATCGAGGAAGCCGTGTTCCATCGTCCGGCTTTCGCGAAGCTCGACCTGCTGCACATTCTCGGCGTTACGCACGAGGAGGCAGTGCGATTCTCCTCGCTCGATCTCGAGATCTGGGGCCGCGCTCATCGCGACTATTCCGACATGGACCCGCTGGCGACGGTGCGCGGGCGGACGACGCGCTGGCAGATCGCGATGGCGCATGGTCATCACGAGCCTGCGCCGGATCGCTCGACGCGGTTGCGCGCGTCCTGGCTGATCGGCGACGACGAGATCGCTGCGACCAAGGCCGACTACGTGGCGCTGGGGCATTGGAACCGGCGCGTGCAAGTGGGCACCGGCGACATTCACGCGTGGTACTCCGGCTCGCCAGACTACGCGCGCAGCATCAACGTCGTTCGCCTGTCGGGCAACGGGACTGTCGATGTGGGCCGCGAGCATCTGGAGTTGCCGGACGGCTTCGGCGATGGCATCTACTCGGACTGAATTGGAGCCATCAATGTCCCGTCTGCCGCCCATCGATCCAGATGCCTTGAATGCCGAGCAGCGCGTTGCCTACGACGAGATCGTGCGGGTGCGGGGCCAAGTGCGCGGACCGTTCGCGATCTGGCTGACGAGCCCTGAGTTGTGCGAGCGGGCGCTGGCGCTGCAGGACTGGTTTCCAAGGCGCGGCAAGCTCGAGCGGCGGCTGCTCGAGCTGATGATCCTCGTCATGGCGCGGCAGGCTACGGCGCAATTCGCGTGGTTCGTACACGAGCCTTATGCGCTGCGCGAGGGTATTGCCCAGGTCGTCGTCGATGCCATCCGCGAGCGCCGGACGCCGGACTTCGAGAAGGAGGACGAGCGTCTCGTGTACGACATCGCGCACGAGCTCGACGCCACGCGGACGCTGTCGGACGTCACCTACCGGCGCGGGACCGACATGCTGGGAGCCGAGGCGATGGTGGAGCTCGTCTCGGCCGTGGGTTTCTACGTGATGGTGGCGATGACGCTCAATGTCTTCCAGGCGCCGGTCCCCGGGGGCAAGCTGCCTCTGGCTTGAGAGCTGGGGGCAGGCTGAAGCTATGCGTCTACCGCGTGGCGGCAGTCATAACGGCTTGGGTACGCGGTGGAATGCGGATAGAGGTGGAGGAAGCAACTCTCCTCAAACAGATCATCGTATGACGCCGAACGGCGCTACAGCGGGCGTTCCGCGCTCCACGGTCATTGCGTTCGCGGCAGGCTTCGGTGGCCTGATGCCGATGGCGACCGACATCTATCTGGTGTTGATGCCGGCCATCGCTCGGGATTTCGGAGCCTCGCTGGCGGCAACTCATGCGAGCATGGCAGCCTTCGCGCTGGGCTTCGGGGTCGCGCATCTGTTCGTGGGTGTGCTCGCCGATCGGTACGGGCGGCGACCGGTCGCCATAGCCGGGGCGCTGTCGTTCCTGGCGGCTACGTTTGCCGTATTGGTCTCGACGAGCCTCGAGGTGCTGACGGCCTGCCGCTTCGTACAGGGGCTCGTCATCGCCACCTGTCCCATCATCGGCCGGGCATTCGTGCGCGACACGGTGGCACCAGAGCAGGCCGCGCGGGTCTATGCGCAGGTCAACGCGGTGGCGGCGCTTGCACCTTTGACGGCGCCTTTCATCGGCGCGGTCCTGGCTGCGTGGGGCGGCTGGCGCGCGGCAATGGCCTTCCTGCTGATCTATGGCTTCATACTGCTTGCTGCGATCGTGCTGCGACTGCCGGAGACGCGGCCGGCGGCGGCCGTGCACGAGAAGGGGCCATCGCCGTTGGCCGCTGCGCGGGAGATACTGGTCAATCCAGGTTTCATTTTCGGCGCCGTGATCACCACGCTGCTCTATAGCGCGCTGTTCACGTGGCTCACCACCTCGCCATTCCTGATGATCGACAATCTCGGTTTCTCGACCACGGGCGTTGCGATCGTGCTGGGGCTGGGCTCGCTCGGCTACATGGCGGGCTCGTTGATCTCGGCGCGGCTCGCCAGGCGACATACGCCGGAGCGGATCGTGGCGCTGGGTGCGCCGCTGATGGTGGCGGGAGCCATCGGTGCGCTCGTCGCGCTGTCGCGGGAAAGCCCTGGTCCGATCGCGACATTGGTGATGGTTCTACCCTTCTATGTGGGGCTCGGCTTCACGCATGCCAATGCGCTGCAACTCGTCATGCGGCCGTTTCCGCATATGGCGGGGCAGGCGTCCGCATGGCTCGGTCTGTTGCAGCAGGTCGGCGGCGTGTTGGTCTCGGTTCTCGCGGTGAAGGCGGGGGCAGGCTTCGCCGCCCTCTGGGTGATGATCGGCTGCTGCCTGGCGCTATTGCTCGTCAGCGCACTTTTCCCGCGGCTGCCGATCGGCTCCAGACATTTGCAGTGAACTCGATCACGATCCAGCGAGATCTCAACTGCGCCATTGGCCGACGGTGGAAGGCCGTTCTATGATCCTTGCCGACGAGCAATCTCGACGGAGGATTTCCATGAGATTCCGCTTAGCCGATTTCGCCTGGCTTGGCAGGTGGACGCGTAGGTCGATCCCGGGCCGCGCGGTGGCGGCCCTCTCCGCGATCACCCTGCTC
Source organism: Devosia equisanguinis (assembly GCA_945862355.1). Classification (GTDB taxonomy): domain Bacteria; phylum Pseudomonadota; class Alphaproteobacteria; order Rhizobiales; family Hyphomicrobiaceae; genus CAMDPA01. The sequence continues at coordinate 2,738 of CAMAYR010000080.1, read as the reverse complement.
ACCTGGTTTTCCGCAGCGCTCGCGCCAGTACTCGCCCAGCAGTGCGTCGGCATGGCGAACGCGCCGGGGACTTCGCTTGTGCAGCCGGCCTCCATGAAGCTCGCGCAGCAGAGCCGGCAGGGGCCGGTGCGGATCACGTTCGTCGGACATGCGACTTTCATCATCGAGAGCCCGGAAGGCATCCGCGTCGCCACCGACTACAACGATTACGTGCGCTCGCCGATCGTGCCGGACATCGCGACGATGAACATCGCCCACGACAGTCATTACTCGCGGGCGCCGGACCCGCGCATCAAGCACGTTCTGCCGGGGTGGAACCCCAACGGCGGGCCGGCCGAGCACGACCTTCTAGTCGGCGACGTCCACGTGCGCAACATCCCGACCAATATCCGCGACGGGTCTGGCGGCACGCGGGAGTTCGGTAATTCCATCTTCGTGTTCGAGGTCGCGGGATTGTGCATCGCGCATCTGGGTCATCTGCATCACACGCTGACGGTGCAGCAGCTCGGTCAGATCGGGCAAATGGACGTACTGCTGGTGCCGGTGGACGGCGGCATGACGCTCGATCTCGATGGAATGACGGAGGTGTTGAAGGCGCTGAAGGCTCGCGTGATGATCCCGATGCACATGTTCAGCGCTTATGGGCTGGAGCGATTCCTGCGCCGTGTGCGGCAGGACTTCGACGTCGTCGAGAGCCCGGTGCCCACGGTTACGATCTCGCGCGCCACCCTTCCCGAGAAGCCGCAGATCCTGGTGCTGCCGGGACGTTGATAAACGGTGCGGTGCGCTACGCTTAACGCACCCTCGGCGAATGCCACGGTCTTCGGCACTCTTCAGCACGTGGCCCAGTCGGCATCTGTTGCGCTCGGCAGTTGCCGAGGGGGAAGCGTCAGTAGGCAACATGGACCGAGCGAACGCGGTCAAGGTGCGGATCGCCATCGGCAGCAATCTCCGCAGTGAAGGCATGGTGTCAGACCCGCAGGGTCTGACACCGACGTTGCCCCGTCACCAACCCTTCGGCAACTGCGCGCCGAACTTGTCGCGCACGACTTTCTCGAGCTCGGGCGAGTTCTCGACGGTCGCTGGCCAGTCCTTCTTGCGGTCCCAGGGGATGCAGGCGTCGATGACCATGCGGCTGTTGAAGTTGTGGTGCGCGCCGTATGCCATCGGGTCGAGGTGCGTCGACCAGCAGCCCTTCAGGATCTCCACGTCGTCCTTCGGGTCCGAGCGTGTGCAGATCGCCCACACCACCTTGTCCATGTTGGCCGGGTCGATGTCGTCGTCGACCACCACAACGACGCGGTTCGCATAGGCGCCGGCATGGCACTGCGAGGCGATCAGGCCCGCCTGCTTGGAGTGCCCGCCGTACATCTGCTTGATCGAGACCGTGAGCCACATGCGTGAGCCGCCCGCCTCGTGGCTCCACACGCCCGTGACGCCCGGAACGCCGGCGGCCTCGAGCTCCTGCCAGACAGCGCCTGCGCGCGCAGTGCCGCGATAGAACGTGTCGTCGTTGGGCGGGATGCCGGGGATCGCGCCGGTCAGCACCGGATCGTTGCGATGCCAGAACGTCTGCACGTCGATGCGCGGCCGCATCTCCTGGCCGCCCGCGTAATAGCCGGTCCACTCGCCGAGCGGGCCTTCCATGATTAGGTCGTCCTTGTGGACGTAGCCCTCGAACGCGATCTCGGCCTCGGCCGGCACGGGCAGTCCCGTAACGGGCCCCTTGATGATGCGGATCGCCTGGCCCAGCAAACCACCTGCCGCGGAGAACTCGTCCTTGCCATACGGGATCTCGATGCCGGCGACGGCCCACAGGCTCGGATGCACGCCGACCACCACCGCGATCGGGCACGGCTTGCCCTTGTCGTGGTACTTGCGCATCAGGATGTCGCCGTGCTTGCCCTTCGAGATCATGATGCTCGCGACCTTGCGGTCGTGCACCTGCACCCGGTAGCAGCCGTAGTTGATCCAGCCGGAATCCGGGTCCTGCATGATGACGAGGCAGCCCGTCCCCATGTAGTAGCCGCCATCGCCCTCGTGCCAGCGCGGCGTCGGGATCGAGAGCAGGTTGATGTCGTCGCCCTTGAAGGTGTTTTCGAGCAGGGCGCCGTGGTTGACCTCCTTGGGTGGGATGGTCGGCGCCTCCTTCATGTAGTCGCGCCAGAAGCGGACGAGATCGACCTCGCTCGTGTCGCCGGGCAGCCCGAGCGACAGCGCGATCCGACGCACCGACGTGAACAGGTTGGAGACGACGCGGTGCCCCTTCGGATAGCCGGGGATGTCCTCGAACAGCACGGCGGGCCGGCCCATGCCGCGCATGGCGATGTCGACGATGCCGCCGATCTCGCTCTCGCGATCAGCACCTTTGACCCTCACCAGCTCGCCCTCGTCCTCCATCTGGCGCAGCCATGCGCGCAGATCCTGGCTGGTCTCCATGCGGTTGAAGGTGTCCATGTTCTCTCCTTGTGGGGGGATCTTTCTTTCACACCATTTAACCGGAACTGCCGCCACCGCAAAGGCCCACGACAGCCCTATGACGTGCGTCATTCACTGCCCCGCGGCATCCCCGGGCCGTATGCACGTATGTCATACCTGCTTCCGTAACTCCGATCCGGTGGTGATGGCGTAAGGGTCTGGGTTGGTTTGCGAATCAGCTATTTCTCTTGTCGAGGGCGGCTCACTCGGCAGGTGATGGGATGCGAAGCTTCGAGATCGTGCAGTCGGACACCGACACG
>CAMAYR010000079.1 GCA_945862355.1 Devosia equisanguinis | reverse complement strand
CGAGGCGTCGCCGCGACCCAGCATTTTACGGCACTTCGCGCGAAGCTGGATCGCGGCAACACCTCGACCCAGCCTACGAAACTCTACCTTGCTTCGGCCTGCTTCGCCTGTGGCCGCACCGCCGTCTCATACTGCGTGACGAGCTTCTTCACCGCTGGCCCCGTGACGTCCAGGATCGGTGCAGGCTGAACGCCTAGATAGATGGTCAGCACCACCAGCGGCGCCAGGATCGCGATCTCACGCGGCCCCATGTCCTTGATCGCGGCCAGCGCCGGCTTCTCCATTTCGCCGAAGATCACGCGACGGTAGAGATAGAGCCCATAGGCCGCCGACAGGATGACGCCGAACGTCGCGAAGAAGGCAACCGAGGTGTTGACCTTGAACGCCGCCAGCAGCGTCAGGAACTCGCCGACGAACCCGCTCGTGCCCGGCAGGCCGACGTTGGCCATCGTGAACACCATGAAGCAGAATGCATAGATCGGCATTCGGCTGACGAGACCGCCGTATGCGGAAATCTCGCGCGTGTGCATCCGGTCGTAGACCACACCGACACACAAGAACAGCGCTGCCGACACGATGCCGTGCGACAGCATCTGGAATATCGCGCCATCCACGCCCTGTTGCGTGAACGTGAAGATGCCCATCGTCACGAAGCCCATGTGCGCCACCGACGAGTAGGCGATCAGCTTCTTGATGTCCTCCTGCGCGAGTGCGACGAGCGAGGTGTAGATGATCGCGACCACGGACAACACGAACACCAGCGTCGACATCTCCTCACTGGCAAGCGGGAACATCGGCATCGAGAACCGCAGAAATCCATAGCCGCCCATCTTCAGCAGGATACCGGCCAGGATAACGGAACCCGCAGTCGGCGCTTCTACGTGCGCGTCGGGCAGCCAGGTATGCACCGGCCACATCGGCATCTTCACCGCGAACGAGGCGAAGAACGCCAGCCACAGCCACCACTGCATGTCGCGCGGGAAGTTGCTCTTCTCGATCAGCGTCGGGATGTCGAAGGTTCCCGTATGCCAGTACATCGCCATGATGGCGAGCAGCATCAGCACCGAGCCGAGCAGCGTGTAGAGGAAGAACTTGAAGCTCGCGTATACGCGCCGCGACCCGCCCCAAACGCCGATGATCAGAAACATCGGGATGAGGCCTGCCTCGAAGAACAGATAGAACAGCATCATGTCGAGCGCGGTGAACACGCCGATCATCATGGTTTCGAGCAGCAGGAACGCGATCATGTACTCCTTGACGCGCTTCTCTATTGATTCCCACGAGGCGAGAATGCACAGCGGCATCAGGAACGTCGTCAGGATCACGAACAGCATCGATATGCCGTCGACGCCCATCTTGTAGGTCAGCGGCCCGAGCCACGCGCGGCTCTCGACGAACTGGAAGCCCGGGTTCGACTTGTCGAAATAGATCCAGATCGGCAGCGAAACCGCGAATGTGATCAGCGTGGTCCACAGCGCGATCCAGCGCGCATTCCGGCGGCCTGCTTCGTCGTCCCCCCCCGAAAGCAGGGCGACCAGCGCCGCGCCCACCAGCGGCAGGAACGTTATGAGCGACAGGATCGGCGTATTCGCGATGCTCATTTAACGACCCCGGCGGCAGTTCCCTGGAACATGACCCAGGTGATGATCAACGCGACGCCGATCAGCATCGCGAAGGCGTAATGGTAGAGGTAGCCGGTCTGAAGCTTCACGACGCGGCCGGTCATGCCCTGCACGCGCGCAGCCACACCGTCGGGCCCTAGCCCATCGATGACCTTTCCGTCGCCTCTTTTCCAAAGCATTCGCCCGAGCCAGAACGCCGGCCGCACGAACAGCCGGTCGTAGAGCTCGTCGAAGTACCACTTGTTGAGCAGGAACAGGTACAGCGGCCGGAACGCCCGCGCCGTGGCCGCCGGCAGGCTCGGCACCTTGATGTAGTAGATCCACGCCAGCACGAAGCCCGAGGTCATCGCCCCGAACGGCGCCCACCCGACCCACTTCGGAATGTCGTGCATGGCATGCAGTATGTGGTTCTTCTCGCCCTCGAAGAGGGCTTTACCCCAGAACGCTTTGTAGGGGTCCGGCGCGCCCGAGTAACCGGTGCCGATGAAGTATTTGCTGAACACGAAGCCCGCGACGATTGCGCCGAGCGCCAGCACGATGAGAGGGATCAGCATCACCCACGGGCTCTCGTGCGGCTTGTGCGCGTGGTCGTCGTGCCCATGCACCTCCCACCGGGCCTCGCCGTGGAACGTCATGAACATCAGCCGCCATGAATAGAACGACGTCATGAACGCCGCGATCACCAGCACCCAGAACGCATAGTTCGATGGCGTGTGCGCAGCGTAAGCGGCCTCGATGATCGCATCCTTTGAATGGAAGCCGGCAAAGCCGATCAGGTGCGGAATGCCCACGCCCGTCAACGCCAACGTGCCGATCAGCATCATCGCCCACGTGATCTTGATGTGGGAGAAAAGCCCACCCATCCGCCGCATGTCCTGCTCGTGATGCATCGCATGGATGACGGAGCCCGCGCCGAGGAACAGCAGCGCCTTGAAGAATGCGTGCGTGAAGAGGTGGAAGATTGCCACGCCATAGGCGCCGATGCCGCAAGCCACGAACATGTAGCCCAGCTGCGAGCACGTCGAATAGGCGATGACCCGCTTGATATCGTTCTGCACGAGCCCGACGGTCGCAGCGAAGAATGCCGTGATCGCCCCAACCGCCGTCACCACCATCAGCGCGGTCGGCGCGAACTCGAACACCGGTGACATCCGGGCCACCATGAACACGCCGGCAGTCACCATAGTCGCGGCGTGGATGAGTGCCGAGACCGGCGTCGGCCCCTCCATCGCGTCGGGCAGCCACGTGTGCAGCAGGAACTGCGCGGACTTGCCCATCGCGCCCATGAACAGCAGGAGGGCGACGCAGGTCATCACGTCGACCTGATAGCCGACGAAGTCCATCGACTTGCCGACGAGCCCCGGCGCTGCGGCGAACACGGCGTCGAGCTGGATCGACTTCGTCAGAGCGAACAGCGCGAAAATGCCGAGCGCGAACCCGAAGTCGCCGACCCGGTTGACGACGAATGCCTTGATCGCAGCCGCATTGGCCTCCGGCTTCTTGTACCAGAAGCCGATCAAAAGGTACGAGGCCAGACCGACCCCCTCCCACCCGAAGAACATCTGCAGCAGGTTGTCGCTCGTGACGAGCGCCAGCATCGCGAACGTGAAAAGCGACAGGTACGCAAAGAAGCGCGGCCTGTGCTCGTCCTCGTGCATGTACCCGATGGAGTACAGATGCACGAGTGCCGACACCGTGTTGACGACCACCAGCATCACGGCCGTCAGCGTGTCGATCCGGAGCGCCCAGGAAACCTCGAACTCGCCTGAGGTGATCCAATGCGCGATCGGCACCCTCAGCGTCTGATGGCCGAAGCCGACCTGCCAGAACACGATCCACGACAGCACGGCCGCCACCATCACGAGCGCCGTCGTGATGATCTCCGATGGCCTCGGTCCCAGCGCCCGCCCGAAGAAGCCCGCGATGATCGCGCCGGCTAGCGGAAGGAATACGATTGATGCGTGCATGATCAGCCCGCTAGCCTTTCATCATGTTCACGTCTTCGACCGCAATCGAGCCGCGGTTGCGGAAATACACGACGACGATCGCAAGCCCGATGGCAGCCTCCGCGGCGGCGACCGTCAAGACGAACAGCGCGAACACCTGCCCCACGAGATCGCCGTGGAAGCTCGAGAAAGCGACCAGATTGATATTCACTGCGAGCAGCATCAGCTCGATCGACATCAGGATGACGATCACGTTCTTCCGATTGAGGAAGATGCCCAGAATGCCGATCGTGAACAGGCATGCCGCAACCGTAAGATAGTGGCCAAGTCCCACCGTCAAGCTCATCTGGGCCACCTCAATTGCTCACTGACAACGCTGCCTGCCACCAAGGCCGCGTCAAGCTGACGATCAGCCCGACGGCCATCACGACGAGAACCGCTCCAAGCAAAAGCTCGCCGAAGCCGCGCGCCGGCTGTCGCACGCCGCCCCCCGTAGACGATGACTTGCGCGCTTGCTCCGCCTTCTTGCGTGCAGCCGAAATAGACTTGATCTTTGGATCTTCCCAACGATCGTCGCGCCCGTTCTTCATGCACGGCCCCCATCGGCGCTTTCCGGCATCTTTTTGCGCTCGGGAACGATGAAGCCGCCGCTTGGCACCTTGACGACCTCCATCGCCGTCTCAGGTCCTCGCGCCACCTGCCGCCCGATCGACTGCCGCTTGACGCCCTCTTTATGTCGCAGCGTCAGAACGATCGCGCCGATCATCGCCACCAGCAGGATCAGGCCGGCCGCTTCGAAGTAGAAGGCGTACTGGGTATAGAGAATGCGCCCCAGCGCCTCCGTATTGCCGATGTTGGAGGAAGCCGCCGGTATCGGCGCCGCCATCTTCGCGAGTGTCGCCGGTTGCGCCAGCCGGAAGCCTAACACCATAATCAGCTCGGCGAGCAGCACGCCCGCGATGATGAGCCCCAGCGGCGCATTCTTCACGAAGCCCGCCCTGAGCTCGGCGAAGTCCACGTCGAGCATCATCACGACGAACAGGAACAGAACAGCCACGGCCCCCACGTAGACGATGACCAGCAGCATCGCCAGGAACTCCGCCCCCAGCAGCACGAACAGCCCGGCAGCGTTGAAGAATGCCAGGATCAGAAAAAGAACGGCATGAACCGGATTTCGGGCCAAGATGACCATGGCGCCGGAGCCGACCGCCAGCACCGCGAACAGATAGAAGAAAGCGTCAGCGAGCCACATCGACCCTCACCCCCGTAGCCAGCGCAATCTGGCGCCGTTCCAGCTCGGCCCGCACTGCTTTGCAATGCCGGTTCCACAACGTCCAGTTCCGCATTCGCCTGTAGGGCGAATAGCCGAGCACGACACCTATGCCGACACCGATCAGCGCGGCCTTTCCAAAACCCGCCGCCTCGATGCCCAGCGCCTCGAGCCCGGTTATGCCCCACTTCGCCGTTGCCCACACGAAAGCCGCCAGAGCGCCGAGTGCGAGAGCCCCCTGCAGCCACCACCGCGACAGCTCCGCGCTTGCCTGGTCACGCGCGATCTCGCCGTACCGGGCGAGTTCCTCGTCCGACAGCGCATTTAGCAGGTCGTGACCAGCCTCAGCGATATTTCGCATCGAGTGCAATGTTCTGTGCAATCTCTCGCTCCCAGCGGTCGCCGTTCGCGAGCAGACGCTCCTTGTTGTAATAGAGTTCTTCGCGCGTCTCCGTTGCGAACTCGAAGCTCGGCCCCTCCACGATAGCGTCGACCGGACAGGCCTCCTGGCACAAGCCGCAATAGATGCACTTCACCATGTCGATGTCGTAGCGCGTCGTGCGCCGCGTTCCGTCGTTGCGGCGGGGCCCCGCCTCGATCGTGATCGCCTGCGCCGGGCAGATGGCCTCGCACAGTTTGCAGGCGATGCACCGCTCCTCGCCGTTGGGATAGCGGCGCAAGGCGTGCTCGCCACGAAACCGCGGGCTGAGCGGGCCCTTCTCGAACGGGTAGTTCAGCGTCTTCTTGGACGCGAAGAAGTAGCGCATCGACAGGAAGAACGCCGAGACGAACTCGGTCAGAAACAGCGACTTGATGCCTTGCCCTATGCTCATTCTACCCAACCTTCCAGTCCGTCTGCCCGCACGCTGGCGGTTCAGCCGATCAATGGACCAACGAAGTAGCCCACGATCGGAAACACCACGAAGTCGACCCAAGCCACCATCCTGATGATGCCGGCGCCGCGCTTCTGCTCCGGCGCCTTGGCCTTGAGCTCGATGCTCTCGGCCAGCCGCGACAACACGATCAGATTGGCCAGCCCGAGCGCTGCGCCCACCAGGGCGCCTGCTATAGCCGGAGACATTATTCCTTCTCCCGTTTCTGACCGGAGCCGACCGGACCCGAGCAGCCTCGAGCCCTACCGCCAATGAACATCGTCTCAACCGGCCGCGATCGAACGCCCGATCATGTACCCGACCCCCAAACCCAATGTCAGCACGAGCAGCGCCGCGAGCCGCATCAGGCACGCACAGCCCATCCTGTCGTTCGCCTGCCTGCTCCGGTCAATCCTCAACGACTGCCCGAGCAGCAGCAAGAACAGAACTACCGACACGAGGAAGCCGATAACGGCACCCATGAAACCATAGTCGGCGGCCACACTGCCGCACCGACGCAACCAAGCCATCACCTACACCTCACGGTGCGAGGTTGCCGAACTGCAGGACAGCAGCCACGACCACGACCATCGCCAGCGACAGTGGCAGAAACACCTTCCAGCCGAGCCGCATGAGTTGGTCGTAGCGATAGCGCGGCACGATCGCCTTCACCATCGCGAACATGAAGAACACGAAGGTGACCTTGCCCAGGAACCAGAAAACCCCGGGCACCCAGGTGAACGGTGCGACGGCGATCGGCGCCTGCCAACCACCCAGGAACAGGATCGTCGTAAGCGCACACATAGTCACGATGGCCACGTACTCGCCGAGCATGAACAGCAGATACGGCGTCGAGGAGTACTCGACCATGAACCCCGCCACGAGTTCTGATTCCGCTTCCGGCAGGTCGAATGGCGGCCTGTTGGTCTCCGCCAACGCCGAGATGAAGAACACCACGAACATCGGAAAAAGCGGCAGCCAGAACCAATTGAGGAAGCTCAAGGTGGCGATCGCCTGTCCAAGCCCGGTATCTGCGCCGGCCATCCCCGCGAGCCAAGTCGCCACGCCCGCCTGCTGCGCATTGACGATCGCCGTCAGATTGAGCGAACCAACGCAAAGCAGCACCGTGATGATCACGAAACCGATCGAAACCTCGTAGGACACCATCTGCGCCGCAGAGCGTAACGCGCCCATGAACGGATACTTCGAGTTTGATGCCCAACCGCCCATGATGACGCCGTAGACGCCGAGCGAGGAGATTGCCAACAGATACAGAATGCCGACGTTTAGATCGGCGATCACCCACTTGCCCCAACTACTGCTTTCCCAAACCGGAATCACAGCCCAGGCGGCCAGCCCGCAAGTCGCCGTAGCCAGGGGCGCCAGCAGAAACACGGCCTTGTCGGCCCCCGCCGGGATCACCGGTTCCTTGAGCACGAACTTCAACAGGTCTGCGAACGACTGCAGCAATCCGAACGGCCCGACGACATTGGGTCCCCGACGCAGATGCACCGCGGCCCAGACCTTGCGATCCATCAGCAGAAGGAAAGCCACGATGATGAGCAGACTGACCAGCATGGCGAGGCTCGCCGCGACCATGATGGCGAGCGGCCAGCCGTAGGACCACCAGATCTCGAGGGCAGTGTCGATCATCGGCGCCGTTTCCCCGCTCTCCGGCTATTCCGCCGCCGCGGGACGAGCCGCGGCGTTGCGCTTGATGGCGCTGAGCTCGGCCATAACGGCCGAGGCACGGGCGATCGGATTGGTCAGATAGAAGTCCGGCACGCACACGCCGAACGGCTCCGGCGACATGCTCCCGCCGCGACCTGCAAGCCCTTCCACGCCGGCGACGTTCTCCGCACCTGCGCCGGCCATCCAGGCCAGCCGCGGGGCTTTCTCGTACATCGCCTTGCGCAGGCTCGCCACATCGTCGTAGGGCAGCTTTTTGCCGGCCAACTCGGACAGCGCCCGCAGGATCGTCCAATCCTCTTTTGCCAGGCCTGGCGCGAACGCGGCCTTGCGCGTCATCTGAACCCGGCCTTCCGTGTTGGCGTAGGTAGCGACCTTCTCGGTGTAGGCCGCGCCCGGCAGGATCACGTCCGCGCGATGGGCCCCCGCGTCGCCGTGGCTTCCCAGGTAAATGACGAACGCGCCGCCGAGCTTGTCCATCGGCACCTCGTCAGCCCCCAGGAGAAACAGCACGTCGAGCTTGCCGGCGCCCGCTGCGGCTACCATCGCCGCGACATCCATGCCGCCCTCCCCCGGCACCAGGCCGAGGTCGAGCCCTGCTACGCGTGCAGCCGCGGCGTGCAGGACGTTAAACGTGGTCGCACCCAGATCCTTGCCTTGACTGGCCTGCAGCGCGATCCGTGCCGCCGCCGCGAGCACGGCAGCCCCGTCGGCCCGCCGCGCCGCCGCCTGCCCGACGATCACCATGGGCTGCTTGGCATCCGCCAGCACCTTGGCGAATGGGTGCCGGCCATCGGCGATCTCCGTCAGCGTCTGCGGCCCACCGCCGAGATAGTCGCATGAATAGGTCAAGTCGGCCGCGGCTCCGACCAGCCCGACCGTCAGCCCGCCCTGCCGCCAGCGCTTTCGAATGCGCGCGTTCAGCACGGCTGCCTCGATACGCGGATTCGTCCCCACCAACAGTATCGCATCCGCCCGCTCGATCCCCTCGATCGTCGCGTTGAAAACGTAGCTCGCGCGGCCGAGCGATGGATCGAGCTTTGCGCCGTCCTGCCGGCAATCGACGTTGACCGAGCCGATCCGCCCCATCAGGTCTGCAAGCGCGAACATCTCCTCCGCGCCAGCCAGATCCCCCGCGATTGCCCCCAGCTTCCGCGGATCAGCCCCCTCGAGCCGCGCGCCGGCAACCGCTAGCGCCTCGTCCCAGGTCGCCGGCTCCAGCTTGCCATCGCGCCGAACGTAAGGCTGATCGAGCCGCTGGGTTCGCAGACCGTCGACGACATGCCGCGTCTTGTCGGAGATCCATTCCTCGTTCACCTGATCGTTGTTGCGCGGCAGAATCCGCATCACCTCCGCGCCGCGTGCATCCGCGCGGATCGCCGAGCCAACGGCATCCATCACGTCGATGGTCTCCGTCTTCCGCAGCTCCCACGGTCGGGCATTGAACGCCGATGGCCGATGCGTGAGCGCGCCGACGGGACACAGGTCGACAACGTTGGCCGACATCTCCGACATCAGCCCGCGCTCGAGGTACGTGGTGATCTCCATGTCCTCGCCGCGGCCTATGGCGCCGAGCTCCTCGACGCCGGCCACCTCGGTCATATAGCGCACGCATCTGGTGCACTGTATGCACCTCGTCATCGCCGTTTTGATGAGCGGGCCAAGGTATTTCTCCTCGACCGCCCGCTTGTTCTCCTCGTAGCGCGAGCCGCCGACGCCATAGGCCATCGCCTGGTCTTGCAGGTCGCACTCACCGCCCTGATCGCAGATCGGACAGTCGAGAGGGTGATTGATGAGCAGGAATTCCATCACCCCTTCGCGCGCCTTCTTCACCAGCGGCGTCCGCGTCATCACCTGCTTGGGTGTACCGTCTCGATTTGGCGGCAAGTCGTTGACGCCCATGGCACAAGAGGCCACGGGCTTGGGCATTCCCTGCACCTCGACGAGACACATCCGGCAGTTGCCGGCGATCGACAGCCTCTCATGGTAGCAGAACCGCGGAATCTCGACGCCCGCCTGCTCGCAGGCTTGCAGCAGCGTAGTGCCGTCCTCCGCCTCGAAAGGCTGGCCATCGATGATGAGCTGTTTCGACATTGATGGACCCGGACGACTGATCCCGCGCGCGCTGACCGATGCAGTGGCCGTGGCCGCTGCAGGTATGAGCCGTGTCTACAATGCGAAGTCCGGCGTTGCTAGGGGTAGCCGGCGATTTCAACGAGTGACAAATGGGCCGACCGCCCGGGCCGGCTCCATGACGACGTGTCCCCTTACCGTCGCTGCGGACGAGAAGCGCCGAGCCTCGGTTCGCCACTAGTGAGGAGTCGCGCCTTAGTTGACCAACGGTGCGGCGAGGCAGGTGTCGACTACGGCGCGATGAACGCCCCACTAAGCCAGAGTTTATTCTAGTGACCCTCGTGTCGCGCCTGAATCGGACGGTGGTTGCGGCGATGATACGATTTAGGCGCGACGGGCCACTAGTCCTTTCGGATGATGGGCTGTCGCAACAGCCATACGGCGAACAGCGCGACCCACATTGGAAACGATCCAAGAATCGCAACCGAGGCGCTGACGCCACGCCGCCTGCCCTCGATGACGCAGACGCCCCCGACGAGCGACCACAGCAACAGGAACAGGAAAAGATGATTGGTAGCTTCGTTGTCTAGTCCGAACATGATCCGGGCTTGGCCGTTGTCTGATTGACGCTACGCAAGGATCTAATGGTCCAAACGGCTCTAGCCAAGGCCGTTCCGCTTCGATCTCACCATCGCGCCGGCTGGCGGGCAGGTTCTGGCACGACGGTTTCCCCGATTCGTGCGGATTTTCAGAGGGTCTGATACACTTGTTGGCCAACCGGCGCCCGCAGCGCTCTTTTGAGGACCGCGTGCTCGATGCTTTCGAAAATGCGCGAAGTGCTCGGCCCTCGTCCCTGGGTCAAGGTGGCGCCACTGCTGATCGCCGCCGTTGCCGCAACGCTTTGGCTCGTCAACTCGCGCCCCACCGTCGATGTGGTCGCAGTGACCCGCGGCAAGGCGGCTCAGGTCGTCTATGCCACAGGCGTCGTCGAGCCGGTCGTCTGGGCCAAAGTCTCAGCCCTTCAGCGCAAGCGCATTGTCGAGATTTGCCGCTGCGAGGGCCGTGAGGTACAGAAGGGCGAGGTGCTCGCGCGTCTGGACGACGTCGAGGAGAAGGCCGCGCTGACCGAGCTCATGGCACGCCGCAACCGCATCCAGGAGGATGTCGACCGCACGCGCGGCCTCGTCGAACGCAACGTCACGTCCCGCGTTGCACTCGACGAGAAGCTCACGCAACTCCGCGAGTTTGAAGCGCGGATCGCCGCCCAGCGCGACCGGATCTACGACCTGCAACTGCGCGCACCGATGGATGGCATCGTGCTGCGCCGCGATGGCGAGGTCGGCGAGATCGCCGGCATCACCAGCAGCGACGTTCTGATGTGGGTAGGCCAGCCCAAACCGCTGCGCATCGTCGCCGACATCAACGAGGAGGACATCATCAAGGTGTCGCCTGGCCAGAAGGTGCTCCTGCGCCACGAGAGCCAGTCCGGCGCCCCGCTGCTGGCGACCGTGGACAGCATTACCCCCAAGGGCGACCCGGCCACCAAGACATTCCGGTCGTATTTCCTGCTGCCCGATGACACCCCCTTGAAGATCGGCATGAGCGTCGAGGCCAATGTCGTTGTTCGGGAGGTGGAGAACGCGCTGCTCGTACCCGCCGAGGCCGTGGCCAACGGCCAGGTGTGGGTTGTGGAAGCCAACCGCGTGCGTCCGGTCAAGGTGCGGCTCGGCATCACCGGCTCACGCATGGTCGAGGTGCTGGACGGCCCGGAGGCAGGCCTGAAGGAAGGCCAGCGCGTCGTCTCCCCCGCCCGCAGCGAGCTGACGCCGGGCGCCCGCGTCAATCTTGGCGGGGGCAAGCTGCCATGAGGCTCGTCCTCGACATCGCCTGGACCCACGTGACCTCGCGGGTGCGCCAGACCATCGTCGGAATGCTCGGCGTGGCGATGGGCGTCGGCTTCTCGGTGATGATGGCCGCGCTGATGGAAGGCTCACAGCGCGATTTCATCGCCCAGCTCGTCGACGCGATGCCCCACATAACCATCAGCGACGAGCGCCACAGCCCGCCGGTGCAGCCCGCAGAGCAGGTCTACGACGCCGTCGCCATCTCCGGCCTCACCACGGCCGCGATCCGCCCCGGCATCAAGAACCCCTATGCGATCATCGCGTCGTTGGAAGGTTGGCTGCCGGGCCAGGTAGCGCCCTCGGTGATGTCGAAGGCCGTGATCCGCAATGCCGGTCGCGACACCGCTGCAAGCGTCACCGGCATCGATCCCCGGCGCGAGCGGCTCGTCTCGAAGTTGCCCACCCAGATCAGCCAGGGCTCTCTCGACAACCTCTTCAAGTCCTCCAACGCGATCATTCTCGGCGACAAGCTCGCCACCCGCATCGGCGCCCGCGTCGGCAACACGGTCACCCTCGTCTCCTCCACCGGGCAACGCCTTTCCTGCGTGGTCGTTGGACTTTTCCACTCCGGCATCAGCCAGCAGGACGAGACGCAAACCTACACGCTGATAAAGACGGCGCAGATTCTCGCCGGCCAGACCGGCCTCGTGAACGCCTTGCGTGTGCGCGCCACGGATGTGATGGCCGCCCGCGACATCGCCACACGGATCGAGCGCGAAACCGGCTACAAGTCCGTCTCCTGGCAGGAGGCGAACGAGGATCTGCTGTCGGCGCTCCAGATCCGCAACTTCATCATGTACACAATCGTCGGCGCCATCCTGCTCGTGGCATCCTTCGGAACCTACAACATCATCTCGACGATCACCCACGAGAAGACGCGCGACATCGCCATCCTCAAATCGCTCGGCTTCACGTCCGCCACCATCCGGCGCGTGTTCCTCGTCGAATCCCAGATGATCGGTGTCGGCGGCATGTTGATCGGATGGGTGCTCGGCTATGCGATGTGCCTGGGCCTCGGCCAGGTCGAGTTCAAGAGTCCCTACATGGATGCCACTCGCCTGCCGCTGTTCTACACGCCGACGCATTACGTCCTGGCAGGCGGCATCGCGTTGGCGGCCTCCGCTTTCGCCGGATACTTCCCCGCACGCAAGGCCGCGAGCGTTCACCCCGTAGAGATCATCCGCGGGGCCTCGTGATGGCCGCATCCACCAGACACGCCCCAGTTGTCGAAGCCCGATGCCTCACCAAGATCATCGAGGAGGAGGTCAGGACGACCCTCGTGCACGACATCGACCTCGTCATCGAACGCGGCGAGTTCATGGCCATCACAGGCCCCTCCGGCTCCGGCAAAAGCTCGCTACTTTACCTGCTCGGCCTGCTCGACTTGCCCACCAGCGGCGAGGTTTTGCTCGACGGCCGCGCGACGAGCGCGCTCGACGAGGCAGAGCGAGCACGCCTGCGCCTGGAAAGCATCGGCTTCGTCTTCCAGTTCCACTTCCTGCTGCCGGAATTCTCCGCCCTGGAGAACGTCAAGCTGCCCATGCGCGCGCTCGGCCGTCGCAGCCCCGCCGAGCAGGACGAGCGCGCCCGCGAGTTGCTGGGGCTTCTGGGGCTCGCAGACCACAGCCACAAGCGGCCCGGCCAATTATCGGGCGGCCAGCGCCAGCGCGTCGCGATCGCCCGCTCTTTGGCGAACGATCCCCTCGTGGTTCTGGCCGACGAGCCGACCGGAAATCTCGACACCCACGCGAGCGAGCAGGTCATCGCCATGTTCCGCAAGCTCGTCGACGAGATGAACCGCACGATCGTCATCGTCACGCACGACATGGCCCTCGCAGACCGCGCCGACCGGCATGTCCGACTGGTGGACGGGCAGATCGAGAGCGACGGCGAGGGCGAGCACGCCACCACGCCCCAGAGTATTCCCAGCTGACCGACGGTTGCGCCAGAGCACCCAAGTCCGCCGCCGAGACATGCTCACGTGCCCGGCGAAAATCGACGGCGGCAACCCGCGACCCCAAGCCGAAGTAGTGCGCGTCGCCCTCGCTCTCCTCGCACGCGGAGAGCGCAGTGAGGGGCGGCCACTTGCTCCAGAGACGTCAGCACGCCCGACGTGATGGGCAAGGAGAGAACTCGACAATATGGCGCAACTGCGCTTGGCCGACACCACCAATCTGCTTAAGGTTGCGGTGAGTTCGGCGGATAAAACTATGCGGAATTGGTGGCTGTACCCAATTATCCTGTCCCCAATTATCACTATGCGATAGCACGATGCTCCAAGGGGGGACACCGCATGCAGCTCTCGACCGACAAGATGCGCGCCGCCAAGGCTGACGGCATCGGATGGATTACCTTCAACAACCCAGACCGGCGCAACGCCATCTCGGTGGAAATGCGGACCGCGTTGATCGAGATCCTTGAGAATTTCAGCAAGGATGACGAAGTCCGCGTCGTCGTCATGAACGGAACCGGAGACAAGGCGTTCGTGTCGGGTGCCGACATCTCGCAGTTCGAGGCGCGCAGTAACAGTGAGGAGATCAAGCTTGAGCACGCACGTATCTCGGAACGCTCGCACCGGGCGCTCGTCGGGCTGGAGAAGCCGCTTGTCGCGATGATCCACGGCTACTGCCTGGGCGCGGGGATGAGCACAGCGCTCGCAGCGGATTTCCGAATCGCCTCGGATGATGCGCAATTCGGCATTCCGGCCGCCAGGCTGGGCCTCGCCTATCCTCTGCACTCGATCAAGGCGCTGGTTGACGTGGTCGGTCCAGTACACGCCAAGGAGATGTTGATGACGGCGCGCCGCTACACCGCGGCTGAGGCGCACGACATCGGCTTTCTGTCGCGAGTGGTGGCACGCGCGGAATTGGAGCAGACCGTGCGGGAGTTCGCGGCGACGATGATCGACAACGCGCCGCTCACGCTGAAAGCTTCCAAGGTGGCGATCGCCGAACTCTTGAAGGACGAAAGCGCTCGCGACACGGCGCGCTATAGTGCGCTCGCGGCAGCATGTGCGGCGAGCGAAGATCATGCAGAGGGGCGGCGGGCATTCATGGAGAAGCGCAAGCCCCGGTTCAGCGGTCGCTGAACGACTGGTACTGGTCGGCTGGCGCCGCTACTTCGTTCCGACGGCTTCCCTGATCACCTCGACGGCAGCGGGATCGATCTGGCGGAGTCTTGCGAGGATGCGCATGCCGTCCTTGGGGGAGACGAGTTCCGGCAACATCTTGACGAGGGCCATGTACTCGTTGCGGAACTGCTCGTCATCGGCGAGCGCCATGAACGCCTTGCGCAGGATTTCGACCGGTTCCTGCGGCGTTCCCGGTGGCATCATGACGGAGCGGAGCATAACCGAGGCGATGTCGTTCAACACCAGAAAGGCTTCATAGCGAGGGCCGGAGGGCATCTTTCCGTGGGCCTCCTTGTAGACGTCTGCAAAGCCGCGCACGCCCTCCGCCTCGAGCGATGCATTTTTGAGCAGACCGCCGTCCGGCGCGGAGAGCTGATAATACCAAAACGGCATGGCGATGCCGGGCTCGATCAGTTGGGGCTTCGCCTGGCTTTGATAGCCGGGTTGCGAACTCGTGGTGAACTGGGACTCGTTGCGCAGAATCGCGAGGTTGATGTCGTTCGACGAGCGAAAGCCCGTAACGACCCGGTGCTTCACGCCCATCAGCCCGAGTGTGAGCTTGAGAGCGACGTCGCGCGGGGAGGCCGGCGATGAGCCCGCGCCGAACACCTCCACCGCCTTCGCCATGTCGGCGGGCCGCTTCATGCCGGGCGCGATGTCCTTCCGGCCGTAGGCGACCTGGTGCTGCGACAAGCCGCCGATGAAAGCGAAGTCCGCCAGGTTCACCTTCAGGGCAGGGTCCTTCACGATCGTCGCGACCGGGCCGACGGTGAAAAATGCGAACGTCATCCCGTCGGCTGGGACGGCGCCGCTGCCCATGTGGTTCAGGCCGATGAGACCGCCGGCGCCGGGCCGATTGGTGACGATGATGGTGGGTGAGCCGGGAATATGGCGTGGCAGGTGGCGGGCAAAAATGCGGGCCTCGATGTCGGTGTTACCGCCGGCACCGTAATTCACCACCATATTGATGGTGCGGCCCTTGTAGAACTGCGCCGAAGCTGGGCCGGCGGCGGCCACGGCAACTGCACTCGTGATGATTCCGGCGGCAGCGACGAACGGCGCGAAGCGTGACATGGAATCTTCTCCTCCCTTGCCCGGGCTCGTTGGCACAGGCTTGTTGCCCGGGCCGGAGCATGAGTTGGCGGCTCACGATCTGCAGGCGGCCCGTCGTAATCAGCCGACATCCCCCAGGTGGACCTTCGGCAAGGTGAGACTGCGCCACCGACCGGGCTTCGGCAATAGCTTTCGGTGTAGCTTTCGGTGCGGGCACGACAGGTCGTATGGGCCTCCGACATGGCGTCGCGGACCTCTGCCGCACAGGCAATGGAGGCGGTGGCATGGGAGACGGGCTCGGCTCGCCTGCCGCGACGGATCACCACTTAGTGATATGGCGTTTCATTCCGAAGCAGAGCAGCATGGAGTTCATCCTCGATCAACGGCGTGGCTTCATCGCTTTCGGTGCTGCAGCTGCTCCTCACGGTACCGCCAGGATATGAACTGCGGAGTGATACCTCCCAGCTCAGGTTCGACCCGTGGTCGAACCAAGGGTCGAACCTTCGGTTGCTCGGTATGATCGGTTGGGCTGGTCGGCGATGCCCGATCAGCTGAGCTTGCACGCCGCTCCGCTCAAATCCCCGTATGCGCCACGCCCTCGCGCACGCGCAGATCCTCCGCCCGCGCGGTCGCGAACGGCACGCCCGGCGGCAGCACGAACGATGCCGAGCGCACACGATGTGTCTCCTCCGCGATCCCGCGCGGCTCAGTGCCTTTGTCCCGCAAAGCCACCGCCGCCCGCTTCAGGATCGCCCGTGCCATGATGATGGCGTTGTCGGTCGAGACGAGGTTCTCCTTCGCCCGATCGACGATCGGTCCCATGCTCTCCTGCAACGAGGCGTCCTGCTGCGCGATGCCGGCGACGCCCGAGTAGTACCGGCCCTCCTTCTGCGCCTGCCGGTCGATGAGATAGTCGTTGTCCTTGTTCTGCACGGGACGGAACGTGCCGGGGATCAGCTCGACGTGCAGGCCGCCGCCCTTGTTCATGGTCGCCAGCTCGTGCGCGGAGAGCGGTCGCGTCGGATGATAGGTGAACGACCACACGATCACGTTCTCGTCGTCGATCGGCACCCACGCATGACCGTTGAGCGCATTCTCGCCGTAGGGCGGGATCATCGTGTACCAGGGCAGGATGAACTGCGTGATCCGCCAATAGTAATTGCCGCCATCCGCACTGCGTCGAACCCCGATCAGCAGGCCGCCCGCGCTCTCGACCACCTCGAACTTCGGCGTCTTGTCCTTCTGGTAGCCCGCCCCCGTCGACACGTGCAGCGGATCGCTCTTCAGCTCACCCGAGTGCAGCCAGGACACATGGCTCGAATCGATGCCACCCTCGAGCGCCTGCAGCCAGTTGCACTCCTGGTGACGCTTCTTGAGGTAGCGGTGCGAGGCCGGCAGGTCGAGCCACTCGAACGCCGGGAACGCAGGCTGATGCTCGGGCGGCCCCATGTATGTCCAGATCACCCCGCCCTTCTCGACGCACGGATACGACTTGAGCTTCACCTTGCTGCAAAAGCCGCTCTCCGCCGGCTCGGACGGCACCTCGAGGCACTCGCCGTTCGTCGCGAACTTCCAGCCGTGATAGGGGCAGCGGATGCCGCCTTCCTCGTTTCGCCCGAACCACAGCGACACGCCGCGATGCGCACAGAACTCATCGATCAGGCCGACCTTGCCGCTCGTATCGCGGAACGCCAGCAGTCGCTCCGACATCAGTTTCACCCTGAGCGGCGTACAGTCCGGCTCGGGCAACTCGCTGGCATAGATGAAAGGCACCCAGTAGCGCCGCATCATCTCGCCCATCGGCGTGGCAGGGCCCGTCTGGCACAAGAGCTGGTTGTCGGCTGTCGTGAGCATGATGGCCTCGTGCGCGCGGCGGCGATGAACGTCCTTGCCTCACAGTACTCTGCGAAGACGACACGTCAACGCCGCCAACCATATCTCGAGCCATTCCGCAAGCCACGGAACGGTCGCTAATGCGCCCCGCCAAAGCTGCCGATAGCCACCCCCGCGGCGAACACGATCAGGCCGCCGACCACCACCTCGAACGCCGCGCGCAGAAAGCGGGTGTCCATATAGCGCGATCGAATCCACGCGATGATCCAAAGCTCGACGAGCACCACGGCGATCGCGATCATCGTCGCCGTCCAGAAATCCGCGATCAGATACGGCAGCGTGTGGAACACGCCGCCGAGGGTGGTCATCGCACCCGTGATGATGCCCCGGATCAGCGGCCGGCCGCGACCGGTGAGCGCGCCATCGTCAGACAACCCCTCCGCGAAGCCCATCGAGATGCCCGCGCCGATCGACGCTGCCATGCCGACCAGGAAGGTCTCCCAGGTGTTCTGCGTCGCGAACGCGGCCGCGAACAGCGGTGCGAGCGTCGAGACCGAGCCGTCCATCAGGCCGGCGAGCCCCGGCTGCACGACCCTGAGCAGGAACATCCGCCGCTGAACCTCGGCCTCCTCGTCTCGCGCATCCATGGTCAGATGCGTTTCGCCTAGCTTCTGGGCGAGGCTGACGTGCTCGCGCTCGGCCGCGGCGAGATCACCGAGCAGCTTGCGCAGGTCGGCATCTGTCGCCCGCTCCATCGCCCGCTCGTAGAACTGCCGCGTTTCGAACTCGATCGCCTCCGCCTGCTCCCGAACCCGTTCCAGTCCCAGCGGCCGCATCATCCAGATCGGCTCGTGCTGGATGAACCCCCTCACGTCCTGCCGCCGGATCAGCGGGATGTGCTGGCCCCACTTCCTGGTGAAGAGATCGATCAGCCAACGCCGATGCTCGTTCTCCTCCTCGGCCATCTCCTCGAAGACCTTGGCGGAGGCCGGAAACGAATCGCGCAGCCCCTCGGCGTACTCGCCATAGATGCGGCCGTGCTCCTCCTCGAGGGAGATGGCGAGCGCGAGAACCTCGCGCGGCTCGAGATCTGCAAAAGATTTCACTGCGAACAGCCTCCAGTGACCCGGAGATGAATTTAGAACAATTCCAAAATTCACTCAATGCTGCCGACGCACTCTTCCCGTGATAGTGAGCGCCCAAAGCCACACCGTTGTTCGACCGATGCAGCCCAAGCAGCCGTCCTTGCCCATCGACGCCGTCCGCGACGAGCTCATGGCTGCGCTCGACGGTCGCACGTCTGCCGTGCTCGTCGCCCCTCCAGGCGCCGGCAAAACCACCCGCGTCCCCCTCTGGTTGCTGGATGCCTCCTGGCTGGCGGGAGCCAAGGTCCTGGTGCTGGAGCCGCGCCGGCTGGCTGCCCGCGGCGCCGCCGAGCGGATGGCCGGCACGCTCGGCGAGCGATTGGGCGAGCGCATCGGCATGAGAGCGCGCCTCGCCTCCCACATCGGTCCCGCCACCCGCATCGAGGTCGTGACAGAAGGCGTCTTCACCCGCATGATCATTGACGACCCCGAGTTGACCGGGATCGGCGCGGTCCTGTTCGACGAGTACCACGAGCGCTCGCTCGACGCCGATCTCGGCCTGGCTCTCGCCCTGGACGCCCAGCGCGGCCTGCGCCCCGACATTCGCATTCTCGTCATGTCGGCCACCCTCGATCATCAGCGCGTCGCCGGCTTGCTCGCTGATGCCCGGACGGGCGAGGCCCCCACCATCGCCTGCGAAGGCCGCGCGTATCCTGTCCAGACGCGCTATCTCGGCCGCGATCCGACCGCCCGCATCGAGGAACAGATGACCTCTGCCGTCCTCCGCGCCCTCGACGACGAGGCGGGCTCGGTGTTGGCCTTTCTACCCGGCCAGGCCGAGATCAGGCGCGTCGCCGAACGCCTCGAAACCCGCATCGCGTCCCGCCCCGGCATCGATCTCGCCCCGCTCTACGGCGCACTCGACCTGACCGAGCAGGACCGCGCCGTCGCCCCCTCCCCGCCCGGCCGGCGCAAGATCGTGCTTGCGACCTCCATTGCCGAGACGTCGCTGACGATCGAAGGGGTGCGCGTGGTGATCGACAGCGGCCTCTCCCGGGTGCCCCGCTTCGAGCCGGGCTCGGGCCTGACCCGGCTCGCCACCGTCCGCGTCTCCCGTGCCGCCGCCGACCAGCGCCGTGGACGCGCCGGGCGCCTCGAACCCGGCGTTTGCTACCGCTTGTGGTCGGAGCCGGAAACGCAGAGCCTGCCTGCTTATGCCGAACCGGAGATCAAGAGCGCCGATCTATCGGGCCTCCTGCTCGACTGCGCCGCCTGGGGCGTAACCGACCCCTGCACACTCTCGTGGCTCGATCCACCGCCCGCCGCTGCCGTCGCCGCGGCTCGCTCCGAGCTCGTCGCCTCCGGCGCCATCGCCCTGGGCGGCAGCCTTACGCAGCGAGGAAGGCACGCCTCGCGCCTTCCTTTGCCGCCGCGCCTTGCCATGATGTTACTGCAGGCGGCAGAGCACAGCGCCGAGAATGCCGCAGCCGATATCGCCGCCATCCTCGTGGAGCGCGGCCTGGGTGGAAACGACAGCGACATCGTCGTCCGCCTCGCCACCTTCCGCGCCGACCGTGGCCGCCGGGCCAACGACATGCGCCGGCTCGCCCGCAACTGGGCCCGAAGCGCTGCCGGCATGGTCGAGCGATCGGCCGCCACCCAAGCGCCACTCTCGCCGGCGGCGATATTGGCGTTCGCGTTTCCCGACCGGATCGCCAAGTCTCGCGACAATGCCGGCCAGTATCTTCTCGCCAACGGTCGCGGCGCCCGTCTTGGCGCCCCTCTTGGCGAAATCGACGCTCTCGCACGCGCTGAATTTCTAGTCGTCGCCGAATTCGGCGAC
>CAMAYR010000078.1 GCA_945862355.1 Devosia equisanguinis | reverse complement strand
CGCCAGCGTCGCAGTGCCAGCCGCCGGGGCGTGTCGCCCCCGCGAAGTGCGAAGCCTGCGCGCTTTCGCCCTTCTGCCACCGGCCACCCCGATCCAGCCACTTGCAAAGCAGCCAGCCGAACGGTGCGCAAAGTCACCGATTCAGGTACAATGCACGCATTTCGGATCTCGCAGAGGCAACGGGTCTGAGCACCCGCCACTGGCAGCGCTTCATCACGACACACGGGCCCGACTGGTCACGTTACATCGAGCTGGGGAAACGCCGGACGTATCTGATTGATATGTCAGCGTTCAGCGTATGGTGGGCCGCTCAACTTAAGGAGGTGGCGCCATGCCCCGAAATCTCTATCGCGTCGGTTCCATCTGGTACTACCGCGGCGAGAAGAACGGGCAAACGATCCGCCGGAGTCTCGAGACCGACGTCCTTAGCGTCGCTCAAGAGCGAGCTGAGAAGATTCGGCGCGAGATAACCGGCCCCAAATGGGGTGAACGACCAACGCGGACTTTTGATGACGCAGCTCGACGCTTCGCCCAGGAGCACTTTCCGCTTCTGAAACCAAGCGCGAGGAGGCGCTACGTCATTTCGTTGGAGCGGCTCGCCGACCACTTCCACAAAGTCAATCTCGGCGATATCGGCTCGGCACGCCTTGGAGATTTTGAGCGCGCGCGGCTGGCATCGGGAGTAACGACAGCGACGGTGAGGCGTGATCTTGCATGCCTGTCCTCCTTGTTCACTCGAGCAGAGGAGTGGGAGTGGGCAGAAAAGAACCCTATCAAGGGATATTTGCGCAGCCGACAGAAATACCTCCCCGATTCAGTGCCACGGACACGCTATCTCAGCATGAGCGAGGAGTTGCTCGTGCTGGAACATGCGCCGCCTAAAGCCCGGGAGGCTATTGCGTTCGCCATCGACACCGGCCTGCGTCGTGGTGAGCATTTCAGGTTGCTCGAAGGCGACATCGATATGGCGCGCAATGAGCTGACAGTCAGAGCCGAGATCGCCAAGTCCAACAAGGCGCGCACGATCCCGCTGCTGCCTAGGACGAGAGAATGGCTACTGGGACGACCAAGGGGTCTGCCACATATGCCGGTGTTTCGGACCATTGCTGGCGGGGCATACTCACCGACAAGCCCGACGATGTATGAGGCCTTGCAGAAGGCGGTGAGGCGCGCGGGTATAAGCGAGCACGTCGAGTGGCACGACCTCCGTCGCACCTGCGGCTGCCGCCTCCTGCAGCAGCGGGGACTGTCGTTCGAAGAGGTGTCGACGTGGCTGGGGCACTCGGGGGTCAAAATAACCCAGGAGCGTTACGCCTTTTTGCACGTCGACCAACTGCATGACGCTCTACGCCCTGGCGAACGGATCACGCCCTTCAGGTGACGGCTATGACGGATTCTATGACGGGAGGCAGAGCATGACACTCGCGACAGTCACGACAACTGCCGACTTAAGATGTTGATTCTCTTTAGAAGTGCTGGAGGCCACGCCCGGAATTGAACCGGGGTGCGCGGATTTGCAGTCCGCTGCGTCACCACTCCGCCACGTGGCCATACCAGATGTGAAACGCGGTTTTTCCGGCGACCGCATGGGCTGCCTGCCAAAACCACGCTCAAGTGGGGTGAGCGCTCGATAGCACACTCGATCGACCCGGTCCAATGGTTCGAGAAGGCGCACGCGAGGTATGCCAGTACGGCGTCCCAAAACGACCGCGCGCGCGTTTGCGTCCGCGCGCCGCAGCGATTTTCCAACCGCCATAGCCCCGTCGGGCTGGCAGCACCGCCCCCGCTTGGCTATGGTCCGCCCGGCAAAGCCCTGCGCCCGCCGGCCTGCTGGCCGGACAACTGGCGCGGGCGCATCCAGATGCGCATTTGCTGATGCATATTTCGGGTCGGAGGATCAAGGCCGTGACGGACTTCGAGCTGCAGCGCAAGAACATGGTCGAGAGCCAGGTGCGTCCGAGCGACATCACCGACCGGCGCATCACCCGGGCGATGCTGGCGCTTCCCCGCGAGGGTTTCGCCTCCGATGTCAGCCGGGAGCTTGCCTACATGGACCGCGACCTGCCCGTCGGCTCGCCGGTCGGTGGTCGCACGCCCCGTGCACTGGTGGCTCCCCGCGTGCTCGCCCAACTGGTGCAGCTCCTGGAGATCGAGGACGGCGACCGCGTGCTGGATGTAGGCACCGCGACCGGTTACGGCGCCGCGGTCCTGTCCCGTCTGGCTCGGTCGGTGATCGCCCTGGAATGCGACGAGGCGCTGGCAACGCAGGCCAGAGTTGCACTGGCAGCCCAGTCGATCGACAACGTCACCGTGGTCTCAGGCTCCCTGCCGGCCGGCTGGGCGCCAGAAGCCCCTTATGCCGCGATCCTGCTGGCCGGCGTAGTGCAGGAAGTGCCGGCAGCGCTTCTCGACCAATTGCAGGAAGGCGGGCGCCTCGCCGCGATCGTCGCCAGCAACGGCATCGGCCACCTGATGCAATGGCGGCGCCTGTCCGGCGGCTGCGCGTCGAGACGTGTCGGCGAGGCCAGCGGACAGCGCCTTCCCGGCTTCGAGCGGGTTGCCGGCTTCGCCTTCTGATCCCGGTCGCGTCCATCTGTGCCGAGCCGTGCGGTGGGCCGTCGCCATCAGTTGCCGGCAGGCCACGATCGTGCGAAATCGTATGCTGCCGCCGGCCCAGCGCACAGCGTCGGCTTTGCGCGGGCGGTTACTGCGGACTATGAATGGATGACTGAAACGCCGGGGTCGCGGCTCCTCGAAGCGAAGCCGATGAGCTGCCGCGAAGGCCGGTCGTTTCCATAGCGTCCTGCAGCCGAGAGAAGCGCAAGCAATACCCCGAGCGGGAAAAAAAGCGGGACAACAGAGCCCGACGGCAAAACTGGAACCCGCCATGCTGAATTGAATTCGACCACCGAGCCCGACGGGCCGACGAGGCCCCGGAGGCGCAAGCGAGTAACCCCAGGGATACTCTGTCCCCGAAAAACGCCGATCAAGGTGCTGATGCATGACCTGCGTGGCTTCTTACGGGAAACGAATCGGTGTAGCGGCTTTGATGCACGGGTAACGTTCGGTAGGCTGATCAGGGTACGTATCGCGTCCATTAAGTCAACAATTGCCGCTGATCAGGGGGCATGATGGTACGGACGAAAAGCATCACCGCGTCGACGCGAGCGCTCTTTGGCTGCCGCGGCACGATGGTTTCGTTTGCGGCCTTGGTCCTGGCGTTGGGTGTCGTCACCGGACCTGCCGTGAACGCTCAGTCTCTGCAACAAGCCCTCACCCAGACCTATCGCACCAATCCGCAGCTCGACGCTGCCCGCGCCACATTGCGTGCAACCGACGAGACTGTCGCCCTGGCAAACTCCACGTACCGCCCGACCGTGTCGGGCAACGCCAGCGCCAGCTGGACCCGTACCGACTCGCAGCCTGTGATCGCCGGTGGCGGTGGCGAGCAGCATCCCCGCCAGTTCGGGGTCAACATCACCCAGCCGCTGTTTCGCGGATTCCAGTCGCTCAACCAGGTCCGCATCGCGGAGGCGTCGGTCAGGGCCGGCCGCGAGTCGTTGCGCAGCACGGAGCAGGCGGTACTTCTCGCCGCAGCGACGGCCTACATGGACGTGGTCCGGGATCAGGCCATTCTCAAGCTTCGCGAGGGGAATGTCTCCGTTCTGTCGAACCAGCTCAAGGCGACCCGCGATCAGTTCTCCGTCGGCGAAGTCACCCGAACCGACGTCGCCCAGGCCGAGGCGCGCCGGGCGGGCGCGGTTGCCGAGCTCGAGGTCGCGCGTGGCAACCTCAAGAACAGCCAAGCCCTCTACGAGCGCGTTGTCGGCAGTCCGCCGGGGCGGTTGGTTGATGCCGGCGAGCCCACGCGGTTGATGCCGAAATCCCTGCCCGAGGCGCAGTCTATCGCCACACGCGAGAACCCGGTTATCGTCAACTCCCTGTATCTCGAGCAGGCCGCCAAGTACGCCATCGACCAGATCCGCGGCGAATTGCTTCCGCAGGTATCGCTGAACGCGTCCTACACGCGTGGCTATGATACGGCGCGCAATGCGGACATCACCGACAGTCGGTCGATCACGACCCAGATGACGGTGCCGATCTACTCGAATGGCAGCATCGAGGCACGCATCAGGCAGGCGAAGCACACGCACGTCAGCCGTATCCAACAGATCGAGCAAGCGCGCACCGAGCAGCTGGCCCTGGTGGTCGGCGCCTGGGCTCGCTATCAGTCGGCCAAGGCGCAGGGCATATCGACCAGCTCGCAGGTTCGAGCGAACCAAACCGCGCTGACGGGTGTGCGCGAGGAGTACCGTGTCGGCCAGCGCACGCTGCTCGACGTGCTCAATGCCGAGCAGGAGCTGCTGAATGCCCAGGTCGCCGCCGTTTTGGCGCGGCGAGAGGCCGTAGTGCAGGCGTTCACGCTGATGCAGAGCGTCGGCAGACTTACTGCCGCCGAGATGGTTCTGGGCGGCGAGATCTACGATCCTGAAGTTCACTACTTCGAGGTCCGCCGCAAGTGGTTCGGCCTCTCGATCACGCATCCGAACGGCCGGCGCGAGAAGGTCGATGCCTCGTGGGAGCCAGTAACTCATCGGCCAGTGAAGTGAGGCTTGCCGATCCACCTTGTTGAAAATCGGCCCGTCACGGGCCGATTTTCGTTTCAGCTCGCGCTCGCGTCAAGTGATGCCTGCTCCTCTTTTTCCATCCGCTCACCTACTGAGCGCTCGCAGCGGATTGCTGGCCCCCCGCCAAAGCTGTTAGACGATGCCGTTGCTCGCCATCCTCCCGTGGATGGAATTTTGCCGAAATTGGTCATTACGAGTTTTGCAGCGCTGCACGGAGAAGGCCATGCAATCGACTGAGAAGGCAGGCGAGCCCTCGATGGAGGAGATCCTCGCTTCGATCCGGAAGATCATCTCCGACGAGCCCATGGCACTGCCCGCAACGCATCTGCCGGCGCCGCCTGCCTCCTTCGACGCATCGACCACCACGGCGCCGCGCCAGCCGAATGCGCCGGCGGTCGCACCAACCCCAGGCCTGCCTGCAACATTGGAGCAGGAGCTTGCCGAATTGCTGCGCGAGCCCGTCGAGATCCCACCTGCTGCGCCAACCGCTGCACCGCAGCCCAAACAGGCAGGCTCGACACCAGCCGCCTCGGCGGCTGCTCCCCCGCCGCCCCCTTCCAGCAGCGGGCTTGGCGCATGGCTGCGCGGACGGGCATCGACGCCTGCCCCAGCCACAGCACCTGCCGGACAGCCCAGCCTTTCGATGCCCATCGTCGCGCCCGCCAACGCCGAGCCAGTCGCCCCCCCAGACTTGAAGCTACCTGACTTGAAGCTACCTGACTTGAAGCTACCTGACTTGAACCTCCCAGATTTCAAGTTCCCTCACCTGAATGATCCGGCCCCGAGCCATGCAGAGCCTCCCCCGACCGTGCTAGCCCCTGCTACCACGGCACCGCCTTCCCCGGCCGGCAAGCCACCGATCGTGCAGCCGCCAGCGGCATCGCCGCCTCCTGCCCGCGTGGAGGCCGGTCCAGCGGTTCAGAGCATTCTGGAGCGTTTGGCGGCGGGCAACAACGACCGGGACAGTGCAAGCGCCCCGCTGCCAACCGCGCTCAAGCCTCGCGAGTTCGCACCGGCCGCAAAGCCATCGGCGCCGCACGACGGCATGCCGGCCACCGCGCCAGCGAACCGCCAGGAGCCGGCCGCGAACCCATCGCCACAGGTCGTAACCCCGCCGGCGGCTCAGCCCGCCACCGCCACCTTGGCAGCGGCCGCAGCTAAACCTGCCGCTACCGCAATCGCAGCGGCCACCGACACGCCTCCTCCGCCTTCAATGACACCGGCCCCTGCCGCCAATGTCCCCACGGCGCCGTCCGGTGCCGCAGCGCCTGCTGCAACCGTGGCAGCGACTGCAATCCCAGCACCATCTCCGGCTCCGGCTCCAGCAGCCAAAGTCCCGGAACCTGCCGCAGCCCCAGCGCCTGCCGCCGCACCAGCGCCTGTCGCCGCACCAGCGCCTGTCGCAGCCCCGGCTCCAGCCGCTGCCGCCGCACCAGCCACACCGGCTGCCCCCCCGGCACCAGCCAAGGCCCCGACGCCACCCGCAGCCCCGGCACCTGTCGCTGCCGCGGCACCAGCCGCACCCACCGCACCGGCCGCCCCCCCAACACCAGCCGCAGCACCAGCCAAAGCCCCGGCACCACCCGCGGCCCCGGCACCTGTCGCTGCCGCAACACCAGCTCCAGCTCCAGCCAAAGCCCCGGCACCTGTCGTAGCCGCGCCGAAAGCGCCTGAACCAGTCCTCGAGGACATGCTGGCCGAGATCATGCGGCCGATGGTTCGCAAATGGCTCGACGAAAATATGAAGCAAGCCCTCGAAAAGGCCGTGCGAGCCGAGGTCGCCGACAGCGTCCGCGACCTGGTGGCGAAAACCACCTCGGAGTAGAAGATCTGAGGCTACCCGAACAGCCTTGACCAAAGGCCCCGGCCGGCAGCCAGCGCCGAGCGGGGCTTTTTTCATTCGGGCGCGCGCGTTGACATCCACGTGCGGTGCAGCGAAAACCCGCCGACCCGTAAAAATCAACAGCAAAAAGCGAAACGAGCAAGCCGATGCTCGACAAGACCTACGACCCCGCCGACATCGAGGCGCGCGTTGCCGACGCCTGGGACGCGGCGCAAGCTTTCAAAGCAGGCCGCGCCGACCGGGCCGGAGCTGCGCCCTATTGCATCGTGATCCCGCCGCCGAACGTGACGGGCAGCTTGCACATGGGCCATGCCCTCAACAACACGCTGCAGGACGTGCTCTGCCGCTTCGAGCGGATGCGCGGCAAGGATGTGCTGTGGCAGCCGGGCACGGATCACGCCGGCATTGCCACGCAGATGGTCGTGGAGCGGCAGCTCGCCGAGCGCCAGCAGCCAGATCGGCGCAAGCTCGGGCGCGACAAGTTCCTCGAGACGGTGTGGGCGTGGAAAGCGGAGAGCGGCGGCACTATCGTCAACCAGCTCAAGCGCCTCGGCGCGTCGTGCGACTGGTCGCGCGAGCGATTCACGATGGACGTGGGGCTGTCCAAAGCGGTCCTCAAGGTATTCGTCGAGTTGTATCGGGCGGGCCTGATCTACAAGGACAAGCGCCTCGTCAATTGGGACCCGCAGTTCCAGTCGGCGATCTCCGACCTCGAGGTCGAGCAGATCGAGAAGAAGGGCTCGTTCAAGTGGGCGCGTGGGGAGGCTGATAAAGAAGGCAACCCGGTTCCCCTCGACCACGTCAAGCTCGGCAAGCTGCTCGACCGCGAGCCCGGCGGGCACATGTACTATTTCAACTATCCGCTCGATGGCGTCGCCTATGACGCTGACAATCCGGATACGTTCATTACCGTCGCCACGACGCGGCCGGAGACGATGCTGGGCGACACCGCCGTCGCCGTGCATCCCGAGCACCCGCGCTACAAGGCGTGGATCGGCCGCAAACTGGTGCTGCCGCTGACGGGCCGCAAGATCCCGATCATCGGCGACGAGTACGCCGATCCGGAAAAGGGAACCGGCGCGGTCAAGATCACGCCCGCGCACGACTTCAACGACTTCGAGGTCGGCAAGCGGCACGCCGACAAACTCGTGCCGCCGATCAACATTTTCGATGCGTTCGGGCGCATTATCGAAGGACGCGACGCGGCACTTCGCGGCATCCCCCGTGATGTTCGCGGCCTCGACCGCTTCGAGGCGCGCAAGCGCGTCGTCGCCGATCTCGATGCGGAAGCGAAGGTCCTCAAGATTGAGCCGTCGGTCCAGCAGGTCCCTCACGGCGATCGCTCCGGCGTGCCGATCGAGCCGTGGCTGACCGACCAGTGGTACGTCAACGCTGGCGAGATGGCGAAGCCCGCGCTCGCCGCCGTTCGCGGCGGTAAAACCAAGTTCGTGCCGGAGCGCTTCGCGGCGGATTACTTCCGCTGGCTCGACAACATCCAGCCCTGGTGCATCTCCCGCCAGCTCTGGTGGGGGCATCAGATCCCGGCTTGGTATGGGCTGCCGAAGAGCGGCACAGCCGACGAGCTGGAATGCTTCGTGGCGACCACCGAAGCCGAAGCTCTCGAGTTGGCCATGGATCGATACCGCGCATCCTCGGTCGAGATCGTCGCGGATGCCGCATCGGCTGTTGCAAAGGCGAAGTCCGGACGTGTCGCAATATTTCGCGACCCCGACGTGCTCGATACGTGGTTCTCGTCGGCGCTTTGGCCGTTCTCGACGTTGGGATGGCCGGACGACACCAAGGAACTCGCGAAGTTCTATCCCACCTCCACCCTCGTCACCGGCTTCGACATCATCTTCTTCTGGGTCGCCCGCATGATGATGATGGGCACGCACTTCATGAAGGACGACGACGGCAAGCCGCAGGTGCCGTTCCACGACGTCTACATCCACGGCCTCGTCCGCGACGAGAAGGGCCAGAAGATGTCGAAGTCGAAGGGCAACGTGGTGGATCCGCTCGTGATGATCGACCAGTTCGGCGCCGACGCGCTGCGGTTCTCGATGGCCGCGATGGCATCGCAGGGCTCGGACGTGAAGTTCTCGGTCAAGCGCATCGAGGGCTATCGCAACTTCGCGACCAAGATCTGGAACGCGACGCGCTTTGCCGAGATAAATGGCTGCGCACGCGATCCCGGCTTCGATCCCAAGACCGCCAAACAAACCGTAAACCGCTGGATCATCGGCGAGACGGAGCGCACGGCGAAGGCCGTCACGACAGCGATCGAGGCCTACCGCTTCAACGAGGCCGCGAGCGCGATCTACGATTTCGTCTGGGGCCAGGTCTGCGATTGGTACTTGGAGCTGACAAAGCCGGTTCTCGTCGGCTCGGACGCAGCGGCGGCAGCCGAGACGCGCGCCTGCACCGCCTGGGTGCTCGACCAGTCGATGGCGCTGCTGCATCCGTTCATGCCGTTCATTACCGAGGAGCTGTGGGAGAAGACCGCCGGTGCCGCGCCACGCAAGCAGCTTCTCGTTCTATCCCAGTGGCCAACGCTCGATGGCCTCGCCGACGCGAGCGCCGACCAGGAGATCGGCTCGCTGATCGAGCTGATCAGTCAGATCCGCTCGGTCCGCACGGAAATGAACGTGCCCGCCGGCGCGAAGGTCGCGCTCGTCATCACGGGTGGCGGCAAGGCGGTCGAGGACCGGCTGGCGCGGCACGCCGACACGATCAAGCGGCTCGCGCGTCTCGAAACGATCGAGCCCGGCAGCGCGCCGAAGGGCTCCGCCGTGATCGTCGCCGGCGATGTGTCGGCTGCGATCCCGCTGGAAGGCGTGATCGACATGGACGCAGAGCGTAAGCGGCTCGCCAAGGCGATCGCAGGCCACGAAAGCGATATCGCGAAGATGGTCGCGAAGCTGTCGAACCCGGACTTCATGGCGCGCGCCAAGCCCGATGCCATCGAGGAAAGCCGCGAGCGCAAGGCAGAACTCGACGGGCTCGTCGCCAAGCTCAAGACAGCACTGTCGCGCATCGAGGCTTGATCCCACCGCGCGATTACCGATGCGGGACGTGAGCCGCGCTCACGCCCCGCCGGTCAGCTCCAGCGGCTGCTCGCCGAGCAGATCGCCCAGCACCACGTCCTCGACGAGATCGAGCGGCAGGCGATGCTCGCGGGCGAGATCGGCCACGTCGGCCAGAATGCGTCCCGCGTCCTGCAGCTTCTTCAGGCGCTTGAACTGGTCCTCGCGTTCGATCCCCATGCTGGCGCCGATCAGCTCGAGGAAGTTGACGACCTCGAACGGCCAGTCGCGCTCGTGGCTGCACAGCTCGCGATGGCACACGTGGTAGACGCCGGCGAGCGCATCGACGCCCAGCGCCGCGGCCGCCTCCAGAACCTCTTTGTGCAGGTCGCGCTTGAAGCCCGGCATCGCGTTGAGCTGGTTGCACATGTAGCCCACGCTCGGCTGGCGCGCGTCGACGAACTCCAGACCCGGCACCGCGCGCAACAGCTTCTCGGCCGCCTCGGTGACACCGGCCACGCCGGGATGCTCGTGCAGCGCCACGCGCTTTTCCACCCGCCGCGTGAAATGCGGTTTCAGTTGCTCGAGCCGGTCGGCAAGAAACACCACGAACGGGGCCATATCGAAGCCGAACCGCTCCGGCTCAGCCGTCTTGCGTCCGGGCAGCACGACCTCGCTGAACTGGATCTGGCAGGTCGGGCACCACGCGAGCACATGGTTCGGTCGCGCCGCCGCGAAACGGTCCGACGTGCGATAGGACACGTTCTCCGACACGGTCAGATCGCCCGAGCGCAGTTGGATGATGCCGCAGCACATCTGCGGCCCGCCCATCACCTTGTAGTCGATGCCGAGCCTGTCCATGATGTCGAAGCACAACAGCGCGATATGCGGCGTGCGGCGCAGGTTGCAGCCCGTGTAGAACACGACGTCCGCGGGCCGATCGTCGGTCTCCTCGTCGCCGAAACGCGCCAGCACGTCGGGCGGAAGCTGCATCCGCGAGAGGACGCGCACGGACTTGCTCATTTTGCGGAACGCTGTCGCGCCGGTGTTGCGCTGCGCGTCGGCCGTCTTGCGCCGGGCCACGGCGAGACGCGCCAGCGTCAGCATGAAGCGCGGATTGACGCCTTCGGGGCAGGCGGGGATGCAGAAACCGCTGCCCGAGCACACCTGCGCCCAGCGCTCGGCGGCAGCCGATCCCATCTCGCCGGCTATGAGTTGGCGGACGGCCGACGTAACCTCCGCCCCGGCATCCCCACTAAGGCCTGCCGGCTTCGTCATCGGGCAGACATCGAAGCAGATGCCGCATGCCGTGCAGCGGTCGAGAACGTCCTGGCCGCGCACCTCGAGCGATCGGGCGAATGTCGAGAGTGTCATCGTGCTGGCCTTTCCTGAAGCATCGCCTGTTCAACCTGCCCGATGCCGGCCGGACGGTCAAACCGCCACACGCCTCGGCAACACCGCCTAATCAAATCACGATGTTGACGGGGCAAGCGCGAGGCTCGACCATTGCCGCCGCAAATATCCACAGGAGTGCCACCATGACCAGCCAGCCCGCCCAGATGAAGCTCGGATTGTTCATCCGGCCCGCCGGCAATCACATCGCTTCGTGGCGTCACCCGGATTCCCATGCCGATGCTGGGGCGAATTTCCAGCGCTTCATCGAGATGGCGAAGACTGCCGAGCGCGGACTGCTCGATATGCTTTTCTCCGCCGATACCCAGTCCGCATGGACCGCCGAAGGCGATGGCATGCAGCGCCAGCACTATGTGGCATGGCTCGAGCCGATCTGCCTCATGTCGGCTCTGTCCGGCTATACCTCGAAAATCGGTCTCGCCTGCACACAGACGACGACCTACGACGAGCCTTATTCGTTAGCACGTCGCTTCGCCACGCTCGACCATATCAGTGGCGGGCGCGCGGCGTGGAATGTGATCACGTCCGGCAATCCGACCGAGGCGCAGAACTTCGGCCGGGAGGTGCATATCGACAAGGTTGCGCGCTACGGCCGCGCTCGCGAGTTCGTGCAAGTAGTCAGCGGACTGTGGGATAGCTGGGACGACGATGCCTTCATTCGCGACCGCAAGAGCGGGCTGTTCTTCGATCCCGACAAAATGCACGTACTCGATCACAGCGGCGAGCACTTCAAGGTGCGCGGTCCGCTCAATGTTCCCCGTCCGCCGCAAGGGCGTCCGGTAATCATCCAGGCAGGTACGTCGGAGGACGGTCGAGAACTCGCAGCGGAAACCGCCGACGTGGTCTTCTCCGCGGCCAACGACATTGACGAGGCGAAAGCGTTCTACTCGGATCTGAAGAGCCGTATGGCCAAATTCGGCCGTTCCCCAGACGAGCTGAAGGTCCTTCCCGGTGTGGCGTTCTCGGTCGCGCCGACAGAGCAGGAGGCGATCGACAAGTACGAGGAGCTGCAGGAGCTGATCCATCCCGACATCGCGATCGGGCTCGCCTCACGCCGCATCGGTTTCGACCTGCGACCGTATCCGATGAACGGACCGCTACCGCCAGCTCCCCCGAAAGTGGAAGGCGACCGCTCGAGCAGATCGTACATGATGTATGAGGTGGCGCGGCGGGAGAACCTGACGATCCTGGAGCTTGCCAAGCGGTTTGCCGCGGCGCGCGGGCACTTCTTCGTTACGGGAAGCGTCAAGATGGTGGCCGATGTGCTGGAGGACTGGTTCACAACCGGCGCTTGCGATGGCTTCAATCTGGTTCCACCGCTTTATCCCAACAGCCTGAACGACTTCGTCGATCTCGTCGTGCCGGAGTTGCAGCGGCGCGGCATCTTCCGCAAACAGTATGAAGGCTCGACGCTGCGCGAGAACCTCGGCCTGGCGCGCCCGTCCAGCCGTTATGCTGCAATCCCTGCCAAAACGGCGACGGCCCAAAAGGCTCCAGCCAAAAAGGCGACGGTTTAAACAGCCCCACCAGGTCCCGATAGACATAACCAACCGTCAGGAGAGGAAACGCCCATGTCCAACACCAGCAAGACGCCCTTCTCGCACACGCGTAAAGTCTCGCGCCTGCCGCCGCTGCCCGAGCAGGTCGATCCGCTGATGGAAAAGCGTTTCGCCGAGCAGCGTGCGCGCGGCGCCGAGCCGATCAACCTGCATCTGGCCCAGGGTCACGCGCCGCTTCTATCGGCGGCGAAGGGCGAGTTCACGTGGAAGCTCAGGAACGACACCAAGCTCGGACGTCGCCTGCTCGAGCTCGTCATTACGCGCGTGGCCTCGATCATGGACTGCGAATACGAGCTGCATCACCACCTGCCGATGATCGCGCAGGCTGGATACTCTGAGGCTCAGGTCAAGGCCGTGCGCGGTGACTGGCGCAAGGACAAGGCGCTGTTTCAGCCCAAGGAGCAGGCGCTGCTCGCCTTCGTCGACGAGCTTTGCGACAAGGGCAACGTGACGGACGCGACGTGGGAGGAGGCGGCCAGGCACTACTCGTCCCAGGAGATCGTCGAGGCCTGCTATTGCGCGACGTCATACTACGCGAACGCCATGTTCGTTAAAGCCGTGCGGCTCGAGGTCGATCCGCCCGACCGGCACACCGCCATGGGGAAGTTTTGAAGAACGCGACGAACTGTATGCTGCGATGGCTGTTGCTGGCGGCGCTGCTCGGCCCGCCAGCCGCATTCGTCCGCGCCGACGAGGCCGGCAAGGGCCGCGAACTCGCGCATCGCATGTG
This sequence comes from Devosia equisanguinis, assembly GCA_945862355.1. Classification (GTDB taxonomy): domain Bacteria; phylum Pseudomonadota; class Alphaproteobacteria; order Rhizobiales; family Hyphomicrobiaceae; genus CAMDPA01. The sequence goes on along the minus strand of CAMAYR010000078.1, from coordinate 7,175 downwards.
CGCGGCGTGTCACATGCAGCCGGGCCAGGGCGAGAAACGCGGGCCCGATGGACTGCCTGGTTTCGCGGCGATCGCCAACCGGCCGGATCAAAGCCAGGAGGCCATCGTGCGATGGCTTCGCTCGCGGCCGGCGATGATGCCCGATCATCATCTGACGTGGGACGAGGCCGACGCGCTCGCGGACTATATCATGTCCCTGCGCAAGCCATAGCCGCCCCAACCCGCAACCGGATCAATGCGTCATCCGCACTGCTTGCTGAGCAACCGCTTGTTCACCCATCCCCAATGGGGCACCTTCGCGTCGTCGACGAACATGCCGAAATCCCAGCTCGGCGAATGCGGGGTCTCCGGGCGCACTGTGCCAAAGCAGATCTCGCGCCCCGACGGCACTTTCTGGATCAGCGGTGCGGACGGGCTCGGCCCCTTGCGCAGGGCGACGAAGCCGTCCTTCGTGCGCAGCACCTCGCAACATGCGGTCGCGGAAGCCTTGCCGCTCGATGCCGCCAAGGCGCCCAGCATCGCCGCAGCGGCCAGGGTCATCGTCGAGAATAGCGATTGCGTGTGGCCGGAAATCGGCAACTCTTCCTCCCAGTGCATCACCGGCACCCGAGCTGGCGCCGAGAGAAGATCTACTCCGCCGTCCAGCCCCCATCCACCGAGTAGTTCGCCCCGGTAATCGGCGCGGCCGCTTCGCTGGCCAGAAACACCGCCAGCGCTGCCACCTGCTCGATCGTCACGAACTGTCGCGTCGGCTGGCGGGAAAGCACCTGCTTCCGGGCGGCCTCCTCGCTGATGCTCTGCGAGCGGGCGAGATCCGGGATCTGGCCCGCGACCAGCGGCGTCCACACGAACCCGGGCGAGATCGCGTTGCAGGTCACGCCGACCTCGGCCAGCTCGAGCGCGACGGTCTTGGTGAGCCCCGCGAGGCCGTGCTTGGCTGCCACGTAGGCCGCCTTGTAGGGCGAAGCCGTCAGCGAGTGCGCGGAGGCCATGTTGATGATGCGGCCGGCCTTGCGCGCTTTCATGCCCGGCACAGCGGCCCGGATCGTGTGGAACGCCGAGGTCAGGTTGATGGCGATGATCTGGTCCCACTTTTCGATCGGAAAGCTCTCGATCGGGGAGACGTGCTGGATGCCGGCGTTGTTGACGAGAATGTCGAGACGCCCGAAGTCCTCCTCGGCTTTGGCCACCATCGCTGCGATCTCGCCGCCGTGGAGCATGTTGGCACCGTCGTAGGCGACCCGCGTGCCGTGCTCACTGACGCGGGCCATCGCGGCCTCGATGTCGGCGGGCTTGCCGAGCCCGTTCATGACCACATCGGCCCCCTCGCGGGCGAATGCCTCCGCGATGCCGAGCCCGATGCCGGAGGTCGAGCCGGTTACGAGCGCGATTTTGCCCTCGAGCTGCATTTTGGAGGTCCTTGAGGTTATCTAACAGACTAATTGTGCAGTGCACATCAAGGTCATTTGCACCGCAGCGACGGCATTGTCCAGACCGCATCAGTGGCACAGCGCCCTCCGTCCGCGCAGCTTGTGCCCAAAACTCAGGCATCGTTGGCGCGCACGGGGCGCCGCCATGCACCATCGAAGCAACGCGGGTCCGTGCGGGATTGTAGAGTGCCCCGCTGTCCCGCATATTAGCCGCCGATCCACTCGTGCCCGGAGGTCTCGATGCAGCCTGATCGTGTCCGCGGACCTCGCCCCAGGTCGGCGGTCGAAGCGCAGGAGGATGCTCCGGCCGGCAGGCAGCCACGCGCACCGATCTTCACGGCGCGGAGCTAGCGCACTCCATGGCAAGCACCCCCAAGCAGACCGAGCGAGCGTCCGCCAGCAGCGGCCGGGCCATCGAGATGGTCGGCGTCAACAAGTGGTATGGCCAGTTCCACGTCCTGAAAGATGTCAACCTGGAGGTCGCGCGCGGCGAGCGCATCGTGATCTGCGGACCTTCCGGCTCGGGCAAGTCCACGCTGATCCGCTGCATCAACCGGCTCGAGGAGCATCAGGCGGGCCGCATCGTCGTCGACGGCGTGGAGCTGACGGGGGACGTGCGCAACATCGAGGCCATCCGCTCAGAGGTCGGGATGGTGTTCCAGCAGTTCAACCTGTTTCCGCATCTCACCGTTCTCGACAACCTCTGCCTCGCCCCGATGTGGGTGCGCAAGATGGCGCGAGCAGACGCGGAGAAGATCGCGCGGCAATATCTGGAGCGCGTGCGCATTCCCGATCAGGCTGCGAAGTATCCCGGCCAGCTTTCCGGCGGACAGCAGCAGCGCGTCGCCATCGCGCGCGCCTTGTGCATGAGCCCGCGCATCATGCTGTTCGACGAGCCGACCTCCGCACTCGACCCGGAGATGATCAAGGAGGTGCTCGACGTCATGATCGAGCTCGCCGGCTCCGGCATGACCATGCTGGTCGTGACGCACGAGATGGGCTTTGCCCGCCAGGTCGCCGACCGCGTCGTGTTCATGGACAAGGGCGAGATCGTCGAGGATGCCGCCCCCGAGCAGTTCTTCAACAATCCGCGCTCGGAGCGCACGCGCGCGTTCCTGTCGCAGATCCTCGACCACTGAAGCACTCAACTGCATGCAAAACCCACAAAGGGAGATCCGTCATGACCAGATCGAGAATTGCCGGCCTCGCCGTCGCCGTTGCCGCGGCAATGGCGACGACAGCGATACCTGCCGTCGCGGGGCCACGCCTCGACGCCGTCAAGGCGCGCGGCCAGATCGTGTGCGGCGTCAACACCGGCCTTGCCGGCTTTGCGCTGGCCGACAGCGCGGGCCGCTGGACCGGCATCGACGTCGACGTGTGCAAAGCGCTCGCCGCCATCATGTTCGGGGACGCCGGGAAGGTGCGCTACGTGCCCCTCAACACCCAGCAGCGGTTCACCGCGCTGCAGACCGGCGAGGTCGACATCCTCTCGCGCAACACCACCTGGACGCTGTCGCGCGACACCCAGATCGGCCTCAACTTCGCAGCCACTCTTTACTACGACGGCCAGGGCTTCATGGTGCCAAAGAAGCTCGGCGTGAAATCGGCCCGGGAACTCGACGGCGCGGCGGTCTGCGTGCAGCCGGGTACGACCACCGAGCTCAACCTCGCCGACTATTTCCGCGCCAACACCATGAAGTTCAAACCCGTCGTCATCGAGAACCTGCAGGAGGTCAACTCGGCGTTCTTCGCCGGCCGCTGCGACGTGCTGACGACCGACGCATCGGGGCTCGCCGCCGTGCTGTCGAAGGACGCCCCTAACAAGGGCGCCGATCACGTGATCCTGCCCGAGCTGATCTCCAAGGAGCCCCTCGGTCCGGCCGTCGCGCAGGGCGACGAGCAGTGGATCGACATCGTGCGCTGGACCGTCTTCGCGCTACTCGAGGCGGAGGAGTACGGCATCACGTCGGCCAACGTCGACAAGCTCGCCAAGGAGACGACGAACCCCAACATCGCTCGCATCCTCGGCAAGACACCGGGCATGGGCAAAGCGATCGGCCTGCCCGAGGACTGGGTCGTTCGCGCCGTCAAGGCCGTCGGCAACTACGGCGAGATGTGGGAACGCAACATCAAGCCGCTGGGCCTGCCCCGCGGCCTCAACAATCTGTGGACCAAGGGTGGCCTGATGTACGCCCCGCCGATCCGCTGAAATTCCGGAGGGGTCAGCCCCTGCGGGGCTGGCCCCGGTTGTGCGCGATCGAGAGTTTCGGCGAATGGCGATGGGCGTGAGCGACAAAGGCGGCACCGAACCCAAGGCTTCAGATCCGCGAGGTCTGTCACCGCCGCGTGCCCGCCACTCGCTCTACGACAGGCATGTGCAAGGGATCGTCTGGCAGGTCGTGGTGCTCGCCCTCGTGGCGGGCGCGGCCTGGTGGCTCTACGCCAACACGATGCACAACCTGTCGGCCCGCCACATCAAGACCGGTTTCGAGTTCCTGGAGCGCGAGGCGGGCTTCGAGATCGGGGAGACGCTGATCCAGTACTCGCCCGCTGCCACCTATGCCCGCGCCCTGCTCGTCGGCTTTCTCAACACGCTGCAGGTCGCCGTGCTGGGTGTCGTGCTGGCAACGGTGCTCGGCGTGCTCGTCGGCATCGGTTCCCTTTCCCAGAACTGGCTCGTTGCCCGGCTCACAGCCGGCTACATCCACTTCCTCCGCAACGTGCCCGTGCTGCTGCAGATCGTGCTGTGGTATACGATCCTGATCTCCGAGCGGTTCCTGCCAGGACCACGCCAGGCCGAGGCCTTTCTCGGCATCTTCGCAACGCAGCGCGGGGTTTACTTCCCCGTCCCCAAGGCCGACGTGGCATGGCTGATCGCGCTCGTCGTGCTCGCACTGGCGATCGCTGCCGTATCGCTGATGGCGCGCTGGTCCGCGAAACGTCGCGAGGCGACCGGCACGGCGCCGTCGCTGCTGCTTCCCGGAGGTGCGCTGATCATGGGGGCACCACTTCTCGCGTGGGCGCTCGCCGGCGCGCCGACCGCGATCGACTGGCCAGCGCTGCGCGGGTTCAACATCGCCGGCGGAGCGCGCATCACGCCGGAGTTCGCCGCCGTGCTGTTCGGCTTGACGGTCTATACCTCAGCCTTCATCGGGGAGATCGTGCGAGCGGGCATCCTCGCCGTGCCGAAAGGCCAGACGGAAGCCGCGCGCGCGTTGGGGCTCAGGCCCAGCGTCGTCCTGCGCCAAGTGATCCTGCCGCAGGCGATGCGTGTTATCGTGCCGCCGCTGACGAGCCAGTATCTCAACCTCACCAAGAACAGCTCGCTGTCGGTGGCCGTCGGCTATCCCGATCTGGTCAATGTCGCCAACACCACGCTCAACCAGACGGGCCAGGCCATCGAAGGCGTCACGATCATCATGATCGTCTATCTGATGACGAGCCTGCTCACGTCGGCATTCATGAACTGGTACAACAAGCGCATCGCGCTGGTGGAGCGCTGAGATGGCCGAGCGTCCAGCCCTGGCCAGACCCAGCGTGCAAGAATGGCTGCGGGCCAACCTGTTCTCGAGCCCGCTCAACAGTGCGCTGACGGTGCTGATCCTCCTGGCGCTGGCAGCGGTCGTTCCAAAGCTCGTATCTTGGGCTTTCCTCGACGCCGTCTTTGCGCCCGACCCGACCGCCTGCCGCGCAGCAAAAGGCGCGTGCTGGGGCTTCATCGTCGAGAAGTTCCGGCTGATGACGTTCGGCACCTACCCCTACGAGGAGCAGTGGCGCCCCCTCGCCGTGATGGCGATCATGCTCGCACTGATCGGCGCGACGATGCGGCTGTCCTGGTGGGGCCGCTTGCTGTGGATCACGTGGGTGGCCTGCGTGCCGCTGATGTGGCTGTTGATGGCCGGCGGCATCATAGCTCTTTCCTGGCAGCTCCTGGCGACGATCGGTATCGTGCTGGTCGCGGTGATCGGCGCGTGGCGCGCCAAGCTCGCCTCGCCAGCCCAGCGCGTGTGGGCATTCTTCATCGCCGTGGGCCTCGTCTGGTTGACCCGCCGACTTCCAGCCGGCGCGGCCTTCGTGCTCGACACGGGCCTGCCGCTGGTGGAAACGGAGAAGTGGGGCGGACTGCCGCTCACCCTCATTCTCTCCGCTAACGGCATCGTCTTCTCGTTTCCGCTCGCCGTGATACTGGCACTCGGCCGGCGCTCCGAGCTGCCGGTGATCCGCGCCCTGTCGGTCGGCTACATCGAGATCGTGCGTGGCGTGCCGCTCATCACGGTGCTGTTCATGGCGAGCCTGATGATCCCGCTGTTCCTGCCCGAAGGCGTCACCATCGACAAGCTGCTCAGGGCGCAGATCGGCTTCATCCTGTTCGCCGCCGCCTACGAGGCCGAGGTGATACGCGGCGGACTGCAGGCCGTGCCGAAGGGGCAGTACGAGGCCGCCGACGCGCTGGGGCTGTCCTATTGGCAGACGATGGGCCTCATCATCCTGCCGCAGGCGCTGAAAGTCGTGATACCGCCGATGGTGAACACGTTCATCGGCTTCTTCAAGGATACGAGCCTCGTCATCATCATCGGACTGTTCGATTTGCTCGGCGCGGTTCGGCTCGCCTCCAGCGACGTCGAATGGCGCGTGTTCTACGTCGAGGGCCTCGTCTTCGTCGGCCTCGTCTACTTCGTGTTCTGCTACGCGATGGCGGTCTACGCTCGACGCCTGGAAGCGCGCCTCAACGCAACGACGGGGCGCTAGGAGCCTGTTCGAGATCGAACCGCAGAAGGCGTGTAAAGTACGATAAATCAGAGATCACTGTCACGCGTCCCTGGTACGTTCGACCGCTGACCCTGCGCCGCCCCGGCAGCACAGTGCCGCCGAGCATTACCGAAGCCACTCGCGAGGCGCTCGACGCCCCGGCCGAAGTGCCGGCCTTACTGGATCGTCGCCCCTTCCGGCGAACGCGATTGATCGCCACGGGTGTCACGCTGTGGGTTGCCAAGCCCGCCAGGGCGACATCAGTTTTCGCCGCCGATGCCCATGAATGAAATTTGCCGGGCGGACAGTTGGCGCCGGATGCACTGTGCGTCCGCCGTCAGTGTCCTTCGATCCCTGATCGCTGATCCCTGATCGCTGGCCGCCTCCTACTTCTTGGTAGCAGCCAGCTCCTGGTGCAGCTTGCGGGCCGCCTCGAGCTGGGCAGCAGGGAGCTTCTTGACGCCGGCCACATACTTGCCGAGATCCTCGCCGCTCATCGGCGCAACCGGCGTTTTCGTCTTGGCGACCTCGGCCTTTGAAGTCGGGGTCCGCGATCATTTTCGCGAATGCATCCCGCACCGCCTTCACCCGATCGGCCGGCACACCGGGCGGAAACGCGAGCGCCCGACCGATCATGCCCGCGGAGGCATAGATCTCCATCAGCGTCTTGTCGCCGGCTCCGCCGAACTCGGTCATCGCGGGCACGTTGGGGAACTCGGCCAGACGCTTGGACGCGATCGCCAGGAACGGCACGAGATCACCGCTCTTGAGCTTGTCGCCATGCAGCGTCAGCGCGTTCGCCATCGTCATACCGGCGCCGTCGAGCTCGCCGCGCTGCATGGCGAGATGGATATCGGAGGTGCCCTTGTAGCCGGCGATGATCCTGAATTTCGTGCCGGCAACGCGGTTCATCATCAGCGGCCCCAGCGCGAAGACGTTGGCGAAGCCGGTGGCGCCCATCGTCACCTCTTTCTTGCGCGTATCATCGAGCGAGCC
>CAMAYR010000077.1 GCA_945862355.1 Devosia equisanguinis | reverse complement strand
CGCACCTGCCTTCCGATTTTGGCGCGACATGAGGGCCACTGGGCTTCAGGGCGGCGCGATGTCGGGCTCCAGCCCATGCCACAGCGTCTCGGCGATCCGCCGATAGGCCAGCGCATGGGGGCTGTCGGGCTCGGTGATCACGATCGGCGTGCCGCCATCGGAGCGTTCACGGATGAGGGGATCCAGCGCGATCTCGCCTAGAAGCGGCACGCCGAGCTTGGCTGCCTCCCTTGCTGCGCCGCCGTGCGAGAAGATCTCGTGGCGCTTGCCGCATTCGTCGCACACGAAATAGCTCATGTTCTCGATCAGGCCGAGGATCGGCACACCGACCTGGCCGAACATTGCGACCCCCTTGCGGGCGTCGATCAAGGCGAGGTCCTGGGGCGTCGACACGATCACCGCGCCGGACAGGTTGGCGCTCTGCGCCATCGTGAGTTGGGCATCGCCCGTTCCCGGTGGCATGTCGACGACGAGCACGTCGAGCGCGCCCCAGGCGACGTCGCGCAGCATCTGCGTGATCGCGCCCATCACCATCGGCCCGCGCCAGACGAGCGCCTTCGCCTCGTCCACCACGAAGCCGATCGACATGACTTTCACGCCGAAACCATCCAGAGGAACCAGCGTGCGTTCGCCGATCACGGCGGGCTTGGCGCGCAGTCCGAACAGCTTGGGCATGGAAGGGCCGTAGATGTCGGCATCGAGAATGCCCACGCGAAGGCCGAGGCCCCTGAGCGCAAGCGCGAGATTGCACGCCGTCGTCGACTTGCCGACGCCACCCTTTCCCGAGGCGACGGCGACGACATGGCGGACCTCGGCGAGAGCGGGGAAGCCTGCTGGTGCATCAGCTGGGGAGGGAGCCGACTTTCGCACGGTGCTGTCGATTGCAGCGCTATCGCTCGTCAGCGAGACCATGACTGAGGAAACGCCGTCTAGACCAGCGACGGCCGTCTCTGCAGCCTTACGCGCTTCTTCCCATCGCCCCGCCTCGGACGCCGCGACCGAAATGAAGAAATAAACGCGGCCTCCCTGGAAGACGATGTCGGAGAGCCGGCCGCTATCGGGCAGAGCCACGCCTTCCGGCCCACAGATGCCTGCAAGGCGCTCGAGGATCGCTTCGCGCATCAGGGTTCTGCTCTTGCTCATTGGCTGCGGGTTTGCATCTTCGCGCGGCGGGCCCGGCACTACAGCCCCATCCGGAACTTGGCCATGATGGCGATGATCGCGATTTGCATGACGCCCTGGATGGCGACAATATAGAAGTAGCTCGCCGAAAGCCGTTGGATTCGCGCGCGGTCGGGTTCGGGCTTGCACAGCTCGTGATAGACGCGGATCTGGGTCGGCAGCAGCACGCCGATGCCCTGCACCGTCAGCACGGCGAGCACGACGAGTGCGGCGACCACCCAGCCGAACGCCGGCCAGGGAGCATCGAGAAGGCCGAGGTCGCGGGCGAGATACCAGCCTGTAGTGCCCGTGACGATCGACAAGGTCGGCAGGATGAACATGGTGCGCGGCGTGAGCTGGGTCATCACCGCACGGCGCACCTCGAACGGCGTGCGGCGCAGAGCGGGGCCGACGACGAAGCCCATGAACAGGTCGATCCCCGTCCAGAGCAGACCCGTCGCCACGTGCAGGAAATTGAGCGCCCACAGGTTGCCGGAGGCGATGACGGCAATCATCGCCGCAAGGGCCAGCGCTACCCACCACAGGTTCGCCCACCGGATAGGGGCCGGTGCGAAGATCGGCTCATTCTCAGCCTGGCCAAGCGGCGTCGTCACGCGCCGGCCGTCAATTGGGCCGGGGCTGGTTGACGCCGTCTTTTGCGAAGTCGAGCCGGACGCCGGAGGTGGTGTTGGCCCGGTCGCTGTTGGATTGGACCATCTCCAACGCCAGCATCGCGATACCGGCTATCACGAAGGCGGCGACGAAGGCTGTCAGGAATGCGCGCATGGTTTCACCAGTCTTTCAGGGGCTCACTCGGCGGGTGTCGGCTTCGTCGAGGGGCTCGTCTTCGGCAACACGCCTTCAGCCCAAACCGAGTGATGCTGTCTGGCCCAGTTCGAGTCGACCTTGCCGGTGCCCATCGACCAGAAGGCGCCCTGCATGCCGACCGTACCGATGTAGATATGCGCCACGATCATCGCGATCATGAGCATGCCGACAAGACCATGCAGCCAAGACATCGTCTGGAGGCCTTCGACAGTCATGGTGAAGGCCGAGAGGTTGCCGGGGATGGCGGCGGGCACGGTGTAGAACGGGAACAACATGACATAGCCGGAGACGGCCATGGTCGCCCCGCCCAGGATCGTCACCCAGAACACGAACTTCTGGCCCGCATTGAACTTGGCCGCAGGGGGATGGCTCTTGCCGAAAATGCCGCCGCCTGCAGCGATCCAACGGATGTCGCGGATGGTGGGAATGTTGAAGAGCGCCCACTGCACGAACATCATTACGAGGCCGATCACGAAGGCGAAGCTCATATAGTTGTGCAGGTACTTCGCGAGCTGCGAGATCACGTGGAAGGCGTCAGCGCCGACGACCGGCATCAGCAGAAGGCGGCCGAAGGTAATGTTGAGCCCGGACAGCGCGAGGATGACGAACGCGGTGGCGGTCAACCAGTGCGCGAAGCGCTCGACGGAATTGAACCGCTCCACCTGCTGCCCCGAGAGGCCTGCATCGACCTTGATGCGGCCTTTGACGGCCAGGAAGATCAGTAACACGATCGTCATGCCGACGATGGCGACCGCGCCGATGCGCGGCAGCGTCGTCTGGCGCCACTGCTGCCAGTCGCGGCCGGCGGGTTGAATGAGACTGCCGGCGCGCTGGTCGGGAATCGAGATGCGACCGGTGACGGCCGGGTTCCCGGTCGACTTCAACGCGTCGAGCAACTGCTGCTCCTGAACCGCATCGGCGGTCGGGTTCACCTTCGTCGGCTGCTGGGCCGAGGCGGGGCCAGCCGCGAACACGGCGAGAAGGACGGCGAATGCTGCCAGGATGGGGCGCCAGCTCGTGAAGGTCATTGCGATGTTCCCTTTTGGGGAGCTGCCAGCCTCGACAGGTCGGCAGCTTGGAATGTTCGATTGGGACAACGACCCCGCAGCGCTGGTGTGAGCGAGCGCACCGGAACTCGATGTTCGGACTAAGTGACGGCTAGGTCTGGATGGTCTCCTTGTAGGCCGTCTTCCAACCCCAGGCGCCCGAGCCGTAGCCGCGCTTCGTCACGCGCTCCTTGTAGATTTCTGCGATGATGTTGCCGTCGCCGGCAAGCAGCGCCTTGGTCGAGCACATCTCCGCGCACAGCGGCAGCTTGCCCTCGGCGAGGCGGTTGCGGCCGTAGCTCGCATACTCCACCATCGTCATGTCGGCCTCGGGTCCACCGGCGCAGTAGGTACACTTGTCCATCTTGCCGCGGGAGCCGAAGTTCGCCTGTTTGGGATACTGCGGTGCGCCGAACGGGCAGGCGTAGAAGCAGTAGCCGCAGCCGATGCACGTCGACTTGGAATGCAGCACTACGCCGTCGGCCGTCGTGTAGAAGCAGTCGACCGGGCACACCGCCGCGCAAGGTGCGTCGGTGCAGTGCATGCAGGCCATCGAGATCGAGCGCTCGCCGGGCTTGCCGTCGTTGATGGTGACGACACGGCGCCGGTTGATGCCCCACGGCACCTCGTGCTCGTTCTTGCATGCGGTGACGCAGGCGTTGCATTCGATGCAGCGATCCGCGTCGCAGAGGAATTTCATACGAGCCATTGTGGTTTCCTTCCCGAGGGCTGCGCCCCATCTTCAATGGGCGAATGGCCAATGGCGAGTGGCGAATGCGGTGCTGGCGGTGCGGTCATTTTACAACCATGCGCCATTGGCCATTCGCCATTCGCCTCCTCAAGCCGCCTTGATCTGGCACAGCGTCACCTTGCCTTCGTGCATTCCCGTCACCGGGTCGTAGCCGTAGGTGGTCACGACGTTGACGGACTCGCCGAGGACGATCGGGTCGGTGCCGGCCGGATAGTTCTTCCGCTGATCCTCGCCCTGGTACCAGCCACCGAAGTGGAACGGCATCCAGGCGACGCCTTTGCCGACGCGCTCGGTGACGAGTGCCTTCATGCGGGTCCACTTGTCCTTGGCCATCTCCGGCCCCTGGACCAGCACCCACTGACCGTCCCGGATGTTTCGCGCGGTGGCGTCGGCCGGGTTGATCTCCACGAACATGTCCTGCTGGAGCTCGGCCAGCCACTTGTTGGAGCGCGTCTCCTCGCCGCCGCCCTCGTACTCGACGAGGCGACCCGACGACAGGATGATCGGGAAATCCTTGGCGATTCCCTTTTCGACAGCCGCCTTCTGGATGGAGAAGCCCGTGTTCGGCAGGCGGAAGTGCCGGAAGTCCGGTCGCGTGGGGTACTTCGCCACGAGGTCGACGCGCGGCGAGTAGATCGGCTCGCGGTGCGTGGGCACCGGATCGGGCAGATCCCAGGCCACGGCACGGGCCTTGCCGTTACCGTAGGGCGTGCAGCCGTGCTTGATCGCGACACGCTGGATGCCGCCCGACAGGTCGATGGCCCAGGAGACCGTATCGGGATTGTTGCCGCCGATACGGTTGATCGTGGACAGCTCCTCGGCCGTCAGGTCCTTGTCCCAGCCGAGCTTCTTGAGCACGGCCAGTGTGAATTCCGGATAGCCGGTCTGGATTTCGCTGTCCTTCGAGTAGACGCCATCGGCGAGCATACTCGTGCGAACCTCCTTCTCGACCTCCTTGCCGTCCTCCACGACCTTGGTCTTGGTCACGCGCTCGATGCCGAAGCGCGGCCGGAAGGTGCCGCCGCCGTCCTTCACAGCCTGCGTCGTATTGTAGAGGATGGGTGAGCCGGGGTGGCGCATCTCTGGCTTGCCCCAGCATGGCCAGGGCAGGCCGTAGTGGTCGCCCGCGACATCGGCAGGCGCACCCGGCAGCGCACGCAACGTGACGATGTCGAACTTGTCCTGGTTGGCCATGTGGGCCTTCAGCCGCTCCGGCGACTGGCCGCAGTAGCCGGTGGACCAGCCACCGCGGTTGATCTCGCGCAGCACCGACTCGGGCTCGGGCTCGTCGCCGAGCTTGCCCTTCACCATGCGGATATTCTTGAACATCCGGTCGGCGAAGCCGAGCTTGCTCGCCAACTGATGGAGCACCCAGTAGTCGGTCGCGCTCTCGAAGATCGGCTCGACGATCTTTTCGCCCCACTGGATCGAGCGGTTGGAGGCCGTGCGCGAGCCGGCGCACTCGAGCTGGGTGCAGATCGGCAGAAGATATGTGTTGTCCTTGCGGTTGCCCAGCGAGATGAAGTTCGTCGGGTGAGGATCGGCGACGACGAGCAGATCGAGCGCGGCAAGGCCCTTCACCAGCTCGGGCAGGCGCGGCACCGTGTTGCCGCCGTGGCCGAACACGATGGCAGCCTTGACGTTGTCGCGCTGAGAGACCTGCTCCTTGGGCAGGGTCGCTGCATCGAACCAGCGGGTCGAAGGGATGCCCGGCATCGTTCGCATGTTGATCTTGGTGCCGTTCGGGCCGTCGAGCTTGTCGAAGCGGCTGTCCAGCCAGTCGAACTCCACCTCCCAAACGCGCGACCAGTGACGCCAGGCCGGATCGGCCAACCCGTAGTAGAGCGGCAGCGTGCCGATATCGACGCCGAGATCGGTGGCGCCTTGCACGTTGCAGTGGCCGCGGAAGATGTTGGCGCCGGTGCCGGGGAAGCCGACGTTGCCGGTGGCCAGCAGCAGGATACAGGAGGCGCGCACGTTGGCGGTGCCGACCGTGTGCTGGGTCTGGCCCATGCACCAGATGAGCGTCGAGGGCTTCTGCTTGGCGAACATCTCGGCGACGCGCTTCAACTGCTCGCCGGGAACGCCGGAAATGTCCTCGACCGTCTTTGGGTCGTATTTCTTCACCTCGGCGCGGATCTCGTCCATGCCGTAGACGCGCTGCTCGATGAACTTCTTGTCTTCCCAGCCGTTCTCGAAGATGTGCCACAGCATTCCCCACAGCACGGGGATATCCGTGCCGGAGCGAATGCGCACGTACTCGTTGGCGTGGGCGGCCGTGCGCGTCATACGCGGGTCGATCACGATCAGGTTGGCGCGCTGCAGCTCCTTGCCGGACAGCACGTGCTGCATCGAGACGGGATGGGCCTCGGCCGGATTGCCGCCCATGATTATGGCGGTCTTGGAGTTGCGGATGTCGTTGTAGGAGTTCGTCTGAGCGCCGTAGCCCCAGGTGTTGGCGACGCCGGCAACCGTCGTCGAATGACAGATGCGCGCCTGATGGTCGACGGAGTTGGTGCCCCAGAACGCGGCGAACTTGCGGAACAGGTAGGCGCCTTCGTTGGAGAACTTGGCCGAGCCCAGGTACCAGACGGAATCGGGGCCGGACTTCTGCCGGATCGCCGTCATTTTCTGCGCGATCTCGGTGAGCGCCTCATCCCACTTGACGCGCTTCCATTGCCCGCCCTCGAGCTTCATGGGGTACTTGAGGCGGCGGTCGCCGTGGACGAGCTCGCGGATGGCGGCGCCTTTGGCGCAGTGCGTGCCGCGGTTGATCGGACTGTCCCACGCCGGCTCCTGGCCGACCCAAACGCCTTCCTGCACCTCGGCGATGACGGTGCAGCCGACCGAGCAGTGCGTACAGATGTTCTTTTTGCGCTCGATCTTTACGCCGGGCTTGACCGGGCCAGCCTCGGCCTTCTGCACGCCGGTCAGGCCGAGCGATCCGATGGCGGTCGCGCCGCCGACAGCAAGGCCGGAGCGGGCGAGGAAGGAGCGGCGGTCGAGGCGCTGGGCGCCTGCTTCTGTCAGCGTGTTCCTCAGCGAGGACGCGCGAGTGGATGATTCTTTGCGCCGGATGAGCACGGTGCGTCTCCCTATCCTGGACGGGGGGGATCAGTAGCGATTGGTGCGGTAGAAAGCCTTGACGTGGTCCGTCTCGCGATAGCGGGTTTTCTTCTTGTCGGCGTCACTTTCGCTTGCCTCTGCCGGTGCGGTAGCGCCGGCGGCGACTGCGGCGCCGGCGACGCTCACCCCGCCGATGGACTTGAGGAAGCCGCGGCGATCTACGGCCTTGGCTGCATCGGTGGCATCATCGGGCTTGGGTTTCATAATTGCCTCCTTCATTCCTCGGGCGGCCGCGCCAATGGCGGGCCGTATGCTCGAACTCATGATTGGATATCGATTTCGAAGGCCTCACGCTCGATTGCTACGAAGCGGGCGCCAAGGCTCGCGACGGATTTGTATAGTTTGGCGGAGGACGAGACCGCGATGTCTGCGAGGCAGCGTTCGGCCCATGGCGCTATGTGCCTGTCGAAGAACTGCTTCTGGGTGGCAATGTCGGCCTCGAAGGTGCCGTTTGCAAAGCCACCCATCACTTCGAGCAGCAATCCCAGATGGTCTTCCGGATCGAAGTTGCCGTCTGCCCGCTCGATGCCGAGGCGCGCGAGATCCTCCCGCAGGCTGGCCAGCGGCCGCTCGTGCAGGAAGCCGGTCAGGTAGTACGACGCATAAGGCAGGATCTCGCCGCGGCCGATTCCGATGAACAGCGCGAAGTACTCCGCCGAAGCCTCGGCCAAGCTCACCGCACGCGCGGCCTCGGCGAGCTCGATATGCGCCATGCCGATCGGTGTCACGTCGCCGCGCATCTGCGACAGTTGTGCGAGAAGCTCCGCGCTCGGTGCATGGCGCAGCAGTTTTGCGAGCAGCAGATACTCGCCAGCGCGGGCCTGCTCGATCTCGTCAATGGCGTCGCCGCCCGCATACAGATCCGGCCGCAAGGTTTCGCGCGCCACACCGGTCAGCGTTTCCACGGCCAGGACGCGGTCGGAGGGGATCTTGTGCCAAGAGGAAACCGACGGCTGCTTGATGCCGAGGCCTCTGGCCAGCGCACCGATGCCACCAGCCGCGTCGATCGCTTGTCTCAGTCCTGTGTTTCGCATCTCGATCTGCCGGCGGGTCGATCTGACGAAGGGAAAGTATTCCTGCGTTGGGACCGCCGAAGCAGCCCATAGGTCGCAGCTATGTTCGGTACGTAGCATATCGCGAAGCGCCGTTCATTCAACTTTAGGATTATGCAGTGGATCAGGCAGGCAGCGCCCCCCCATGTCGCCTCCCCGCTTGCAATTCGGGGGCAGTCTTTTTTTGCACTGCGGTGGCAAGCTCCTGTTGCGCCTTGACGTTGGAATTCGCAGCAGTTTCTCTTTTTTCGTCGCCATGGTTTTCGGGATGCACTGGGGGCTCGTGCTGCGGTGCAGCATCCACGTTCACGGGATGATCAACTTTTCGTGGAATCTCATCTGCCGGCGCGGCGCCGGGGCCCGGTTCGGCTGCCGAAGCATCGGGAGCGCCGCCGATGACGCGCGCGATGGCGCTGGAGGAATCGGCGATGAGGGTGCCTGCGGCGGAGCCCGGCTCCATCAACTCGTAGAACGGGGCGCCACCGGGTGTGTTCCAATCCCACTGCATCTCGGCCACCTCGATGGAGTCGCGGATCGTCGGATCGAGCGACCACATGCGGTTGAGAACTGCATTGCGCAATTGTGCCGGCACGCGCCGGTCGAGAAACGCTGTGATGTCGGTGTCCGCGGTCACATCCTCCACGCGAGGGAGCTTGGTCAGGTCGAGCGGCGGCTCGTCGTCGTGGGCGGGTGCGAGAGGATTTTCGGCGGCCTTGGTTTCGGGCTGCTCGGCTCGCTCCGCCGCGCTCTCTCCTCGCGGCTCGTCGGTCGTCAGCCCGCGTTTGCGACGGCTCCAGCGCGCCAGGAAGGGCTCGGTCTCGTCTGAATTGCTCATGCTGCCTCGCTACGGACCTTTGCCGTCAGTCGGCCACCGCCGCCCCACCATGTCGGGTGGCCGCTTGTCGCGTTTGCGCTTCTCGAAGGTGCGCTCGACGTGGTGGGCGGCGACGAAGGCTGCGATCTGGGCGGCGGTAACGGGGGGAATGTCGACGACCTCGACCAACTCGGTTCCGGTCTGGGTATAGCCTTCGCCCTCGGTCGGGTCTGCGGTGACGGCGATGATCTCGACGGGCGGCTCAGGCCCATCCGGGCGCATGGCGACCCACAGGCGCGGGCGTTCGGCGATCAGGTTGTCGCGGTAGAACTGCGTGTCCGTCGAGTAGAGACGAACGGTGAAGGCGCCCGCGTAATAGCGGACGCGATCGGCCTGCCGGTCGAGCACGGTCCACGCCGGCGTGTCGGGGGTGCCATCGAGCGCCTGTAAGGGCCGCCAGATGGGCTCGCCCCACTCCGTTGACGGATCGAGGCGTTCCATCACGAGGCCTATCGTCAGCTCATGCTCGACCATGGCCCACTCCATAAGCGGCGTCGGGCAGTCCGACGAGAAGGTTCTGCGGCTTCATGACGACGGTACGTCCCGTAGTCGTCGACAAGAGCAGGTAGATCGGCCGATTTGCGATTTCGCGGTTCTGGGGCAACTCCAGCCGATAGAGCGCCACGACCCGATCGAGCTGGTCCTGCGAGACCTTCTCGCTGCGCCACAGCCGGTTGCCGGTGCGGGTCGATTCGGCATCGAGCCCGACGAACCAGAACCATGCCTCGTCCTCGATGCGCTCGATCGGCGTCACGTTGGCAGTGATCCCGAGCATGTGGTGAAGCCAGCGCTCCATGACGGTCGCCAGCGCTGCGCGTGCCGGACCACCTGGCGAGAAGTCCAGCACCATGTCGAATTGATCCGAGCGCTTCCAGTATTCCTCGCTCGTCTCCGGCTTCAGCACGTCGAGTTGCCGCGCCTTGTGCTCGCCCATCATCGCGACCAGCGGCGAGCGCTCGCGTGCCTGCTCCTCGCCGTCCACGATCTCCTCGTCGGCGAGCAGTATACCGCCGGCCTCCAGCGTCAGACGCTGCGGCCGGAACATCATCTCCCCGGCGCGGACCACGAGCGGGTCGGTTTCGCCGTCGAGTACATTGCGCATGATGACATGCAGGAGTTGGGCGACGAACAGAGGTGGCGTGCGGCCGACGCCCTCGCGCATCAGCGCGAGATAGGCCTCCTCGAGGCTCGCGTGACGCACCAGCCTGTCGCGGAAGCCAAGCATCATGCGCCAGTTTTCGCGCGCGTCCGGGTCTGCCAGTGCGTCGATCATGCCCGTACCGACAACGCGGCGCGGATCGCCGAGCAGCCGTGCGTGCAGCGCGATCTCGGCCGCGCACGCCTCCTCCGGCGGCACGAGCTCCGGGCGCGCGAGGTACAGCTTCAGGAACTCGTCGGTCAAAACGAGTTGGCCCGTGGCATCCTTATCGAGCAGGAGGTGACCACTCGAGACCCAGAAGTCGATCATGGCCGCTCCTTCATGAGGCCGACGAAGTCGACCTCCTCGATGCGCGGCTCGGCGGTATCGTCCTCGGCGATGCCGATGGGCTGGATGCAGCCTTGCGAGAACGTGTTGGCGCCGGGCTCGAGCGTGGTCTTGATGGTGCGGAACAGCTCGCGCACCGCGCCGTCGGGCTCCACCGCGCGCTGCAGGGCTATCACGGTGCCCAGCGGGTGATCGGCGAGTGAGGCGGATGCCTCGATCTCCTCGCGGGCCGCTGCGCGCGCGGTCGGCAGGTCGGGCGCGCCGTGCTGCTCGACGAGGTGGCGGGCGAGCACGTCCGTGGCGATGTCGATGTCTGCGGCGGTCGCCTCGGCCACCTCCACGAGCGTCGACCAGCCGAGCGAGGGCAGACCCAGAAAGCCCGAGCGAAACGCCGCGCGCGCCTTGCCGTCCAGACCGGCCGGGTCCCGATCCCAGAACATGAAGCTGCCGGGACAGGCCCATTCACCGGGCGCGGCGGCGCGCTCGAAAACGAAGGTGTCGGAGCGGTCGAGCCGCAATGTGCGCAGCAGTTTCATGTCAGAATGTTTTCATGGATGACGATTTTTCATGTTGGCAGACTTTGCCTCAGATGAGTGGCTCGCCGGTCTGCCGGTCGAGCCAGCCGCACGCGGCAAGCGACGGCAGCAATGCCCGGCGCTCGGCCGCTTTGGGCTTGCCGATACGGTGTATCAGGAGATCGCCGTTGTGGTCGATTCCGGTCCGCGTGCCCTTCTCGGGCGACAGGCGGGCGAGATAGTCCGCGCCGATCTGCCTGAAACCGTCCTGCTGCCAGGTGTGGAAGTGTGTCATCAGGTGGCGGGCGAAGCTGCCGATCAACTCGCGCGGCTCCAGCAGCTCGAAGCCCTCCGCCTCGAGGCTGGTGCGATCCCGCGAAGCAGGGCCTGCGTGCATCATCAGGCGCATCATCAGCCCCAGCACCAACCAGTCCGGCGGCTCGTTTTCATCCGCACCTTCAGCCCACGCCAGACGCATCCCGCCGATCAGACCGCCGTCGAGCAGGATGATGTCGGGCCAGGCGAAGACGACCGGCTTCTCGGGCGGGCAATAGGTGGCGAGGGCATCGGCGGCGGCGTTCATACCGGCGAAGATTGCACGCCGTGCAGTGGATAGAGGCTCTCCCGGCTCAAGGACGACGGCAACCTCGACGAGATCGAAGCGTCGCGTCCACACGAGTGTACCGGCGCCTTTTTCCGCGGTGAGCGCGGTTGCAGTCGCGAATGCGTCTCCGAGCTCGCGCAGCCCGATGGCGGTGAAGCCCGGCGGCAGCTGCAACCCCGTCTCTGTCTGCGCGAACGGCACGTTTCCTCCTTAGGCTCGATCTCGGTGCCGACGACTTCTGGCGGGCTACCTTCAGCCTGCGGGCATCCTCGGCTGATTGTTATATGGTACAGGGTCGCCTAGTGAGGCGTCGCGCCTTAGTTGACCGACGGTGCGGCGAGGTCGTTGTCAACTAAGGCGCGATGAACGCCTCACTAAGCCATTGTTGATTCTAGTGGCCCTCATGTCGCGCCTAAATCGGCCAGTGGTTGCGGCTGTGATACGATTTAGGCGCGACGGGCCACTAGATGAAACCTTGCAACGATCGCCGATGGCGAAACCTCGACGAAAGGCCAATGGCGGATGGACAAGTCAGCAGACAAGTCAGCAGACAGGCCAGGCAACAAGCCGGCAACGGAAACCCCGCAGGCGCCGGGGACCACCGCCATCGTCTGCTCGTGCGAAGGCACCATGCCCCTCGACTTGGTCGGACTGCAGCGCGCCTGCAAGGGGACGACAATAAAAACTGCGCGCCATTTGTGCCGCAGCGAGCTCGATGTTTTCCGCAAAGAGGCAGCGCGCGGGGGCAGGCTCACCGTTGCGTGCACCCAGGAGCAGCCGCTGTTCAGCGAGATCGCCGAGGACGACCGGCTTGCCGCGGCGCTGGCTTTCGTCAACATCCGCGAGACCGCCGGCTGGTCCCAGGAGGCGAAGGCGGCGACGCCTAAGATTGCCGCTCTGCTCGCGCTGGCGGATCATGCGCCTGCCCCGCAGCGGTTCGTGACGCTCGAAAGCGAGGGCGTCGCACTCGTGCTCGGTCGCGACGAGGTTGCGCTCGAGGCAGCGCAGACGCTGGCTGACACCCTGGACGTCACGGTGCTGCTGACTGGCGAGGCCGAGGTCGCCCCACCGCGCACCACGCGCTTTCCCGTGCGGCGTGGTCGAGTGCGGCAGGCCAAGGGACACCTGGGGGCTTTCGAGCTCACCATCGCCGGTTTCGCGGAGCCGGCGGCGTCGTCTCGCAAGGGCCTCGCATTCGGCCCGCAACGCGATGGCCTGACCTCGAAGGCCGACATCGTCGTCGATCTCACCGGCGGCCAGCCGCTGTTCTCGGCGCACGATCTGCGCGAGGGCTATCTGCGGGCCGATCCTGCCGATGCGGTGGCCGTCGCGCGCGTCGTGGCGAAAGCTGCCGGGCTCGTCGGCACATTCGACAAGCCGCGCTACATCGATTTCAAGGCCGACCTGTGTGCGCATTCCCGCTCGCGCATCACCGGCTGTACGCGCTGCCTCGATCTGTGTCCGGCCGGCGCGATCTCTCCGGCCAACGACCATGTCGCGATCGATCCCTACATCTGCGGTGGCTGCGGCCAGTGCAGCGCGGCGTGTCCGACGGGAGCGGCGAGCTATGACTTTCCGTCCTCGGAGCGGCTCGTCGGCCAGGTGCGCACGTTGCTCACCAACTATCGCGGCGCGGGCGGCGAGCAGCCTGTGCTGCTGCTTCACGACGGCGATCACGGCGCCTCGTTGATCGACGCAGCAGCGCGCTTTTGTGCCGGGCTGCCGGCCAACGTGATGCCATTGCAGGTCAACGAGGTCACGCAGGTCGGTTTGGAGACGATCGCTGCCGCTTTCGCTTATGGCGCGGGGCATGTGCGATTGCTCCTGCGGGCGAGGCCGATGCACGATCCGCGCGGGCTGCACGAGACGATCGCGATCGCTACTCCGGTGCTGGCCGCACTCGGTTATGGCGACGCTTGCGTGGCGACGATCGAGACCGACGATCCAGACGAGATGCTGTCGGCGTTCGCCACCCTGCCACCGGGGACACCCGCGCTGCGTCCTGCGAGCTTTGCGGCGAGCGGTGGCAAGCGCGATGTCCTGAAGCTCGCGCTGGGCGAGTTGCATCGCGTGGCACCCACGCCGGTCGACACGATCCCGCTGCCCGAGCGCTCGGCCTTTGGGCGCGTTAATGTCGACACCGCTGGCTGTACCTTGTGCCTGTCGTGCGTCTCCGCCTGTCCGACATCGGCGCTGAGCGCGGGCGACGACCGGCCACTCCTCCGCTTCGACGAGGGCTTGTGCGTGCAGTGTGGCCTGTGTCGTGCGACCTGCCCGGAGAAGGTTATCGGCCTCGAGCCGCGTCTGGATTTCTCGGCTTTCACAGGCGGGCCGGCGATGGTCAAGGAGGAGGAGCCGTTCTGCTGCGTTTCCTGCGGCAAGGCGTTCGGCGTCAAGAGCACGATCGACAAGATCCTCGCCCGGCTCGAAGGCAAGCATTGGATGTATTCGGGAGCCAACGCGAAGCGGCTCGATCTCGTTCGCATGTGCGAGGATTGCCGCGTTACGTCCGTGACGAACGATGGGCTCGATCCATATGCCGGCGCCGCGCGTCCGCCGACGCGGACCTCGGAGGACTATCTGGTCGAACGCGAGCGGCAGCGCGCACTGAAGGCCAGTAACGGGGAGCGCGGCGGCGACGGTGAAGGAAGCTGACGGGAGGTTGTGCTTGGCGCGAAGGGCAAAGCGCGGCCAGTGAGCGGCCCGTGAGCGGCCATTGAGCGGCCAGTGATCGGAAATTGCGAATGTCGTCGCAGTCCTGTCGCCTATCAAATGTAGATCGGTCGTCGAGAACCCGATAAAGATTCGGGGGGCTCGCAGCTTTCGCTATCGACGAGGGGCGTGAACGTGGGGCGGATGGTGGAGGGCTTGGTGGAGAGCTGGATGCCTGACGGCTCGATTGGCAGGCTCGGTGCCTGGGGGCGCGGGAAATGGTCCCGAACGGGCCGCAAGGTTCCTCGTCGTCCCGGTGCCATCCGTAGCCGGCTGCGGTTCGGTCTCAGATTGCAGGTTCCGCCCAAGGTCTATGGGCGCATCGGCGATCTCGAGGTACGTCTTGCACGCACGAAGGCCGACGTGAAGCGTGCGCAGCGGCTGCGCTACGACGTGTTCTATCGTGAGATGTCGGCGCGACCGTCGTTCAAGGCGCAGATGCGGGGCCGGGACGAGGACCGCTACGATGCGATCTGCGATCACCTGCTGGTGGTCGACACCGCCAAGGACCCGGCGATCGACGGCGAGCGGCAGTGGCGTTCGCGGCGCCAGCCGCGGGTCACGGGGACCTATCGCGTGCTCCGCCAGGAGGTCGCGCAGAACGCGGGCGGCTTCTACACGCAGAGCGAGTATGATATCGCGCCGCTGGTTGCCGCGCGCTCGCCGCGCTACCGCTTCATGGAACTCGGCAGAAGCTGTGTGCTGAAGCCCTATCGCAACAAGCGCACAGTCGAGTTGCTTTGGCACGGGCTGTGGACCTACGTGCGCGAGCACAAGGTCGACGTGATGATCGGCTGCGCGAGCTTCGAGGGAACCGATCCCGACGAGCACGCGATGGCGCTTTCGTTCCTTCATCATCATGCGCTGGCAGGACCGGAATGGCGCGTCAGGGCCCATCAGCACTTGCATACCGAGATGAACCGGATGCCTAAGGAGCAGGTCGACGCAAAGGCCGCGCTGAAGGCGCTGCCGCCGTTGATCAAGGGCTACCTGCGGCTCGGCGCGAAAGTCGGCGACGGTGCGGTGATAGACCATCAATTCGGCACGACCGACGTTCTGATCGTGCTGCCGGTGGAAAGCATAGACCCGCGCTATTTCGAGCACTTCGGCGCGCCCGGCGAGAGCGAGAGCCGCGTGGCCATCGGTCGAGCCAAGGCAGGCAGCCGGCAGTAGTACCCGGTATCGGGAAGTAGGATTGGGAAGTCGGCGACCGCTGGCCTGCGCCGTGTGCATTGGCCGCGCGTGTCGCCGCATCATCGCCAGCCGTCATCGCCAGCCGTCATCGCCAGACCGTCAGTTGCGGCTCGGCAGGGTGTTATCCAGCCACGCCATGATGACGCCGGCGATCGCCTCGTTGTTGCTCTCGATCATCATCATGTGGCCGTTGCCGCGGAGCCCCACGTCGACGAGGCGTATGAACGTGTTCTCGACGCCCGCCGCGGTCAGCCATTGCGATGTGCAGTGGTCGTAAGGGGCGTGATAAGAGGCCTCGCCCTGCACGATCACGACGGGAATGCCAGCCAGATTGGCGAGACGGCGGGCGGGCTCGGCCTGCCGCCAGCAGCGTACCATGCCGGGGCCTTGCGGCTCCTTTTCACAGACGACGGCAAGTTGCTCGCCCGGCGCCAACGGCGGATCGTAGGTCAGCGGCAGATGGCACAGCCCGCCTTCCTTGACGGCGGGATTGTCCCTGAACCAATCGGGCGCGCCGAGGAACTCGACGTCGTGAACGGGCGGACCGTTCGGCTCCACGGCGACGATGGCCCCGACCAGCCGTGGTCGGCGATCGGCGATCAGCCAGCCGAAGTTACCGGCCTGCGAGTGGGTCAGCAGGACAGCCGGGCCGATGCGATCCATTAGCGCGGCGCCGGCCTCGGCGTTGAGCGCCTGCTGCATCGTGTAATCCGCGATCGAGGTCACCTGCGAGGCGAAGAACTCGTCGAACACGGGTGCGCCCGGGCAGGCCTCGCCGGGGAATTGCGTGTGGCGGCCGGCCTGTGGCCAGAGCATTGCGCGGGCGGGCGCGACGAAGCGGTCCAGAGCCATATCGAGATTGGGCGCGCGCATCTCGCCGTAGGTCGCTGCGTTGCCCGTCGAGCGGCCGCGGCCGACCGTGTCGACCACGTAGACCGGCCAGCCACGGCGCAGGAAATGTTGCGCCCAGCCTTCGCGGCCGTCTGGCGTGCCGGTGAAGTTGGTGCCGGTCTGACCGCCGCCGTGGATCATGACGATCGGGCACGGGGCGCTGACCTCATGGGGGATCTGGTACTCGACGTACATCTGGCCGGTCATGGTGCGGCCCGAGGCAGTATCCGCGTAGCGCCCGCCGACGAAGAAATAGCCTTGCGCGCCGATCGTGAGCGGTGGCCGCTTGGACGGCGTGGGATTCATGGCAAGCGTCTCCAATGCCCGTGCGTGCAATTACTGCATCTTGATACCGCTGGCCTTCACGACCTTGCCCCATCGCGCGATCTCTTGGCCGATCAGGGCCGCGAATTCCTGCGGAGAGCTCGCCTGCGGGCTCACGCCTTCGGCCGCGAATTTGGAGCGCACCTCGGGATTGGTCAACGCGCGCGAGACCGCCCGGCTCAGCGCGGCGACTGCGGGTTTGGGCGTCCCGGCTGGCACGAGCACTCCCGACCAGTTTATGGCCTCCAGGTCACCCAACGCCGCCTCCGCGATGCTCGGGGTGTCTGGAAGATCGGCGTGGCGCTGGCGCGACAGCGTGGCAATGGCTTGAAGGCGACCCGATCTGATGTGGGTGAGGGCGGCGGGCACAGTTGGAATGAACAGCTCGAGGCGCCCCCCGAGTACGTCGAGTACGCCTTGTGCGGCTCCGCGGTAGGGCACGTGCTCCAGTTGGATTCCGACGGTCTGCTTGATGAGCTCGCCCGCGAGGTGGCCGAGTGTGCCGTTGCCCGGCGAGCCGATCAGCACCTTGCCGGGCTCGGCTTTCGCGATAGCTATGACGTCGGCCATCGATTTGAACCGCGAGCCCTTGGGCGTGATGAGGATCAGGGGGCCGGACGACACGAGGGAGACTGGCTGGAGGTCCTTCTGGGGATCATAGCCCAGTTTCGGAAGGAGGGCCGGCGCCAGCGCCAGATTGCTCGTTTGCCCCAGTACCATCGTGTAGCCATCGGGAGCTGATCGGGCGACGATTTCGACGCCGAGCGCGCCGCCGACCCCCTGGCGGTTGTCGACGACAATGTTCCAGCCCGTCTGGTCGATGACACTCTTCGCCAGCACACGCGCCACCAGATCGACACCGCCCCCGGCAGGAAACGGCACGACCAGACGGATCGGGCGCGTGGGATAGTCCTGAGCAGCCACGTGGCTGGCGCTGGTGATGGATCCTCCGAGCAGTGCTGTGATCAAGCACGTGGACCAAAGATATGATTTGCCCCGCATCACCCGGCTCCCTCCCATCCATTCTGGCTTTGTGCAGATAATGGGCCGCAGGCCAGAGCATTGTCCAGCATTGTCCAGCGGTAGACAGCAGTGGCCGCGGTTCCGCGGCGTGCAGGGGCGCAGGGCGCTGCCGTTGAAATCTCGCGTAGAGCCGGCACGGGCCAGCCGTGAGGACTGATCAGCCGTCGGCTGCCTCGGCCACTTTCTTTTTACTGGCGGTCTTCTTCGCTGCTGGTTTCTTTGCAGCCGGCTTTTTGGTGCTGTCGGACTTGGTGGCGGACTTGCGGGCCCCGCCGCGTGCCTTGGCCTTGCCGCCGCCCTTGGCGATGCGTTCGGCGATGAGCCCCACGGCCTCGTCCATCGTCAAGGCTGTGGGCTCTTTCCCCTTGGGCAGTGTCGCATAGACCTTGTTGTGGGCGACGTAGGGGCCGTATTTGCCTTCCAGCACCTGTACCTTGCCGCCGCCGGGATGGTCGCCCAGCTCCTTGAGCACGGTGGGGGCTGCCCGCTGGAAGCGACCGCCGCCCTTGCCGGCGAGCTTGTCGGCGATCATGCTGACGGCGTGGTTGACGCCGATCGTGAACAGATCTTGCCACTGGGTCAGGTTCACGTAGGTGCCCTTATGCTTAATATAAGGTCCATACTGGCCGAGCGAGGCGGTGATCATCTCACTGGACTCGGGGTGCAAGCCGACCTCGCGGGGCAGCCGCAGCAGCTTCAAGGCCAGTTCCAGGTCGATGTCGTCGAGGGCGAGGCCTTTGGGAATGCCGGATCGTTTCGGCTTCTCGTCCTTGCCAGCTTCGCCCAACTGTAGATAGGGGCCGAACCGGCCGGATTTGATCACGACGTCAAGGCCGGTGACGGGGTCCTGGCCAAGCACGCGGCCATCCGCGACGGCCGCTTCCGAGCCCTCGCCGCCCGCGTCGCTGAACTGGCGGGTGTAGCGGCAGTCGGGATAGTTCGAGCAGCCGATGAAGGCGCCGAACTTGCCGGAGATCTTCATCGACAGACGGCCAGCGCTGCACTTCGGGCACAGCCGGGGATCGGAGCCGTCGCCCTTGTCGGGGAAGATGTGCGGACCGAGCAGCTCGTTCAGCGCTTCCAGCACCTCGCCGACGCGCAGATCCTTGATGTCGGCGATCGCCGCTGCGAAGTCGCGCCAGAAATCGCGCAGAACCTGCTTGTACTCGAGCTTGTCGTCCGAGATGAGGTCGAGCTTCTCTTCGAGATCGGCGGTGAAGTCGTACTCGACGTAGCGCTTGAAGTAGCTCGACAGGAACGCGATGACGAGACGGCCCTTGTCCTCGGGCAGTAGCCGCTTCTTGTCGATCTTGACGTAGCCGCGATCCTCGAGCGTGGCCAGCGTCGAGGCGTAGGTCGAGGGACGACCGATGCCGAGCTCTTCCATGCGCTTGACCAGAGTGGCCTCGGTATAGCGCGGCGGCGGCTGCGTGAAGTGCTGCTCGGCCTCGATGCCCTTGTCCCGCAGGTTGTCGCCCTGGGCGAGTTGCGGCAGGCGGCGCTGATCCTCGTCGTCCTCGGCGGCGTCTTCCTTGCCC
The DNA here is from genome assembly GCA_945862355.1 of Devosia equisanguinis. GTDB lineage: Bacteria > Pseudomonadota > Alphaproteobacteria > Rhizobiales > Hyphomicrobiaceae > CAMDPA01. The sequence goes on along the minus strand of CAMAYR010000077.1, from coordinate 1,287 downwards.
TTGTCGATGACGCGGACGCGGTCGTCGCGGCCTTCCTCGTAGAGCTTTAGGAAGCCGTCGAACATGACGACCGAGCCCGTCGCGCGCAGGCCATAGGCCTTGCCGTCGCGGCCGGTGACCGCGATCTCGGCAGTGGTCTGCTCGACCTCGGCGGAGGCCATCTGGCTCGCCACGGTGCGCTTCCAGATCAGCTCGTAGAGCCGGGCCTGGTCGCGCTCCAGATAGCGGGATACTTCCTCGGGCTTGCGGCGCACGTCGGTCGGCCGGATCGCCTCGTGGGCTTCTTGCGCGTTCTTGGCCTTGGTCTTGTACTCGCGCACGAATGGGGCGACGTATCGCTTGCCGAAGTCGGTCTCGATCGAGCCGCGAATGGAGCCGATCGCCTCGGGGATGATCGTGACGCCGTCCGTCCGCATGTAGGTGATGAGGCCCACGGTCTCGCCGCCGAGCTCGACGCCCTCGTAGAGTCGCTGGGCGACCTGCATCGTCTTCTTTGCGGAGAAACCGAGTTTGCGCGAGGCGTCCATCTGCAGGGTGGACGTCATGAACGGTGGCCAGGGGTTGCGCCGGACCGGCTTCTTCTCGACCGAGGTGATGCGGAACTCGCCCTTCTCGATGGCGGCCTTGATCGCCAGCGCGGTCGCCTCGTCCTTGATGTCGAGACGCTTGATCGACACGCCGGCGACCGCGGTTAGGCGGGCCTTGAAATCCTCGTTGCGCGCGGTCGACAGCAGCGCTTCGATCGTCCAGTACTCGTCGGTCCGGAACGCCTCGATCTCCGCCTCGCGATCGCAGACGAGACGCAGGGCAACGGATTGCACACGGCCAGCGGAGCGCGCCCCGGGCAGCTTGCGCCACAGCACGGGCGACAACGTGAAGCCGACGAGATAGTCGAGCGCGCGGCGGGCGAGGTAGGCGGAGACCAGCGGCTCGTCGATCGCGCGTGGCTTCTTCAGTGCCTCTATGACGGCCTGCTTGGTCACGGCGTTGAAGGCGACGCGCTCGACGGTCGTGCCCTTCCTGATGACCTTCTTCTTCTCCAGCAGGCGCATGATATGCCAGGAGATCGCCTCGCCCTCGCGATCAGGGTCGGTGGCCAGGATCAGCTTGTCGGCGCCCTTAACGGCCTCCGCGATCTCGCGCATGATCTTGGCGGACTTGCCGTCCTCCTCCCACTTCATGGCGAAGTCGTTGTCGGGCTCGACCGAGCCATCCTTGGCGGGCAAGTCGCTGACGTGGCCGAATGAAGCAAGAACCTTGTAGCCGGAGCCGAGGTACTTGTTGATC
>CAMAYR010000076.1 GCA_945862355.1 Devosia equisanguinis | reverse complement strand
CGGAAAGGAACATGAGGAAGGCCAGCGGCCCGGCATTCCTCGATCAGCTTGGATTTCGCCAGGACGAGATCCGCGCGTCCGGCAATGCAGAAATCGGACCGGCCGTCGCCGATCACGATCACAAGGTCGTCTGCGTGTGCCTCGGTTCGGGCGCACTTGCAGTGGCCGGAGCCGGCAGCGCAGGCCGGCCGGGCGTTCGGAAACTCGAGATGCCAGCGATCAGCCCCGTCGTAGACCAGATGGTTCGCAAAGTAACCGACATCAAGTCCGTGGCGGAGCAAGGTCGAGGCGATCACCCGGTCGAGGCCGTCCGACACGATCGTGACGCCGAGCCCATGCGCATCGCATTCGTCCAGGAAGGTTGCGAAGCCGGGGTCGATCGGCAGACCGGAGACGGCCGCATCGAACTCCTCGGGCGCCGCGCGCAACATGGCGACCTGCCGCGCCATGCATTCGCGCGAGCCGATACGGCCGGCCGCCCACTCCTCCTCGACTGCGTGCCATGCGGGCATGGCGAAGCGCTCGAGCAGGAAGTCGGTGGTGTCGCATTGCATGATCGTGCCGTCGAAGTCGACATACACGTGAGCGTTCATGCGCATTGTTGGCACTGAGTGAGAACCTATTGATGGGCTGCTTATATTGGCCTGCCAGCCAACGGAGCAACTTAATCTTGCGGATCAGGTCGCCAAACCCAACCGAGCGGCTTGGTTAACGATGTGCGGCGATCTGTTGCGGCTGCGGGCGTGGCTCCAGTTCGATCCTCGGGCCTGGCGCTGTCGCGCGCCGGGGCGGCCCTTCCAATTCATTATTGTGGCAAGTACGCGACCGTCCGGGCGTCGATGAACGGGGTACAGCGTCCCGATTTGGGCATGGCAAACGTGGCTGGACGCATCACTGACAACTCTGATCCATCCCCGCTGCATGGCCGGTGCGGATCTCGATGAACTCGACCCTGGTGTAGCGCATCTGGCGTTTGGTCCTCGCGCACGGATGGTCTCGAAACCAGACGTCAGGGTCAAAAGCTACCCTAGAAACATAGAGTTGCCAGTATTCCTCATGGTTCTGACATTTGCTCCGAGCCCCGCTGCAACGGGCAGCAAATGTCAGAACCGGAACACTAGTGACGACCGGTAAACCGATCGTAACCATCGTTCGCCGCGAGCAATGATGAAGAGAGGCAGGCAGTGGCGGAAACGTCGGCACTGGCAATTCCACTGTTCGGGTATAATTGCTATCGCTGTTGTCGATGAGCCGTCATAGATCAGGCACAGGTTAGGGCTAGGCAGGCACAGGTCTGGCTCTTTCTTGCCGAGTAGCGGTTGCCGCACAGCAGGTCGGCAGTCTTGCATCATCGGGCTGGCCAGGACGCATCGTAGCTCACCTGTGAGAGCCGTGGTGCGACCAGAGGCCGGGTCGTCCCGATCCAGATCAGTACGTCCAGTCCTTTGGAGGCCAGTCGAGTGATGGTCAGGTCCGTTTCCTTGCAAAGCGGAGTCGGGCGTGCTGCCCGCAGCGCTGTGGCGGCCGTGACCATCGCTGCGATGTTGCTGCAAGGCATCGCGGGCCCTGTCTCCGCGCGGCAGATGACAAAGGCCGAGTACGAGGCCTGCCAGTCACGCGACGAGGCGAGCTTCCGGGAGGCCATCGACAAGCTGACGCAGCGGCTGCTGAAGGAAGCCTTGACCAAGGTGGACTATGCCGGCGCCGTCGCAGACGAGTGGCGCAAGGGCGGCTTCGAGGAGATCCTGGACAAGCGCATCGATCTGGCGGTCGAGGAGGTGGCGAACGAGACCTCACTGTGGGAGCGCAGCCGCTCGTTGTTCAACAAGGACAAGGCTTCGGAGCTCGCCAACTCGGTCGCCGAGCGCGTGTTCCGCTCAGACGCGGTCAAGAGCGGTCTGGAGGCAATGACCGCAGGTGTGGCGCGCAATGTCGGCAGCGTCATCCTGCTGGCGGCATCCGATGCGGCCGAGCCGGCGCTCGAATGCCTAAAGGCGTTTCTGGGGCCGCGCTTCGGCAGCACGGTGGCCAGGGTGGTGGCCGACGACGCGAGGCGCGAGTTCCAGCTCGATCCGGCAAAGGCCAGCGCTACGATCGGTGCCGGATCGGTGCTGGCCGAGGGAAGTGGCGGACTTGCCGGCGCTGTCATCCTGGTGGTGCGCCGCCAACTGGCCAACATCGCGAGCCGGATCGGCCAGCGCGTCGTGGGCTCCATTCTCGGGCGGCTGGTCGGCATGCTTGCCGGAGGCATCGGTGCGGTGCTGATCGCCAAGGACATCTGGGAGTTCCGCAACGGCGTGCTGCCGATCGTGGCCACTGAGATGAAGTCCAAGACCACCAAGGAAACGGTGCGTGGGGAGCTCGCCAAGGCCATCTCCGAGCAGATCAACGAGCATACGCGTGAGATCTCCGCGGCAACGGCCGATCGCGTGATCGAGATCTGGCGGGACTTCCGCCGCGGCCACCAGAAGGTGATCGAGCTGACGGAGCGCAACGAGGGGTTCCGCGGCTTCGTCGACACGCTGAAGCCGGCCGACCTGGCCCGGCTCGACGAGGTGGTGGCGCTGGTTCTTGTAGCGGAAGGCGAGGCGGGCATCATCAGGCGGCTGCAGGACGGAACACTCTCGCAAGCGGTGACGCGCTTCTCGCCGCAGGGCATGGAGATCGCGCGCGAGTTGCTTTCGCTCGACAAGGGACTGCAGTGGTCGGCGATCGCGGGCAGCGCTCTGCCGCAGGTGATCGAGCTTGGACTGCACAATCGCATTGTGGCCGGCGAGATCACCGGCGGCCAGCTCAAGCGTATCCTGGCTTTCGAGGATCGCGTGGCGACTATGCGGCTGGCTGGCATTCCCCGCACCGCTCGCGATACGCTGCTCGAGCTGAATGACCGGGAGCTCAAGTCGCTCGCACGCGCACTTTCCGAGGAGGAGCTGCAAACGCTGGCGAGCTATCTTGGCGGGCTCGAGCCGCAGGCGCGCGAGCGGGTCATGAAAGCGGTTGCAGCCGCTCCGGCACGGATGCAGGTGCTGGCGCCCGCCCGCGTCCGTGACGGGATCATCGCGAGCCGTGACCAGCTCGCGGCAGTGTCGATGATGCTGCGCGGCGATCAGGGGCTCGACGTCAAGCTGCTCAAGGACGACTTCCTGATGGTTCTCGACGGCCGCATAAGTCCGATGCTTCTGGTCGACAAGCATCCGTTGGGCCTCGGCGGTATTGCGGCGGGGCTGCTGGTGCTGTTGCTGCTGATGCGGCGCCTGGTTGTCGGACGACGGGTCAAGGTGGTGAAGGCGCTTTAGGCAACGGGCCGCTTCGCTATGATTTCAACTCGCGGGTTGCCTGGGCTAGCCCTGCGACGATCCGAGCCTCGGCAAGTCGTGCGGCTTGGGTCCGGGATGCCGCGCGCGAGGCGACGAGGTTCGCCTCCGATTTCAGGATCACGCCGTCCGTCAGTATCCGCAGTCCGTTGGCGCGCAGCGTCGAGCCGGTCGAGGTGATGTCGACGATCAGGTCGGCCGTGCCGGAGGCGGGCGTGCCCTCGGTTGCCCCCAGGCTCTCCACGATAAGGTAGTCGGTGACGCCCTTCTCGCGAAAGAACGTGCGCGTCAGGTTCATGTACTTCGTTGCGACGCGCAGGCGGCGGCTGTGCTGGCGGCGGAACGTGCGCGCCATCTCGGCGAGGTTGGCCATCGAGGCCACGTCGAGCCAGCACTGCGGCACGGCGACGACGACGTCGGCATGGCCGAAGCCGAGCTTGACGGCGAGGTCCACCCGTTCCTCGGGTGAGAGGATCTCCTCACGGATCAGGTCCTCGCCGGTGACGCCCAGATGGATGCGGCCTGCCTTCAATTGCGCGGCGATCTCTGAGGCGGACACGAATATGACGTCGATGTCGTCCTCGCCCTCGATCTCGCGACGATAGCCGCGCTCGTTGGCAGACTGGCGCAGGGGAAAGCCAGCGCGGGCAAGCGCCGCGACCGTATCCTCCATCAGGCGGCCCTTGGAGGGGATCGCGAGGAGCAGCTTGCCGGGGCGGGTGCCGGGAAGCGGGACGAGAAGCGTATCGCTCATCGGGCGGCTCCATGGACGACGCTGAGCAGCCGTTCGGTATGGATCGCGGAGCCGACGGCTGGGACATCGCTAGTGGCGCCGACGGCGCGCAGCAGGTTGTCGTAGCGGCCGCCACCGGCGATCGGGGTGCGCTCGCCGAGCCCCGGGGCGACGACGTCGAACACGAAGCCCGTGTAGTATTCCAGCGTGCGGCCGAACTCGGCGGAGAAGGCCAGCGCGCCCGTGTCGATGCCGGCGGCAGCGAGCAGGTCGAGGCGGCGGGCGAAGGCGGCGACGGCTGCTGCCGAGCGGGGGCCTGCCGGGGCGATGCTCCGCTCGAGGGCGGCGCGGGCGGCAGGCGCGGGGCCGGCGATCTTGAGGTAGCTCTCGATTGCGGCGGCGCTGGCGGCGGGGATCGGCTCTGCGTGCGAATCTTCCACCGCCGCGAGTAGCCCGGCCGTGATCTCACCGAGCGAGCGGGCGCCGATGGGGGCGATGCCGGCGGACTGGAGATAGCGCGCGACCAGTGCTTCTGCGGCGGCAGGATCGGCCGGATCGAGTGCACCCATGAGATCTGCGGGCAGGCCCGCGAGCGAGCCCGGCGAGACGGCGGTGAGGCGGGCGAGCGCCGCGCGGAAGGCTTCTGGCCGCCAGAATTGGGCGCGCAGGCGTTGACGGCCGCGCTCGGGCATCTCGAGATCGGCGAGCAGCGCCTTGAACAGCCCGAGGTCGCCCATCCGTATGCGATAGGGGAAGCTGCCGGCAGCGGCGATCGCCTTGGCCACGAGCACCAGCGCCTCGGTTTCGGCGGCCTCCGCGTCGGTCTCGCCGATCAACTCGAAACCGGCCTGACGGAACTCGTTGGGGCGGGCGGCGTCGGCACCTGTAGGCTGAAAGCGGAAAACAGAGCCATTGTAGCAGTAGCGGGCGGCGATCCCGGCATCGGGGTGGCGTTGGAGGTAGAGCCGGCACGCGGGAACGGTCAGGTCAGGTCGCAGGCAGAGCTCGTGGCCTTCGGGGTCGTTGAACACGTAGGTACGTGCGCGCAGGTCCTCGCCGACGACGTCGAGAAAGACGTCGGCGGGCTGCAGAATCGCGGGCGCCACGGCCTCGCAACCTGCGCCGATCAGCACCGACATGATCAGTGCCGCCTGACGCTCCAGCGCCTCGAAATCTCGTGCCGTCTCGGCTGTCATGGTTCCGATCTTCGTAGGTTGGGCTGGCTCGGCACTACCGAGCGCGACCCGACTTCTACTCAACGCGCGAGGTGAAATCGCCGGGTTACGCAGCGCAGGGCGCTGCTGACCCGACCTACGAAGAATGCCTTGAAACCACACGCCGAACCGCCTCGACCATCTCGGTCTCGGGCACCGAGAACTGGGCGGGGCGGGCGGCTTTCCATTCCTTGTTGTCGGTGATCGCTTCTGCGGCCTTGGCGCCCTCGATCAGGTCCTTGATCTGCACCTCGCCCTTGTCGGCCTCGTCGGAGCCCTGGATGACGACGCACGGCGCGCGGCGGCGGTCGGCGTATTTCATCTGCGCCTTCATGCCGGCGGTGCCGAGGTACATCTCGGCGCGAATGCCGGCCTTTCGCAACGTCTGCGCCAGACGCTGGAAGCGCGGCAGATCGGCCTTATCCATCACGAGCACGACGACGGGGCCATCGCCGCCGTAGCTCGCTTGCGAGCCTGAGGCCAACAAAGACAATGCCGAGGCGAGGCGCGACACGCCGATCGAGAAGCCGGTGGCGGGAACCTTGGTGCCGGTGAAGCGTTCGACGAGACCGTCGTAGCGCCCGCCACCACCGACAGAGCCGAAGCGCACGGTGTTGCCGTCCTCGTCCTTGACCTCGAAGGTCAGCTCGGCCTCGAACACGGGGCCGGTGTAGTATTCGAGGCCGCGGACGACTGAGACGTCTATCTTAATGCGTCTCGTTCCATAACCTGCCGCCCTGACGAGGTTCGAAATTTGCCTAAGCTCACCTATGCCTTCGACTGCCAAAGGGCTATCTGAGAACCGCTGTTCATAGACGTCCAAGAAACGCGGGTTGGCGACAATATTGCGCATGGGGCTCGGATTTGTGCTCTCGAAAACCACATCGTCTTCGGAGGCAGCGTCGCGCTCTCGCTCCAATACAAAAAAGTCTTGCATGCGGGTTTTTTGGTGCCCGTAAAGAAGCTCTAGCTTGGAAATCTGCTCATCGCTCAAGCCCGCTCCTGGTGTGAAGTCGCCGCTTTCATCTTTGCGACCGCGGCCCAAGAGAAGTCGCACTCCCTCGACGCCGAATTTATCGAGCTTATCGAGCGCACGCAGTACTGTGAGGCGTCGTGAAGCGTTTTCTGCTCCACCAAGCCCGATTGATTGCATCACTCCATCAAGCAGCTTGCGGTTATTGACCTTCACCACGTACTCGCCGCGCTTAACACCCAACCGCTCCAGCGTATCGGCTGCGAGCATACATATCTCGGCGTCGGCGGCGATGTTGTCGGTGCCGACGGTGTCTGCGTCGAACTGGGTGAACTGGCGGAAGCGGCCGGGGCCGGGCTTCTCGTTGCGCCAGACCGGCCCCACCGCATAGCGCCGGTAGGGCAACGACAGCGACTGCGATTTCAGACCCTGCGCCACATAACGGGCGAGGGGCGCGGTCAGGTCGTAGCGCAGGGACAGCCACTGCTCGTCTTCGTCCTGGAACGAGAACACGCCCTCGTTCGGGCGGTCCTGGTCGGGCAGGAACTTGCCGAGCGCGTCGGTGTACTCGATGGCCGGCGTCTCCAGCGGCTCGAAGCCGTAGGATTCGTACACCTCGCGGATTGTCGCGAGCATCCGCGCCTCGGAGCGGATGCGGGCGGGGTCGATGTCCTGGAAGCCGCGCGGTGCGCGCGCCTCGGGTCGGTTGCTGGCGGGTGGTTTGGCCATGGAAGCCGGTCTGCCTGGAAAGAGTGATTTGAGCTGGCCGCCTTATAGCCAAGGGGGGCGGCGGCGCAAAGCCATTGCGGCATGGGCCATTGCGGCATAGGGCGTTCATCGCGAAAGTGGCTGCGGGCCGAAGCGAAACCGGGAGACGCCGCTTGAGTGTGTTCGACGAGGTGCCCCATCCCTTCCCGCTGGACGTGCCCATGAAGCGGCTTCCCGTCGAGTTCAAACTCGCGGTGGAACCGGCCCAGCGTGTGGCGCTGCTCATTATGTCGGTGTTCTGGGCCATCGCCGTGCCGGCGGGCCTGATCGGCATGGCGGAGCCCATGAAGCCTTGGGCCGGCGATCCGAATTGGCTGTTCCGCGCGGCGCTGATGGTCGCGCTGGCGGTGTTCGTGGTGCTGGGCCACGGCCGCTGGCTGGGCCCCATGATCCTGCGGCTGGCGAAATCCGCGCGGGTGCGCATCACCCGAACCGATGTCGATGTCGTCGAATGGGGGCTTCTGGGAAGACGAAGCTGGACCTCCCCACTCGCGGAGTTCTCGGGCGTCGGGATCGAGGATTGGGGGCGGCTGCAGGAACGCCAGGACAAGAGCCCGCTGCTGGCGGTGGTATTGAAGCATCCCGATGAACGGCGCAGCATTCCCATCGTCATCGACCGGGCGCAGCGCGTGAAGACGTCGGTTGCAGAGCGCAAGGCGGCTCAGTTGGGCGTCGCGGTGCTGGCGAGCGCTGCCGCCGCCGTCGCGGGCGCGCAAACGCCTACGGGCACGCTCGTCGTCAATCGGTGGCAGGCGACGAAGGTGCGCGTGCTGCTGGCCATCGTGAGCGGCGTGGGCGTGGGCGTGGCCCTGTGGCTCGGCTGGCTCGGAGCGCACGAAGGGTCTCGGGTTATGCTCGCCCTTGCAGGCGGCACAATGGCGCTGGCGGCAGCTATGCTCGTCTTCGCCGGCCGATACGTGACGGCCATGCGCGTCGTCGGCGACCGGCTGGAGATTACGACGGCGGCGCCCTTCTTCTCGAAGCGCCTCGTGCCGCTCGATCGTCTCCGGTCGGCTGAGCGGCGTCGTGGCCGGTCGGGCCAGGGGACGCGACTGCCCGTCGATGCGCCGTGGCTGAGCCTGAGAGTGGACGGCGTCAATCTACCATTCGTGGTCGATCTTCAATCCGAGGTGGTCGAAGTCGCCGGCATTCAGGCGCTCGTCCGGCCTTGACGCGGGATATTCTCGAGATAGGGCTGGCTTGACGTGGGACATCCTTGACGTGGGGCTGGCCTGCTGGCATAGGAGGCCGGAACTGCCGGACGGCTTCGCCATCCGGCCGTCAACCATTTCCCCTTGCGCGCCTCGAACTGCGGGACATTCGGTCGTCCTGGCTCTGGCGTGCGGGCGCGATATATCGAGGAGCTGACTTCATGTCCAGGATTTGCGAGCTGTCCGGCAAGGGGCCGATGTCCGGCAACCTGCGCAGCCACGCCGAGAACAAGACGCGGCGCGTGTTCAATCCGAACCTGTGCGATGTAACGCTGATGAGCGACACGCTCGGCCGCAGCTTCAAGCTGCGTATCAGCGCCCACGCGCTGAAGTCGGTGGAGCATCGCGGCGGTCTCGACAGCTTCCTGCTGGTAGCCCGTAACGACGAGCTGTCACTGCGCTGCAGGCGCGTGAAGCGCGACATCGTCAAGAAGAAGGCCGAGATCGGCACCGTAGCTGCTGCCTGATCAGCTTCCTTCTTCCTCGCTTCCGTCATTTTTTCCGGCCGATCGACGGCGCCTCACAGACGTGGGGCGCCGCTCGGCGTCGTGTCTGTCAGAACGAACTGCAGCAGCAGCGTGCGTTGCAGGAAATTGTTGAAGTTGTCGTCAGACAGCAGCGTCAGGACGGTCTGGCCCCGTCCATTTAGCGAAAGGGCGAGGCCCTCCATGTTGTCGATCTCGGCGGTCATGTCGGCGTCGAGCAGCACGTCGCCGTCAAGAAGAGCGCCGGGCCGTATGTCGCCCGCGCGAATGAGCCGGATCCGGCATTTCACGCCTTCCAGCCATCGGAAACGGCGTTCGAGCAGCAACAGGCTGCCATCGGGAAGCGAGGCCGCGTCGGTGATCGCGAAGTCGCCGCTGTTCACAACGCCGAGCGGCTGGGCCGTGCCGCCGAACCCTCTAGCCCAGATCCAGCCGGTGTGGTTGCGGTCCGCGTCGTGCAACTCCTCGGCGAAGGCGACGACAGCGCCGCGCATAGCCCCGCCGCGCAGGACGGCTACGGCCTCCAGTCCGCGGTTCGACTTCATCTTGCGCGCGTCGGCGGGCATCCGCATGTAGCCCAGTGGCGCGCCCAGACCGCGCTCGGTCACAGGGAAACGGCCGATGCGATGATTGCGCTCGAAGCCTATCAGAACCGTGCCGCGCGAAAGCGTGCCGTCCAGCAATACCAGGCTTTCGGCGTCGCGGTCGCGGTTGCGTGTGAGGCCGACCCCGCCGAGGCCCGCGATCTCGCCCATTGTGGCGTTGGCCAGTGCGATCGGGCGGCCAGCATCATAGCGGATTTCTGCGGCCATCCAGGCCGCTCGATCGGATACTGCGAGCAGGCGCTTGCCGTCCTCGGACAAGACAAGACCGGACCAGCCGCCGAACTCGCGGTGGGGCGAGGTGAGCACGAGGCCGCCCGCGAACTCGAGCCGGCTGCCGGTGGTGCCGACTCCGCCTGCCTTGCCGAAGCCGGAAATCTGGCGTGCGGAAATTTCGATGGGTGTCGGCGCACCGATGAGCGCGGGGCTGCGCTTGGAGGGGGCGGGCGCTGCGGTCAACTGCTGGGCAACAGCCATGCTCGCGGGAGTAGCCACCAGCGCGGCCGACAGCCCCAGGCCGCGCAGGAACTCCCGGCGCGCCAGCACGCCACGATGGGTCTTTTTTCCCGGCGGTTCGTCGTCATTCGGCGCTGACATGCGGCTATTCTGCGGCCTCTGCTGGCGTCGGGGGCCTGCGGCTCCCCTCGGAATCATCGTACTCGAAGTGTTACCATCCATCCGGTGTTTGGCCGGTTTACGGCATTGGCATTGCAAGTGTGTTGCATCGCAAGTTTGTTGCATCATCGGAAGGCGGTTGCGGGAATGCCGAGTGGTGGAGCCGCAACTCGATGACAACGCCTCGTTATATTCTTCGCGTCCACCGTGCGACGGGCCCGGTTCTCGGTCTCACCCGCGCGACAAGTCGGCCTACCGGCTTGAACTCCGGGCCGGCAGCTGTCTAATTGAGCCGGTCCAGGATCACTCGGGGGCAGCCGCTCAACATGGCCAATATCACATTCATTCAGTCGGACGGCACCAGCCAGACGGTGGAAGCGCAGCCGGGCGTCACGGTCATGGAGGCTGCGAAGCTCAATAACGTCGCCGGCATCGAGGCGGAGTGCGGCGGTGCCTGTGCATGCGCCACGTGCCACGTCTACGTCGATCCGGCGTGGACGGCCAAGGCCGGCAAGGCCGGCAAGGCCGGCGACATGGAGGAGGACATGCTCGACTTCGCGTTCGATGTGCGCGAGGAAAGCCGCCTGTCCTGCCAGATCAAGGTGACGGCGGAGCTCGACGGGCTCGTCGTCAAGGTTCCCGAGAAGCAATTCTGAAGTTGTCGTCGTAGGTCGGGTCGAGCGTGTCGAGCCGACATTTCCCGCATCACGTCGATGCGGCGCGCGTGCTCTGCTCGACAGGGGTGCGCGACCGATCCTACCGCCGGCAACGCGTGCCCTGGAGACGTGGCTCATGGCCGATGATGTCAATCAGCCGCCGATCGAGACCGATGCCGTCATCATCGGCGCGGGGCCGGTCGGCCTGTTCGCGGTGTTCGAGCTCGGCCTCGTCGACATCAAATGTCACCTGATCGACATTCTAGACCGGGCCGGCGGGCAGTGCGCCGAACTTTATCCCGAGAAGCCGATCTACGATATTCCCGCGCTGCCCATCGTCACGGGCCAGGAGCTCGTCGACAAGCTGATGGAACAGATCAAGCCGTTCGGGCCGGCTTTCCACTTCAGCCAGCGCGTCGACACGCTGACGACCGAGGCCGACGGGCGTTTCCGGCTCGTCACGGACGCGGGAACGACGTTCATCGCCAAGGTCGTGGTCGTCGCCGCAGGCGGCGGATCATTCACGCCGAAGCGGCCGCCGCTACCCGGCATAGAGGCCTACGAGGGCCGTTCGGTGTTCTACGCAGTCCGGCGGATGGGCGAGTTCACGGACAAGGACGTCGTCGTCGTCGGGGGTGGCGACAGCGCGCTCGATTGGACGCTCAACCTGCAACCGCTCGCCAGAAGCATGACGCTGGTGCATCGCCGCGACGAGTTCCGCGCCGCGCCGCACTCTGTCGAGAAGATGCGGGCTTTGGTGGCGGAGGACAAGGTGCGGCTCGCCATCGGTCAGGTGACAGCTCTGTCGGGAGCCGGCGGGATGCTCGAGACGGTGACCCTGAAGACCAAGGCCGGCGAGGAGCAGATCGCCTGCACGGCCATGCTGCCGTTCTTCGGGTTGACGATGAAGCTCGGGCCAGTGGCGGACTGGGGGCTCAACCTCAATGAGAACCTGATCCCGGTCGATACCGAGCGGTTCGAGACATCGACGCCGCGGCTCTTCGCGATAGGCGACATCAACACCTATCCGGGCAAGCTCAAGCTGATCCTGTCGGGCTTTCACGAGGCAGCGCTGATGGCGCAGGCGGCGCACCGCTACGTGCATCCAGAGCAGAAGCTGCTGTTCCAGTACACTACCTCGTCGTCGAGCCTGCAGAAGAAGCTCGGGGTGAAGTAGCGGGTGGGCGCGCGCTCGAGATGGACCGGTGGATTTGGCGCATCCGCGCTCATGCACAGTACGGTCTATGCTTCAGCCACAGCAGCCTCCACCGTGCCCTCGTACTCGGCGAGCGCGCCTTCCCTCAACTCGGCAGCAAGCCAGCGCGCCGGGTCGGCGGGGCCGGGCAGGCGAATGCGGCCAGGGGAAATGCGCTTGAAGCCGAAGCGGCCGTAATAGGGCTCGTCGCCGACCAGCAGCACCAGAGCGATGCCGGCCTTCCTCGCGTTCTCGAGCCCGACCTCGACGAGGCGCTGTGCATAGCCCAGGCCGCGATAGCGTGTTTCGACGGCGAGCGGTCCCAGCAGCAGCACGCCCGGCTTGCCGCCGACGGTCACCTCGGTGAATCGTAGGTGTGCGACCAGCTCGTCGCCCACTTCCGACAGCAGGCAGAAGCGCGAGATCGCCGGCGTGCCCTCGCGGATGCGATAGGCGGTGCGTGCGAAGCGGCCGGGGCCGAAAGCCCGAGCGTGCAGCGCCAGAACGTCGGGCAGATCTTCCGCCTCGACGGAATGGACGGTGATCTCGGGCATGGCAGGCGAGGCTCCGCGAGTGGATACGTGCCGGATGCGTGGCGCCTTAGCATGCGACGTCCGGCGTGGTCCAGCACGGGCGGCGATTACCAGCTATCGTCGGGGCGCTTGCCTTCGAGAAGCTCGGTGAGGCGGCGGCGCACGGGGCCGATCGTATCGGGGGGCAGGGCGTCGGTGGCGAACAGCTCGGAGGTGATGATCTCGCGGTTGGGGGCGGGCACTTTCGGCCGGCGCCAGTGCCGGACGATGAACAGCGCAACGTGATCGCAGGGAAAGGCGCGGAAATTCGCGTAGATCGAGAATAGCTCCGGCTCGCCTTCGAGAATGACGCCGGCCTCCTCCTCGAGCTCGCGCTGGAGTGCTATTCCCACCGTCTCGTTGCGCTCTACGCCGCCGCCCGGGAAATGCCAGCCGGCTCGGTAGGTCGGACGGATCAGCATGACGCGGCCTTGCGCGTCCAGCACGATGCCTTGCGCGCCCATGGTCAGGCTGCGCGTCAGTCGCCAGTAGCGCTGCAGCGACTTGGTGAGGATCGTTGTGCCGAGATTTGCCATTGCGAATCGCTGGTCCTGCCGTTCGCCTCATTGATGAGGGGGCGGAGCGGTTTGATCAAGCCGGTTCACCGCCGTGAAACTGTTGTCCGAGGCGGCGCCGAATCAGGATTGTGCTAAGAGCTTGCCGGTCGAGGTGGAAGCGCCGCCGCTTTTGCCGAGGCCGTGAATCAGACTCTAATGCAACTATTCAGGGTGCTTGCGGGCCTTACCGGCGTTTCCATAGAATCCGGAAGCACCCAGAGACAGAGCCGCGTTCAACGGCGGAGCACGAGATGCAGCTCACCATTGCCCATCTGTCGGACGTGCATCTGGCGCCGCTAGCCGGGCTCGGGCCCGGCCATATCAACATCAAGCGCGCGCTCGGCCTTGCGAACTGGATGATGAAGCGGCGCAAGGTGCATTTGCGCAGCGCGGTCGATGCGCTGGTGGCGGATCTGGAGCGGCAGGAGCCGGACCATATCATCGTCTCGGGCGATCTCTCCAATCTCGGGCTGCCGGGCGAGCACAAGGCGGCGCTGGCGTGGCTCGAGGCGCTGGGACCGCCGGACCGGGTCAGCGTGGTGCCCGGCAATCACGACATCTATTGCCGGCTTTGGCGGGATGCCGGCGTCGAGCGGTGGCGAGCCTACATGCGCAGCGATGCGGCAGGAGACAGGCTCGCGCGGGCAGCGCCGGGCGGGTTTCCCTATGTGCGGATACTCGGCAACCTCGCGATCGTCGGCTTGAATTCTGCCATCCCGACGCGGCCGTTCATGGCGATCGGACGTATAGGCGAGCCCCAGCTCGAAGCGCTCGGGCAGACACTTGCCCGCCTTGCCGCCAGTGGCCATCGCCGTCTCGTCGTCGTGCATCATCCCCCGCTGCCAGGGCAGGCCGATGCTCGGCGTGGGCTCGTCGATGCTGCGCGGCTCGAGGAGGTGCTGGTGGAGTACGGGGCGGATCTCGTGCTGCACGGTCACAACCACATCGACATGCGTGCGGAGCGCGCGTGGAAGGCCGGTACGATGCACGTCGTCGGCATCGCGTCGGCGTCGATGGGCCGGCCCTACAAGGAGGAGCCGCTCGCCCGCTACAACCTGATCCGTCTCGACACCGCGCGTACGGGCGGGCCGATCGAGATCGTCAGCCGCGGCCTCATGGAGCGGGAAGGACCCGTCGGCGAGGTCGGCCGCCGGACGTTGCGTGTCGCCCGCTCGGGGTGAGGCGGAAGTTATCTCGTCGGCCGGCGCGCTACGCCTGTCCGTGCGAATCGACTTTTCCAATCGCGCAGCCAGCGCGTCATGGCGTGCTCGCGGTTTTCAGAAACCTCGGCGACGACGTGGGGCTCGAAGTACATGCGTGGATCGACCCGGTAGCGGTTCGTCAATTCGTTCATCATCCGCTCTCCGATCTCCAGGGGCAGAAAGGCCCCAGGGTCTTCGGCTGACGAACGGTCAGTCTGGAACGAGGCCAACTACCCGCTCGGCGGGGTGTTCTGGTCGCTGCGGCGACTTAGGGTTCTGATGAAGAATTTTGCTGAGGCTCGGGGGCAAGCATCGAGCTATTGCGCGATCTCGAGGGTTGCGCGCAATCCCTTGCCGGGCCGGTTGGATAGTTTCAGGGAGCCGCCATGCGCCTCGGCGATGGAGTTTGCGATGGCCAGTCCAAGTCCGATCCCGCCGGTATCGCGATTGCGCGAGCCTTCGATGCGATAGAACGGCTGTAACACTTTCGACAGATGATCGTCTGGAATGCCGGGGCCTTCGTCTTCGACGACAATGGTTAGTGTGGTGCTGTCACTCGAGAGCGAGACTGTGGCCCGCTCTCCATACTTGACGGCGTTGTCGATCAGGTTCGCCAGGGCACGCCGCAACGCAATCGGTTTGCATTCCATGATCACACCAGCTTCGATCTGGCCGGGCTCAACGGACAGACCGGCGTCGTTCATGTCGTCGATGATGCTGGTCACCAGAGCACTCACATCGGCGCGGCGGCTCGCCTCGCCTCGAGCTTCTTCCCGCGCGAATGTCAACGTGGCAGCGAGCATTCCTTCCATCTCGGCGATGGTTTTCAGCATTCGCTCCCGCTCGTCGCTATCGTCGACGGATTCTGCGCGCAGCCGCAACAGTGTCAGTTGCGTTCTGAGATCGTGCGAAATGGCTGCGAGCATCATCGTGCGGTTCTCGATGAGCCGCCGCAACTTGTCCTGCATCTCGTTGAATGCGGTGGCTGCTCTGCGCATCTCCAGGCTGCCGGACATCGACAAGGCAGGCGCTTCAACATCGCGGCCGAGCCTTGTGGCGGCTTCGGACAACAGGCTCAGCGGCGCCGTCATTCGCCGCACGGACCACGCGGTCAGCAACACTATCGTTGCAGTGATGAAGGCCAGTGCGAGAAGCAGGCGCGGGGAGATGGTTGGACCGGTATCGGGGAGCGACGTCGAGAACCGCAACCATTGTCCACCGTCGAGCTGGATTGCGGCATCGAGCCCGCGCCACGACATAGCGGCTCGCGCCAAAGGTCCGCGCATCATCGGACCGTGCCCCATCTGCCCGCGTCCCATTCCTGGGTGACCGCCGCCGCCAAGGACGCTTGCGGGGCCGGGAAACGGATACTCGGGTGTGGCAGATCCAGAAGGCGCGTCTGCGAGCTGGATAGCTACGGCGTGGCCTGGCAATGCCTGACGGATGTAGTCGGCAATGATGAGCGATGCCTCGTTGGTTCGTGCTTGCGAGCCAGTCGAAGGCTTTTGCGCGGTGAGGGCGACCCTGAACATCGGATCGCTTGATCCGGTAGCCAGCCGGGTTCGCCAGCTCGAAGGCGCCTCGCCGACGAGGCGCGAGACGTTGATTATGCGCTCGGCTACTGCCAATGCACCGACGGCTCGCACGGCTTCCTCCCGCGCGCTGGAATAGATCCAGCCGCCCGCCGCCAGCGCCAACCCGATGCCGACCAACAGCACCAGCAGCGTCTGGCCGAACAGGGTTTGTGGCAACCAGCGCTTCATTTCTCGTTCACCTCCGGTGCAAACCGGTAGCCGCCACCCCATACCGTCTGGATGATGCGCGGCTCGGAAGGGTCGAGCTCGAGTTTCTTGCGAAGACGGCTCACCTGGGTGTCGATGCTGCGGTCGAACGCTGCCGCGGCCCGGCCGCGCGCGAGATCGAGGAGGGATTCGCGCGTGAGTACGCGTTGCGGCCGCGTCACCATGACGAGAAGAAGGTCGAACTCGCCGGTGCTCAGCGCGACACTGACGCCGTCTTCGCGGACCAACTCGCGTGCGTCGACATCGAGCACCCATCTGTCGAAGGCGTAACGCTTGGCTTTCGCTACTTCGGGCCGGCCTTGCTCGCCCGTGGCTCGGGTTCGTCGAAGAACGGCATTGATCCTGGCGATCAACTCGCGCGTGCCGAACGGCTTGGGCAAGTAGTCGTCCGCTCCAAGCTCCAGGCCAATGACGCGGTCGATCTCCTCGCCCTTGGCCGTCACCATGATGATCGGAATGCTGGATGTGGCACGAACCTCCCGGCACAGGACCAGGCCGCTGTCGCCGGGAAGCATGAGGTCGAGAAGGATGAGATCGAAGCGACCGTCGGCGAGAGCCTTGCGCATGGCCTTGCCGTCCGCGGCGACCGTCACGCGAAAGCCTTCTTTCGTCAGGGCGCGCGAGACGAGGTCGCGAATCTCGCGATGGTCGTCCACGATCAGGATGTGTGGTGCTGTGCTCATGAGTGCTGTTTGTATCAATACGACGCCGCTTCCGGTGAAGAAGTTCGTCACGAGATTTGTCAGGACCTGCTTCTGACAAACTCTGTCACAAATTCGGGTGCCCACGACAAACCTCAGTGACAGGTGAGCCCTACCTTCCTGGTCATCGACGGACGTTCCGTCACGGCCAAGAAGGAGAGATTCAATGTCGAAGACTACGAAAACGATTGGCGTCATCACGAGTATCGCTGCTGTTGGGCTCCTCGGAGCCTATGCCTTCGCTCAGCAGGGGCCCGGGGCTGGTCACGGCCGGATGGGCATGGGCCCCGGTATGATGAAGGGGATGGGGCACGGTGGCATGGGGCATCGTCCGATGATGGGCCAAATGGGTGATCCGGCGGGCAGGCTTTCCGATCTGAAGACCGAACTCGGCATCAAGGCCGAGCAGGCGTCGGCTTGGGATGCCTATGCCAAGGTGGTGACCACCACGGCGACGGAGCGACGCGAGCACGTGCAGAACATCGACCGCGACGCGGTTCGAGATATGCAGCCGGCCGATCGCCAGAAGCACTTTTCCGCCATGCAGACACAGCGCGAGGCGGCGCAGGCGAAGGTGAAGGCTGCTGCGGAAGCATTGCTCGCCACGCTCGACGAGCCGCAGAAGGCAAAGGCGCGGGAAACGCTGCCCGGCCTCGCAGCAGCCGGTTCCGGTAGGCGCTTTGGCATGATGGGCGGTGCCGGTGGCTGCCACGGCATGGGGCCGCGCCGGTCGCACTGACGGCTTCGAACTTCACCTCGGTCTCGAGCCTCCATCTTCGGAGGTTCCTCGAGACCGAGGTGGCTTCAATCGCATCACAATCCCGGGGCCAGGTCCGCGCAGCGAGACCGCTGAGCTTCGGGAGCCAGCAATATTCGGGACCGCCATTATGAACACCAGGACGAAGATCGCAGCAGTATTGGCCGTCGTCTGCGTTAGTGCCCTTGGAACCTACGTGTGGGCGCAGCAGGGACACGGATTTGGCCCTGGCCATATGGGCATGGGCCGAGGCATGGGGCCAGGCATGGGGCCTGGAATGGGCCGAGGAATGGGGCATGGAATGATGGGGATGCGAGGTGGCTCGGCTTCGGCGACTGAAATGCAAGAGCTGCACGAGATGCTCGTCAACAACGACAAGATCAAGCGATCGGTGACCAACTTGCCGAACGGCATCCGAACGCTTACCGAATCTGATGATCCGGAGATGACGCGGATCCTCGTGAGCCACGTAGCCGGCATGATCAAGCGTGTAGAGGAGGGGCGAAACCCCCGACTACCGATGCAGAGCCCGCAACTCGAGATCATCTTTCGCAACAAGGACAAGATCAAAACGAGCTTCGAGCCGACGGCGAAGGGTATCTCTGTCACACAGACATCGGAAGATGCCGAGACGGTGACTGCGCTGCAGAAGCACGCCGCCGACGTAAACGACCTCGTCCGTCGCGGCATGGTGGCGGCGCACGAGACGATGACGCGCAACATGGGTGGCGCAATGGGTGATCACGAAGCCATGCACGACGGCCCTGGGAATGATCATCGCCATTGAGCGAAGTCGGGCTCGGCGATCCAGCCGCGACCTCGCGATCACGAGGCACAAGGTGGCTGGATCTAGGTCTCGAGTCGTGTCGGCACGAACGCGCGGTGGGCGCCTTGTTCGTGGCTGGTCTGTTCGTGGCTGGTCTATCGCGACATCTGCTGTCGTGCCACAATGCGATGACTTGGCTCAGCCCGGCAGCGCGGGCGATGATCTGCCGAGGATGGTTCGCTTGCCGGCAGAATGCGGCTGCATGCAGACGCATTGGTGCGAGGCAGGGACCAGAGGGAGCAGCGCATGAGCAACGCGCGGACCTAATTCGAGAAGGTCTGGTCCGATCATGTGATCGCAAACCTCGACAGCCAAAGCCAGCTCATCCATATCGACCGCCTCGTTCTCCACGACTGGACGGCGTCGTGGATTATGCCGGGCTTCGCCAAAGCGGGCCGCAAGGTTGCCAGCCCCGATCTCGGGTTCTCGCTCGTCGACCATCTGATCGACACGAGCCCCGGCCGTACACGCAGCCAATCCAATGCTTCCACGGGATCGGAGGCCATCGAGACCGCGCGCAAGCACATCAATGACTATGGTCTGCGCTTGTTCGATGTAGGCGACGATCGCCAGGGCATTGCACACGTCGTGGCGCCCGAGGCCGGTATCGTACTGCCGGGCATGACGCTGGTGTGCGGCGACAGCCATACCTGCGGCAATGGCGGGGTCGGTGCGTTGGCGTGGGGGATCGGCAATTCAGAGGCCGAGCATGTGCTGGCGACGCAGACACTGCCGAAATCGAGGCCAAAGTCCATGCGCGTGTCGTTCGACGGCACCCATTCCAAGGGCGTCTACGCCAAGGATCTGCTTCTTGCGCTGATCGGCCAGAAGGGGGCCAACGGCGGCCTCGGCTATGCGATGGAGTTGACGGGAAGCGCGATCCACTCGCTTTGGGTTGAGGGTCGGCTAACGCTCTGCAGCATGGCGATCGAGTTCTCCGCACGCACCGGCTTCGTGCCCGCCGACGATGTGACGTTCGAGTACCTCGTGGGCCGTGAATTCGCGCCGAAGGGCGCTGCTTGGGACAATGCCGTCAGCTACTGGCGCGGCCTGGCGAGCGATCATGAGGCACGATACGACAGCGAGGTTCAGATCGACGCTGCGCGTCTGGCCTCGCAGGGCGCTAATCGCTGGATGCGCGGGCGAATCACTCTTAGCAGCCGATCCGGTGTGCGCGAATTGTCATGCTGCGGCTGGTGCGGTGGGAAGCATCGGAGATCAATAACGTGTATGTCAGCCCAGCTGTCGTCGCATTGACCGTGCTCGTATTCGTGCCGGAAGTTGTTTGCCCAGACTTCCGGCTCGCGAGCGTCGGTTGGGCGGCAGGTGGCGGCACCCGCTCCGGCGGCTCCCGCGAAGCCGCCGCAAGACGGAGCAGAACTCACTACGGCAGCATATGGCTGCTGGTTGATGCGCTGTGGCGGTGCGACGAGAGCATCCGATGGACGGCCGGCCGCGCCAAAGACGTGTGAGGTTGTCCAAATCGTGATCATTCAGGGGCAAGCAGCGCCGTTCGCGCAGTTGGTTTTGGGAAGCTTGCTGCAGGCGATCCGTTGAACTTCACCGTGGTGCTGCCGATCAACGTGGCGTTCCCGAGCTTGGTTCGCATCGCGCTCGATGAAAAGGACAAGCAGCCAGTCGATCTGGCATGGACGCGGAGCATTCCCGGCGGTTGGTTCCCGACCGCGATTGCGAAAGATGATTTCATGAAGCGCTGGCGCGCCAAGGAGGACGCCGGGCGGTACATGTTCAAGAAAAGCGGAGGCCAGGAAACGACTCTGCCGTTCTCGTTTCGTGGCCTTTCGCGCGCCCTCGATCCTTTAGTCAAATAAGGCTGACTAGGGGCAGTATCGCCTTCGTTCAAGCGTCGACGATCTGGGAATTCTTCATACCGGCTGCGCGAAATGCGCGGCCGGAAGTTTTTGGAATTTGCTTCGCATCGCGCCCAGTTCATCCGGGCCAGCCGCGATGCTTTGCTGCTCGTCGAGTAGCCTCTCTGAAGCCCAGTCAATCCGCATCGTCGCGACGCGACACGATGTGACGATGGCGGCCCGCCTTCGCAGACCGTGACGCGACATCGAGGATCACCGCGGCGCTGATGCCTTGTCTGTGCAGTCAAGTGAACGTCTGCCTGCCTCGACAGGTCAATTGCGCGTTCGAGGCTGATTACTATCTGCCCAGAGAAAGCGGAGAGTGGGGCTGTCAACTCGATGTACGTTGGCGGACCTATCGGTAGCGGCGGGATAATATTTGTTCTGTCCTGAATCGGTGACTTTGCGCACCGTTCGGCTGGCTGCTTTGCAAGTGGCTGGATCGGGGTGGCCGGTGGCAGAAGGGCGAAAGCGCGCAGGCTTCGCACTTCGCGGGGGCGACACGCCCCGGCGGCTGGCACTGCGACGCTGGCG
>CAMAYR010000075.1 GCA_945862355.1 Devosia equisanguinis | reverse complement strand
GATCAAGCACATCGCGGCCAACCTGATGCGAGCCAAGGCCGACAAAAACTCCATGCGCGTCAAACGCCGCCTCGCCGCCTGGGACGACGCCTACCTCGAAAGTCTCGTCACCGGTGCCGGGTGAAATCGTTCATGCGATTCCCCTGCGTGGCCAAGGTGCCTTGCCCCCATGAATAACGCCGGCCCGTTGTAACTGGGCCGCATCATCTTCGCGTTTTCAGATGCGGTTCTGGCGGCAGCCTGCTGCGCTGCGTAGCAACACCGGCCGGCCTAGCTCGCCGGAGGCGTCCATTTGGTGCGCATCGTCACGAGTTCCTCCGCCGCGGAGGGATGCAGCGCCATCGTCGCATCGAAGTCGGCTTTGGTCGCCCCCATCCGCATCGCAATGGCGGCCATCTGGACGATCTCTCCAGCATCCGGCCCCAAGATGTGGCATCCCAGCACCCGCCCGGAGCGCTGATCCACGACGAGCTTCATCAGCATCCGTTCCGCGCGGCCCGACAGCGTCCCCTTCATCGGCCGGAACTGAGCCTTGTAGATGTCGATCTCGCCTCCCAATCCCGCCAGAGTGGGATGGTGCGCTGCGATCCATGCCGGATCACGCGCTTGCGCCTCGGTCAGCCCCACCGTGCCGATCTCCGGCGTGGAGAATACCGCAGTCGGGATCATGTCGTACGAGGTGTGCCACGCCTGTTTGCCGAACACGCTATCGGCGAATGCGTGGCCTTCACGGATGGCGACCGGGGTGAGGTTGAAGCGGTGGGTAACGTCGCCCACCGCATAGATGTCCGGCGCGCTCGTGCGGGACTGGCGATCGACCTTGATGCCGCCGTCCTTTCCGATCTCGACGCCCGCCTTCTCCAATCCTAACCCCTGCACGTTGGGCGCGCGCCCCGTCGCGAACATTGCCGCGTCGCAGGCCACGATCGTGCCGTCGCTCAAGGCAACATCGATGCCGCCAGCGGTCTTCTCCAATCGCGAGATCGTGCGACCTGTGAGCAGGTTTATGCCGCGCCGGGCGTATTCCTCGCTCAGCGCCACCCTGATGTCCTCGTCGAAGCCGCGCAGTACCCGCTCGCCGCGGTAGACCACCGACACCTCGCTGCCGAGACCCGCGAATATGCCGGCGAACTCCAGCGCGATATAGCCACCGCCGTAGATGACGATGCGGCGCGGCTGCTCCTTCAAGTGAAAGGCCTCGTTCGATGTGATCGCGTGCTCGAGCCCCTCGATGTGCGCGCCTTCCGCCAGCGTCGGCCAGCCGCCCGTCGCGATGAGGATCTTGTCGGCCGTGACAGTCCGCCCCTCGGCTTCCAATTTTACTGAATGGGGGCCTTCGAGCACGGCGCGCGTCTTGAATGTCGCCACACCCGCCTTCTCGAGGTTGGTCTTGTAGATCCCTTCGAGACGGCCGATCTCCTTGTCCTTATTGGCAATCAGCCGCGCCCAGTCGAACGAGGCCGGCCCCACGCTCCAGCCGAAACCCGCCGCATCCTCGAACTCGTCGTGGAACCGGCTCGCGTAGACGAGAAGTTTCTTGGGCACGCACCCCCGAATGACGCAGGTGCCGCCGTAGCGGTATTCCTCGGCGACGCCCACCCTGGCGCCATGCGTCGCCGCGATCCGGGCCGCCCGCACGCCGCCGGAACCGGCGCCAATGACGAAGAGGTCGAAATCATAGTGCGTCATTACAGGTTTTCCTGGAAGGCGTTCGGGCTCTATTCGCGGCGGCCTTGGCCGGACAGTTCAGAACAATTCGTCTTCGGGCGGCCACAGCTCCTCGACGCCACCCTCGCCCCCCAGGATCGCCAGATCGGCAAGCCCGAGGAACAATCCGTGCTCTACCACGCCGGGGATCACGCCCAAAGCATCCGCCAGTATCTCCGGCTCCTCGATCTCGTCGAACGCGCAATCGAGGATGAAGTTGGAGTTGTCGGTCACGAACGGCGAACCGTCCCGTTCCATCCGCTGTACGATCCGGCCGAAGCACCCCGCATCCTTGGCCTGCTCGATGATGTGCAATTGCGTCGAGGCGAGCCCGAACCTGACGACCTCGATCGGCAGGGGAAACCGGCCCAGACGGGCGACCACCTTCGACTTGTCCGCGATCACTACGAGGCGGTCGGAGGCGGCCGCGACGATCTTCTCCCGCAGCAGCGCCCCGCCGCCCCCCTTGATGAGACGCAATTCGGCGTCGATCTCGTCGGCACCGTCCACAGTAAGATCGAGCCGCGGGGTCTCATCGAGCGTCGTCAACGGAATGCCGAGCCGCTCGGCCTGCGCGCGCGTCGCCTCCGATGTGGGCACGGCGATCACGTCGAGCCCTTGGTGCACCCGCTCGGCCAGCAGATCGACGAAGTGTGCCGCCGTGCTGCCGGTGCCCAGCCCAAGCCGCATGCCCGAGTTGACCATCTCCACGGCCCGCCTCGCCGCCTGCCGCTTCCACTCGTCCGCGTTCATGGGAAATCCTGCATCCTGCCGGGCGCCTCTGTCCGCTATGCAATTAAGCCGACGCGGCTGGCATGACAATCGAGCGCTGTGGCCCTAAACGTCCAAACCAGCAGAAACAACTGGAGAAGGCGGCCATGCCCGCGCCCACCGTGGTGTTCGACCTGGACGGCACTCTCGTCGACACCGCACCCGATCTCGTCCATGCGGCAAACCACGTCCTGGCGCGCGCAGGGTTCGGCCCTGTGCCGGGGGAGGTGTTGCGACCGTTCATCAGCTTCGGCTCGCGGCGGATGATCGTGGAGGGGCTAGCGCACCATGGCGGGGTGCTTCCCGATGGCGAGATCGACGCTATGTGGCAGGCGTTCCTCAGGCACTACGCCGACAACATCGCGGTCGATAGCCGTCCCTACCCGCACATTCAGCGGCAGTTGACACAGCTGGCCGAGCGCGGCTCGCGACTGGCGGTATGCACCAACAAGGTCGAGGGGCTTTCCCGGCAATTGCTCAGCACGCTCGGCCTGCTCGATCATTTCGGTGCGGTATGCGGCCGGGATACCTTTGCCGTGTGCAAGCCCCATCCCGATCATCTCATCGCCACCATTCGTGCCGCCGGTGGCGATCCAGCCAATACGATCATGGTCGGCGACAGCGATACAGACGTGGCCACCGCCAGGGCCGCCGGCGTGCCCATCATCGGCGTCACGTTCGGCTATACCGAGATCCCCATGCGCGACCTCTGCCCTGACGTCGTGATCGACGATTACAGCGCCCTCGATGATGCTATCGCCCGCTGTCGCGTGGTGTGAGGAACCAGCCGGCCATGTCGCCTGTCTCCCGGCGGGGCTCGAACGCCGCCCGAAATCCACTCCCGCAGGAGGGAGCAGGCACAGTACCGGACGACAGTTTTGCCGACAGCCAGCAGAAGATGCAGGCGAGCGCACTCACCGCTCCACGCCGACAGAGATAAGTTGCTCACACCGCAGTCGTTCAGCGCTCCTGGCGGAGACGCTCCAGGAGCTCCGGGCTCGGATAGGCGTCGGCAGGCAGGCCATAGCGCTTCTGCGCCTGACGGATCGCCGTGCGGGTCGCGATCCCGAGCCGGCCATCTGCCACGCCCACATCCCCGAAACCCCGGCGTGACAACAATTGCTGCATCTCCTTTATCGCCGCCGCATCCAGCACCTGCACGGGCGCGCGTCCCGGCCCCAGGGGTGGCGCACCGCCGATCCTCGTGGCCAGATAGGCCGCGGTCGTCGCGTAATTCCAGGAGCGGTTCCACTCGGTGTAGACGTCGAAATTCCGGTATACGATGAAAGCCGGCCCGTTCCGTCCCATCAGCAGATGGAGTGAGACGGGCACATTGTCGGCCGGCAGCGGTTGGCCGTTGGCGCGCGTCACGCCCCACTTGGTCCACTGCGACCGCGGCAACTTGATCGCCAGGTCAGCCTGCTCCCACGGCAGTCGCTCAGGCACGCGCACCTCTTCCAGCCACGGCTCACCCCGCTTCCAGCCGATGGAACGGATGTAGTTTGCCGAGGAAGCCACGATGTCGGGAATGGAGCCGAACAGGTCGCGGCGGCCGTCGCCATCGTAGTCGAGGGCGTGGCGGTCGTAGTGCGTTGGAAGGAACTGCGCCTGGCCGAGCTCCCCCGCCCACGAGCCGATCATGTCCGCGGGCTTGAGGTCGCCCTTGTCGATGATACGCAGCGCCGCGAGCAGCTCCGCCCGGAACATCTCGCCCCGCCGGCAGTCGTAGGCGAGGGTCGTCAGTGAGCGCAGAACTGGTAGCTTGCCCATGCCCGCACCGAAGTCGCTCTCGAGTGCCCACAGCCCGGTGAGCACGATGCCGAGCACCCCGAACTCCTTTTCGACCTTCTCGAACAGAGCCGCCTGCTTCTTCAGCATGGCGCGTGCGTTGTTGACCCTGTTGAGCGTTGCGAGCTTGCCCTGAAAATCTAAAAAGCTCTGTGCGAAAAAAGCTTGGCCGCGGTCCCGGCGGATGATCCCCTCATCGAGGGTCATGCCGTCGAGTGCGACCGCGATCGTTCGCTGCGTGATCCCTTGGACGGCGGCCTCCGCGCGGAATGCCGCAAGCCACTTGCCGAAATCGGCTGTATTACGGCAGGCCGGTGGTGGCGCTGTCGGCTTGGCCTGCGGGGGTGTCACTCGAGCCGGAGGCGCTCCGGAAGTGCTGGCTTGCGCCATAGTGGTCGAGATGACAGGTGTCGTCGCGAGCGCATTCTGGGCGAGCGCTGGCCACAGCGTTGCGGCTGCTGCCACCAAGCCGAGGGCGACGGCGCCGATCTTCCCTGTACGCAAACTCATCGATCGCACACACACAACGTTGAACCGTGTCCGAGGACGACAGCACTTCTGCCCAGCCCCGCCCCCGCGTCAAGCCCACGCCGCGCTTGGCAGCCGCGCATCATCGAGGATGACGCGCACAACCGGTAGTCACACACTATGACCGATCAAACCCCAGTCCATATCGTCGGCGGAGGCCTGGCCGGAGCGGAGGCAGCTTGGCAGCTCGCCTCAGACAGCGTGCCCGTGATCCTTCACGAGATGCGGCCGGTCCGCGCGACGGAAGCCCACCGGACCGACGGCCTTGCCGAGCTCGTCTGCTCGAACTCTTTTCGCGCCGACGACTGGCAGGCCAACGCGGTCGGATTGCTGCACGAGGAGATGCGCCGGTCCGGCTCGCTTATCATGGCCGCGGCCGACCTTCACAAGCTGCCAGCGGGCGGCGCGCTGGCGGTGGACCGCGACGGTTTTTCCGCCGAGATCACGTCGCGGTTGTCCGCCCATCCGCTGGTGGAGATCCGCCGCGAGGAAATCGACGGGCTGCCGCCGCCCGACTGGGACAGCGCCATCCTGGCAACCGGTCCTCTCACCTCCGACGCTCTGGCACGCGCCATCGTAACCCTCACCGGTAGCGAGGCGCTGGCCTTCTTCGACGCGATCGCACCCGTCATCCACGTCCATTCCATCGACGAGAGCAAGGCCTGGCGGCAGTCGCGCTACGACAAGGCCGGCCCCGGCGGCGGTGGTGCCGACTACATCAATTGCGCACTCGACAAACCCCAATACGAGGCATTCATCGATGCGCTGCTCGCCGGCGAGAAGACGACGTTCAAGGCGTGGGAGGAGAGCACGCCCTACTTCAACGGCTGCCTGCCCATCGAGGTGATGGCCGAGCGCGGGCGGGAAACGCTGCGGTTCGGCCCGATGAAACCGGTGGGCCTTTCGAACCCGCACGAGAACGGACGGCGCCCTTACGCCGTTGTCCAGTTACGCCAGGACAACGCGCTCGGAACGCTATGGAACATGGTCGGCTTCCAGACCAAGCTGAAGCACGCAGAGCAAGTGCGTGTCCTGCGAACGATCCCCGGCCTCGAGCACGCCGAGTTTGCACGCCTGGGCGGGCTCCATCGCAATACCTTCATCGACAGTCCACGCCTCCTGGACGGATTGCTGCGGCTGAAGCTCGATCCGAGAATTCGGTTCGCCGGCCAGATCACCGGCGTCGAGGGCTACGTCGAGAGCGCCGCCATCGGCCTGCTCGCCGGACGATTTTCGGCTGCTGAAAAGCGCGGCTTGAAGCCTGCTCCGCCCCCGACGACGACGGCTCTTGGTGCACTCCTCGTCCACATCACTGGAGGGCATCTCCCCGGCGGCCATGCCTCGTTCCAGCCGATGAACGTCAACTTCGGCCTGTTCCCGCCTGTCGAAGCACCCACACACGACGGCGCCGGCAAACGTATCAAGGGCAAGGAAAAGAGCCCGTGGCGCAAGCGCGCGATGGCCGAAAGGGCTCTTGCGGATCTGGCTGGCTGGCTGTCCGATGCGGCTCCAAAACAGTAGGAAACTGGCATCTTGCGTTAGGGCTTGCATAAAGCACGACCGGCCGTGACCCTTCGGTCACGACCGGTCCAATGTGCAAGGCTGTCGAACGCGATACGGCGCTGAACGTCAGCGGTAGTGCCACCCGCGATTGGGTGCCCAACGCCCGCCGCCGCAGCTTGCGGACAAGTCGGCTCTCAGGGAGTTGGCGATCCGCACCTCATCCCGGCTCACCCGGCCGTCGAGCTGCATTTGATATTCGAACTGGTGAAGCCGGCGCGCCTTGGCCTCACACCAGTTGTAAGCCCGGGCGTGACGCCACTCTCGCCGCGGCGCGTAGCTATCTCGACGGGGCGGTGGCACATAATACTGCGGCGGCGGCGGCGCGTAATACCGGGGCGGCGGCCTGCGATACCCATCACCACCGTAATATGGCTGTGCGCCGGCACTCGTAGCCATCGCTACCAAAGCAGCAGAGGCAAGCAACAGAAGTCTATTCATTTGTTCGCTCCAGAACACCGTGGCTATCGACTCCACCAAGTTGTGATCATGATCGCAGCTTCAACGTGAATGCTGCATGAACTCAACCTGTTAGGCGGTCTCAAACAAATTACATTCCCATAAACAGTTCTTCTTCGGCAGCCTCGCAGGCCTGCTCACAGGCCCTGCATCTTGCTGCCGATGTTTCGAAACGACGTCTTGATACGGCGCACTGTGCCCGTCTTTGCCCTCATGACGACGGTCTCGGTCTCCGCGAAATCGCCGCGGAAATGCACCCCACTCATCAGCGAGCCGTCGGTCACACCGCTCGCCGAGAAGATCACGTCGCCCGACACCATTTCCTCCAGGCTGAATATGCGCCTGGGGTTCTTCTGGCCCATCTCGACGACGCGCCGAACCTGCTCGTCGTTTTCCGGCAGCAAACGGCCCTGGATCTGCCCGCCGATACACTTGAGCGCGGCGGCGGCAAGCACGCCCTCCGGGGCGCCGCCCGAGCCCAGATAGATGTCGACACCCGTCTGGCCCGGGTCGGTAGTCCAGATGACGCCGGCGATGTCACCGTCTGGAATCAACCGCACGCCCGCGCCAAGCGAGCGAAGCTCGGCGATCAGCTTCTCGTGGCGAGGCCGATCGAGCACACATGCCGTGATCTCGGAAACAGGCACACCCTTGGCCTTTGCCAGCCGTTCGACATTCTTCGAAGGCGTATCATCCAGACTGATGATGCCGGCGGGATAGCCGGGGCCGATCGCGATCTTGTCCATGTAGATGTCGGGGGCATGTAGCATCCCTCCTGCCTCCGAGATGGCGAGAACCGCCAACGCATTCGGCATGTCCTTGGCGCAGATGGTGGTGCCTTCCAGGGGATCTACAGCGATGTCGACCTCCGGGCCGTCGCCCACCCCGACCTTCTCGCCTATGTAGAGCATCGGCGCCTCGTCCATCTCGCCCTCACCGATGACGACCTTGCCCCGGATGTGGACGCGCCCGAGTTCCTGACGCATGGCATCCACAGCAGCCTTGTCGGCGGCCTTGTTCTGCCCCTTGCCTCGCCAACGCGCGGCAGCGATCGCCGCAACCTCGGTAACGCGCGCCACCTCGAGGACGAGAACGCGCTCGAGGCCTCCGTTTTTCGCAGTCGCCATGATGTTCTCCTATCGGCCACCGGAACAGCCGGGCCGAAGCCATTATCGATGCAAACCCAAATTCAAAGCCAACGCGTGCATTCTGCCAACGCCAGCCGGGCTTATTGGTGGACGATTATGGTAAAGTTCGCCCACCCAGCCAGACCTGCCCGGCCTGCACCGACCCATTACAACGTCTCTATCCTGATCATCTGGGCCCGCCCCGCGATTTTTCCATCCTGCTCGATCAGCTTCAAGGCACGCCGGATCGAGGCCTCGACCGTGTCGTGCGTAATGAGCACGAGTTGCATCGTGTTGTTTGCCGCCGCCTTCGCCGGAGTGGCCGCATCGGATTTGCGAGGCCGCCGCTGCACGATGCTCTCGAGGGAAACGTCGTGCTCGGCCATGCGGCCGGCAATCGAGGCCATGGCTCCGGGCCGGTCATGGACCAGCAGGCGGACATAGTACGCCCCGCGATGCGCGCCGAGCGTCGCCTTCTTGTGGGGCCGCAGTTTGGCTGCGGGTACGATGAAAGGCTTCAGGCAATCTCCGCGTGCCACTTCCACGATATCGGAGATGACGGAGGAGGCTGTGGGCTTGGCTCCCGCACCCGGTCCGACCAGAAGCAGGTCCCCGACGTAGTCACCTTCGATCTCGATCGCGTTGGTCACGCCGGAGACCTCGCCGACCGCGCTGTCCTTCGGGACCAGTACCGGGCTCACGCGGGCCTCGATTGCGCCATCGATGCGCTGGGCCACACCGAGCAGCTTGATCCGATAGCCGAGTTCGTCGGCTGCCTCGATGTCGGCCCGCCGGATGTGCTCGATGCCTTCGCAGTGGATCTCCTCGATCGCAACCCGCGTGCCGAACGCAAGGCTCGTCAACACGGCGAGCTTGTGGGCAGCGTCCATGCCGCCGATATCGAACGTGGGATCAGCCTCGGCATAGCCCAGCTCCTGAGCCTCGGCGAGTGCAGCGTCGAAGGAGGCGCCCTCCTCCTGCATCTTGGTCAGGATGTAATTGCAGGTGCCGTTGAGAATGCCATAGACGCGACGGATCTCGTTGCCGATCAACGCCTCGCGCACTGTCTTGATGACCGGAATTCCACCCGCGACAGATGCCTCGAACAGCAGGGCGACATTCTCGGCCTCGGCCATCTTGGCGAGCGATAGGCCATGGTAGGCAAGCAGCGCCTTATTGGCAGTGACGACGTGCTTGCCCGCCGCGAGAGCGGTTTCGACAGCTTTACGCGCTGGCCCCTCCGCCCCGCCGATCAGCTCGACGAAGGCATCGATCGTGGGGGAAGCGGCGAGCTCGACGGGGTCGTCGAACCACGCAATGCCGTCGAGTGAGACGTTCCGCTTCTTGGTCCGGGAGCGAGCGCTCACGCCCGTCACCTCGATCCGGCGGCCGAGGACTGCGTGGAACCGCTCGGCATTGTGTTGCAGGTTCGCTAGAACGGCACTGCCGACCGTTCCCAAGCCAGCGATCCCAATGCGTAGCGACGCCGATGGCACGCTCATGCCGACTTCCGCCCCGTGTCTCCATCGGGCGGCAGCACATTGTGCAGACCCGATGTGCCCTGCGAGAGAAACTTTTTGATGTTCCGCGCCGCCTGCCGGATGCGATGCTCATTCTCCACGAGTGCTATCCGCACGAAGCCCTCGCCGTACTCGCCGAACCCCGTCCCGGGCGAGACAGCGACATCCGCCTTCTCGATCAGCAGCTTGGAGAACTCGACCGAGCCCAGCGCGCGGAACGGCTCTGGGATCGGTGCCCATGCGAACATGCTGGCCGGCGGAGGAGGCACGTCGAACCCCGCCTGCCCAAAGCTTTTTACCAGCGTATCCCGGCGGCTCTTATAGACCCGTCGCATCTCCTCGACGCAATCCTGCGGACCGTTGAGGGCGGCGGCAGCGGCCACCTGGATCGGCGTGAAGGCACCATAGTCGAGATAGGACTTCACCCGCGCCAGCGCCGCGATCAGCCTATCGTTGCCGACCGCGAAGCCCATCCGCCACCCTGGCATGTTGTAGGTCTTCGACAGCGAGGTGAACTCCACGGTGATGTCGATCGCGCCGGGCACCTGAAGCACGGACGGCGGCGGGTTGTCGTCGAAGTAAAGCTCGGAATAAGCCAGATCGGACAGGATGATGAGATCGAGCTTCCGGGCGAGCTGGACCGCCTCCCTGTAGAAATCGAGCGAGGCCGTCATCGCCGTCGGGTTCGAAGGATACGACAGGATCATCGCGATCGGCTTGGGGATCGAGTGCTTGACGGCGCGTGAGATGGCCGAGAGGAAGCGGTCGTCGTTGGAGGCCTCGACATGACGGATCGCTCCACCCGAAATGATGAAGCCGAACTCGTGGATCGGATAGGTCGGGCACGGGCACAACACGACGTCGCCCGGCGCGCAGATCGCCTGCGCCATGTTGGCGAAGCCCTCTTTGGATCCCAGCGTCGCGACCACCTGCGTCTCGGGATCGAGCTTCACGCCGAACCGGCGGGCGTAATAGGCCGCCTGGGCCTTGCGCAGACCCGGGATGCCTTTTGACGCCGAATACCGATGCGTGCGCGGACGCTGCACCGTCTCGATCAACTTGTCGACGATGTGCTTGGGCGTATCCATATCGGGATTGCCCATCCCGAGATCGATGATGTCCGCCCCGCGAGTTCGCGCCGCCGCCTTCAGCCGGTTGACCTCGGCGAAGACATACGGCGGCAGGCGCTTGATGCGGTGGAATTCCTCGATCACGGCTCGTCTCGTCGGTTGGAGCGCGCTTCAGGACGCGGGGATGATCCGCTCAGCACCGCGCCAACTCAAGTTGCATAGACGGGCGCTGCGGACCCCGCGTGTTTACGCCGCGAATCCGGTATCAGTAAAGCGCGGTGATCAAGTAGTCCTCGCCCTTCGGTGCCAACGCGTCGGCCACACCACCCGAGCCGCCCGGTCCTGTAGCGCCCAGCGCCGACGAGGCACGATCAACACACGAGTGTTCCGGTTCTGACATTTGCTACCCGCCGTTGCGATGCTCGGAGCAACCGACAACTCGGACAGGCGCCTCACGCCATCCCCTCCCTTATCGCCCGCCAGACCTTCTCGGGCGTAGCCGGCATCTCGATGTGCCTGATGCCGAACGGCGCCAGGGCATCGACGACGGCGTTCATGATCGCTGGCAGGCCGCCTGACGCACCTGCCTCCCCGCAGCCCTTGGCCCCCAGGGGGTTCGCCTTCGTGAGCACCGGCAGGTCGGTGTAGCTCATCGCGGGTACGTCGGCGGCGCGCGGGACGGCGTAGTCCATGAACGAGCCCGTCACGAGCTGGCCGCCTTCGTCGTAACGGGCGGCTTCCAGCAGGCACTGGCCGAGCCCCTGCACGACGCCGCCGCGAAGCTGCCCCTCTACGATCATCGGGTTCACCAGCGTGCCGAAGTCACCCACCATCGTGTAGCGCGCTACATGAGTGATGCCGGTATCCGGGTCGATCTCCACCTCGGCGACGTGACAGCCGTTGGGGAAGGTTGCGGGCGCGGAGTCGTGGATGTGGTCCACGTCCAGCGAGCCCGGGCAGTCCTCCGGCAAGCTGCGCCCACTTGCGAGCATCGCGGCCAGTTCAATCAGCGAGATCGAGCGATCGGTGCCGACGATCGCGAACCGCCCCGCCTTGAACTGCAAGTCGTCGGCGCTCGCCTCCAGGATGAAGGACGCGGCGAGCCTAGCCTTCTCGATCACCTGCCGGCTCGCCTCGACGAGTGCCGTGCCACTCGCCATCAGCGACTTCGACCCGCCCGTGCCCCCGCCCGACTTCAGCAAGTCGCTGTCGGTTTGCACGATGTTGATGCGGTCATAGGGAATGCCGAGCTTCTCCGAAAGGATCTGCGTGAACGTCGTGGTGTGGCCCTGGCCGTGATCGTGTGTGCCGGTCAACACCGTGATCGTTCCATCCGCTTTGAAGTGGATCGACCCCTGCTCCTTCTGGACCGGAGCGGTCGCTTCGAGGAACTGGCCGATGCCACGCCCACGGAGCAAACCTTTTGCCGCGCTTTCTTTTGCCCGGGCGGCAAAGCCGTTCCAATCGGACGCATCGAGCGCCTTTGCCAGCATCGCTGGGAAATCTCCGCAATCGTAGACCGAGCCGGATACCGACTTGAAAGGCATCTCCTCCGGCCTGATCAGATTGCGCCGGCGCATCTCGGCCGGGTCGATCCCCATCTCGCGGGCAGCGGTGTCGATCAGGCGCTCGATGTAATAGTTGCCCTCCCCGCGCCCCGCGCCTCGATAGGCTGTGACAGGCACCGTGTTCGTAAACACGCACTTCACCGACAGTTCCATCGCGGGCGTGCGATAGACGCTGGCTACGTGCTTGACGACGTTGAAAGAGGCTAGCTGCGGCCCGAAGTTCGTCAGGTAGGCGCCGACGTCGCCAAAACCCGTCATGCGCAACGCCAGAATGCGTCCGTCCTTGTCGAGCGCCAGCTCACCGTCGAACTCCTGCGCGCGGCCGTGATGATCCGAGGTGAAGCTGTCGGTGCGCGTGTCGGTCCACTTCACCGGCCGCCCCAACTCGCGTGCAGCGTGCATCGCGCAGACGTACTCGGGAAACACGGCAGCCTTCATGCCGAACGAGCCGCCGACGTTGACGGCCACGAAGCGCATCTTGTCCGGCGGCACCTTCATGAGGTTGGCCGCATTGGCACGCGAGCCCATCACGCCCTGCGTCGGCGCATAAAGGGTGAAGCGCCCAGTATCCCTGTCGAAATCGGCAACACAGCAGCGCGGCTCCATCGCGCACACGACGACGCGCTGATTCTCCATCGTCAGCCGCGTGATGCGGGCCGCCCCGGCAAATGCTGCGGCGACTTTGGCTGGGTCCCCGTAGAGATAATCCAGCGCCACGTTGTCCGGTACGGCATCCCACACCGGCGGCGCAGGGCTCTTCTCGGCAGCACGCCGCTCCAGCGTCGCATCGAGCTGCTCGATGTCGACCACGATGGCCTCGGCCGCTTCCTCCGCCTCACTCTGGCTCGCCGCGACGACGCAGACCACCGGATCACCGGCAAAGCGGACCTTATCGGTCGGCAGGATCGCGCGCTCGGGGTTCTTGAGGGGTGTGCCGTCGCGGCTCTTGAGCGGCAGGCGCGAGGTCATGCCGCCATAACCCATCCTGGCGAGATCCGCCCCGGCATAGACAGCCAGCACACCGGGCATGGCGCGCGCGGCAGAGGCATCAATGTCCTTGATGATGCCATGCGGAACCTGCGAACGAACGAACGCGGCATAGGCCTGGCCGGGCAGGTTGACGTCGTCGGTGTACTTTCCTCGGCCCCTGACGAGTGTTTCATCTTCGCGGCGCGGCACGGGCTGGCCGATCGCGAATTTCTGCAGGGCGAGGGCTTCTAAGGCGTTGCGATCGCTCATGAGGGCGGGGTCCTTATGGATGCTCGCCTCGGGGTATAGCCGTTCGTGCAACGGTACTCAATTCGGCCCCGACCACTGCAAACCAACGCAGGCTCGCCCGGCCTCCCAGCATGGACGAACCAAGCGTTCAGCCCGCCGGAGGCGGGGTAGTTTTGTCGCCCCCCTCATCAAGCCGTCGCCTTGCGCGCCGATCGAGCATGTTGAGCCCCTCGACCATGACGGAGAACGCCATCGCGGCGTAGATATAGCCTTTGGGGATATGAGCACCGAAACCTTCGGCGATCAGCACCATGCCGATCGTCAGAAGAAAACCGAGCGCAAGCATCACGATTGTAGGGTTCTTGTTGATGAAATTCGCCAGCGGCGTTGCCGCCAGCAACATCACGAGCACCGTCACCACGACCGCGATCACCATGATAGGCACGTGCTCGGTGAGACCAACCGCCGTTATGATGCTGTCGATGGAGAACACGAGGTCGAGCAGCACGATCTGGACCATTGCAGCCCCGAACGTCATCGTCGCGCGCCCGCGATCGAACAAGCCGGGCCCCGGATCGGGATCGACGCGATGGTGGATCTCCTTCGTCGCTTTCCACACGAGGAACAACCCGCCGGCGATGAGGATCAGGTCGCGCCACGAGAACGCTTGTCCCAGCAGTGAGAAAATCGACTGCGTCAATTTCACGATGATGGCGATCGTGCCCAGCAGCGCCAGACGGAAAACGAGAGCGAGGCCGATGCCGATGCGCCGACCGCGTTCGCGCTGGTGCTCGGGCAATTTATTCGTGAGAATCGAGATGAAGATGAGGTTGTCGATGCCCAGGACCACCTCCAACGCGATCAGCATCAACAGCGCAGCCCACGCGGCCGGATCGGCGGCAAGGCTCATGAGGTAGTCCATCGGGTAATCTCTCCTCGAGTCTACAGTGAACATCCGACAGCCCCCACCCACGCGAGGGGCACAAATCAGCCGACCTGAAGATATCAGGGGCTGATATCGCCTCATCCCTGCCGGCCAGTTCAGATCCCGGCTGGCCTTGCCGCTCCCCCGAGCCGATCAGACAATCCGAGCCGCGCTTTTCGCCAGCAAGCCATTGCACCCACAGCCGCAAAACACGTAGCACCACTTCGCGAGAACATCGGAAATATTCCTCCGTACCTATACCTACTATAATTCGGCATCGCCGATCAAAAGCCCCGCTTACGACGAAGAAGCCAATCGGACTCACGCCCTCCACCCATCGACAATTCCGATCGCCTTCGAGGCAATTGGATCACGCCCCGGAATACCCACAGAAGGCCAGAAATTACCCTCGATTACAGTACTTTACCGCCTTTCCACCTCCTCTCACGTCGCCGTCTGCTGGGCTCCATCGGGACGCAATTCATCGGATTTATCGATGACTGCGACTGTAGCATCCCCAGATCTCTCTCCCCGATAAATACGGTAGTTGTCACGCTTCTACAGCACCCCTTGGAGCAGAAAAAAGTGCACGACAACGCAATCCGGCGCTTAGCGTCTGTGAATAGAAAAGAGAAAACCATTCACGGGGGCTGACATTCGACACGCAAGCCATTACATGGCGCAGGCGTCGATGTTCCCCTGGCCATCCCGTCGATCCGCGACCGGACAGCAGGCGGGAAGCGCTGACAACGAGACATCCGGCGAATGCCAACGCTCCGACAGCTGGAATATCTCGTCGCCGTCGCAGACACGCTCCATTTCCGTCGGGCCGCCGAGCGCGTGAACACGACCCAGCCGACGCTGAGCGAGCAGTTGAAGGCACTCGAGGAGCGGCTCGGTGCGCAGCTGGTGGAGCGCAACCGTTCCCGCGTCGTCCTCACGCCGGTCGGGGTCGAAATCGTCTCCATAGCCCGGCGGATGCTGCGCGATGCGACCGACCTCCGCGCCGTCGCCCAGGCTTATGGTGGCACCCTGAGCGGTGTCATCCGCCTCGGTGCCTCGCCGACGGTGGGCGCCTACATGCTCTCGCGGATGCTTCCAACCTTCCATCAACAGTTCCCGCGCCTGCGCATGCATGTCCGCGAGGACGTCCCCCAGCGCCTGATGCGCGGCCTCGACGAAGGCACGTTTGACCTGGTGATCGCACCCCATCCCCTGCGCGGCGCCGACTTCGAGGTCGAGACGGTGTTTCGTGAGGCGATCCTGGTTGCGGTCGCAAGCGATCATCCCCTGGCCGGCAAGGCCGTGTGGCATCGAGATGACTTAGCCGGCGCGGAAGTCTTGACGCTGGGTCCTGGCTACCATCTGCACGACATGACAGTGCAGCTCAGCCGCGACGTCGGGGCCAGGCTGCGGCACGAATACGAGGGCACGAGCCTCGACACGCTGCGCGAGATGGTCGCCACGGGTCTCGGCATCACATTTCTGCCGGAACTATACGTGCGCACCGTCGTGGCGCGAGATCCATTGATCAAGACCGCGGCCGTGCAAGGCCTCAACGCCCACCGCACGATCGCGATGGCGTGGCGCAAGACCACTGCCCGCCAGCAGATATTCCGCAGGATCGCCGAGCTAGCGCGCGCGGCGGTCGGGGGCGACACACACACAGAGCCGTCCGGCTCGGAGAAAGCGAACGCCAAAATGCATGGCCGGGATCTTCACAATGGCAGCTGAGCACTGGACCGGCCAAGTGCTGCAGTTCGTGCGTGAGCACGAGACCTTCATCGAGGTCGCGCTGTTCGTTCTCGGCTTCGCCGAGTCGATCGTGTTCTTCTCGTTCTTCATCCCGGCCAGCGTGCTTTTTCTGGCGATCGGCGGCCTGCATGGGGCGAGCGGGGGCGCGCTGTGGCCGCTGGTGCTGGCCGGCGCTGCGGGCTCGTTTCTGGGCGATCTCGTCTCCTACGCGATAGGCTGGCGCTACCGCGACCGCCTAACGGGGATGTGGCCGTTCAACCGCCATCCTGAATGGCTGAGCAGCGCCAGCCGGTTCTTCGACAAGTATGGAATTCTGGGTATCGTACTGGCCAAGTTCGTCGGTCCCATGCGTCCGCTCGTGCCCACCATCAGCGGCGCCGTGGCCATGCCGCGCGGTGCGTTCCTCGCGGCCAGCGGCATCTCATCGATCGTGTGGTCGATCGTCTTCCTCGTCCCGGCCTACTACGGCGTCGGCTGGCTCACGCATTGAGTTGCAGGCTCATTGTGGTGCCGTTGGATGACTGCTGGGCCTACCCTCGCAAGTCAGGTGGTAAGGGCTGACTGATACCCCCCTGCGTGAGAACGCCCGAACGCGCAGCGTTCGAGCGCCCAAGCGGCGCCGGGCGAACAGCCCGCCCCGTCGGAGCGCCCTCGGCGCGTGAGACATAAAATGGCGCGCCCTGCGGGAATCGAACCCGCCTTTGCAACGTGAAAGGCTGCCGTCCTAACCGATAGACGAAGGGCGCTTGGCCCTCCCTATAGAAAGCTTCGCAGCCGCACGCAAGCGCCGCCAGCACGTCCATCAGCCCGGTGAGGCTCCAGTTGCGATCCCTTCCAGCACCGCCATGAGCCGGTCCGGCGCGGTAATGTGCGGGTTGTGCGACGCGTCGAGTTCGAGATAGCGCCAACCCGGTTCGACCATCGCGCGAACCGAAAACTGCCGGAATGCATCGGCTGCTCCCACCTTCGTGCAGAAAATGTAGGTCCGCAGCCCCGGGAACGCGCCATGCTCCAGATGCAAAGGCGCACGAAAGGTCTCGATCGGCTGGGAGAACCGACGCGGGGCCATCCAGGCGAGGTCCGCGGCGGAAGTATCGGGCGGCGGGGGCTGAGGTGGGATCAGCCAGCCATCGCCCTCGCTCGCCGCCAGCGCCTCGACGCGTGCCCGATCCTCTGGCGGCTGCAGATCGAGCAGGCTTTGGCCATCACGCGGCACGAACGCATCGAGGTAGACGAGCTGGGCGATACGGCCGCCCACCCGGTCGGCGACGCCGGTGGCCACCATGCCGCCATAGCTGTGGCCGATGAGCACGACATCGCGCAGATCCTCCATCTTGATGGCACCGACCACGTCCAGAATGTGCGTTTCGAGCGTGATGCCGGGTGCGAGCAGATGGCGCCGCGCACCGAGCCCCGTGTAACAGGGCACGCACAGCCGATGCCCTGCAGCCTGCATCAGGGGCCGCATCTTCCTCCAGGCCCACGACGCGCTCCAGGCGCCATGAGCCACGACAAAGGTCGCCATGTCTCAATCCCTCGCTCTACGTATCGAGCATGTCCCGCAAGACGCGGTTGACCTCGTCGGCGGCCTCGTAGGCGACCCAATGTCCGGCATTCTCGACCAGATGAAAACGCGCGTCCGGCCGCGCTTTCAGCAACTCGTCCCCCTGTGCGCTGGGCGACGGCACGCCGAGGGGATCGAGCGCGCCGGCAATACCGGCCACACGACACGGCAGGCGTTCGATCATGGAGAAGTCCCGGTCGTTGATGAACTTCGCCGGTCTGATCCGCGCGCGCACGACGTCGCCCGCATAGATGTGAAGGGCGAGGGCGTCCATGCTGGCCTCGTGCGCAAGCATCAACGCGCCGAGATTGCGCTTGAGGATGGCCTCGCGCTCTTCGACGTCCTGGACATCGCGCCAGCGCTCCAGGATCTGGCTGGGCGCTGCCCGTAGCGGCCCCAGCATGTGGGCGGTCACGAGCACCGAGGTGCCGACGCGGTCGCCCAGCTCGGCTGCGACATACTGCATCGTGTGCGAGCCGAACGAGAACCCGACGAGATCGAGCCGCTCGTCGACCGGCAGGAGTTGCCGCACGCCATCGGCGATGATGTGAGCGATCGTGGCGAACCCGATCGGCTCTGGCGGCCGGGCCGAAGCACCGAAGCCGGGAATGTCGGGTGCCCAAACGTCGCGATCGGCACTCAACGGCCCGATGTTGCGTATCCAATGCAACCACGAGCCCGAGCCACCGTGCAGCAGGATCGCCGGGCGCTGTTTCCGCTCGCTGCGCGCTGGCCAGCACCGCCAGACCATCTGTCCTTCGCCGCAGGGTGTCGTGCGCTGTAGCGCTTGCCCTTCGAACGCGGCAATGAAAGCCCCTGGCGTGGTCTGGCTCGTCACGGTGGTCCCTCTAGTATCCCGCCCCCGCCCTTATGAGGCCCGGCACGGCCCACGCCAATCCCCCCGCCGTCCCAACTCCCGGGCAAAGCCCAGCGTCTCCGCGGCAAGGCGAGCCCTGCCTTCTCGATCGCGCATGATGGCGTCGCAGACGTGGGCGCGAATGCCGAGCCGCTCGATGCTCGGCACGAGCGCCCGATCGGCCTC
Source organism: Devosia equisanguinis (assembly GCA_945862355.1). Lineage (GTDB taxonomy): Bacteria > Pseudomonadota > Alphaproteobacteria > Rhizobiales > Hyphomicrobiaceae > CAMDPA01. The sequence goes on along the minus strand of CAMAYR010000075.1, from coordinate 2,007 downwards.
GTCGATAACCAGCCCGTCGATAAGGCCGGCGTAGTGCTGGGCGATACCGACCACCGATGCATCGACGCCGAGTTCAGTCATCATCTTGGCTGCGGGTCCCTTGATGGCCTTGCCGCCGACGATCGGGCTGACGGCCACGCACGGGACTTCGCGCGCGTCGAGCGCGGCCACATAACCAGGCACAGCAAGGATCGGTGCGACGCTGACGTAAGGGTTGGAGGGAGCGATCACGATCGCCTCGAGGTCGGGCGCTGCGAGCCGGGCCAGAGCCTCCGGCAGCGCCTGCGCGCGATCAGCGCCGGCAAACCGCACGCTCAGCAGTCGTGGCTCGCAGCGGCGGCGCACGAAGTAATCCTGAAATGCCAGCTCGCCGTCGCTGGTCTGCACGACCGTACGCACTTTACCATCGGACATCGCCAGCACGTCGGCGCGCACGCCGAGCGCCGCACACAGATGCCGTGTGACACTCGCGAGCGAAACTCCAGCGGCGAGCATCCGGCTACGCTCCACGTGGGTTGCCATGTCGCGATCGCCGAGCCGGAACCAGGTTTCCCCGCCGAGGCCCTCCAACGCGCTCATGAAGCTCCATGTCTCGTCGCACAAACCCCAGCCCTGCTCGACGTTCTCCAGACCGGCGAGCGTATACATGACCGTGTCGAGGTCGGGCGAGATCGCAAGCCCGAGGTGCTCGAAGTCATCTGCTGTATTGACGATGACGGCGATCTTACCGTCCGAGATCGTAGCCAACCCCGCCGCCATCCGCGCGCCGCCGACACCGCCTGCCAACGTCACGATCATGCCCGCCCCTCGCTCAACGGAAGAGATCCCGGCTCTTGTCGCGCACGAGATCGGTCGCGCGGCCGTCGCCGGGCGGCAGCTCGAGCCCGCGCACGATGACGACGGGTTGGCGCTCGCCGGCAGCCCCCATCACCAGGGACGCCGCCGCGGCGATCTCGTCGGCCAGCCCGATCTGGGTGACGCGCAGCTCCCGGCCGAACATATCGGCTTCTCCCCGCCGATCCCACAGCGCCGGGAGGCCCGCGACGCCGACCGCGTGGCCGACGGTACCATTGCGCCAGGCGCGGCCCCAACTGTCGTTGATCACGACGGAGAGCCGCTTCGAAGATGCCTGCTCGAAAGCAGCTTTCAACACAGTGGCCGAGGCGTCCGCGTCGACCGGCAGGCGCAGGACCCTGCCCCCTGCCTCCGGTGGCAGGTTCGAGGCATCGATACCGGCGTTCGCCAAGACGTGGCCTGCCCGATTGGCGACGATGATGATACCGTCACGCGCCCTCAGCACCTCGCTCGTATCGAGCAGGATAGCCTCGACGAGGTGCGCGTCCTTGCCCGTCGCCCGCGCCAGCTCCAGAGCACGCGCGCTGGGCTTCAACTGGCCAGGATCGACATAGGCATTTTCGCATTTCGAGACGATCTTCTGGGCTACGACGACAACGTCGCCGTCCTCGAAAGCGAGACCCGCCCCCTCCAGCCCCGCAACGATCGCCTTGGCAAGATCGTCCCCCGGCGCGAAGTCCGGCAGTGCTGGAACGGCGATGATCTCGAGCCGCCCCGATGCGCGCGCGGAGCCTTGTTCCGTGGATGATGGTGCATCGGTTGGTGCCATGCCCACACCCATAAACGACGACGAGAGGCGTGCAAGCCCCTCGTCGCATTGTTGGATTACTCGGACAGCCTCACTTCTCGGAGAAGCAGTAGATCAGCCCGGCGCCGCCGGAGGACTTGAGGTTGTCCTGACTGCAGCCGCGCGAGCCGTGCGAAGAGTTCCACGACGTCATGTGCCGGAAGGGGTTGAGACCGACGCGATCGTGATGGCCGACGATGGCGGAGCCCTCCGCACTCTTAGTCCAGTTTCCGCAGGTCGTGTCGCCACCAGCAGTTGAGTACATGCCCTGCGGATCGGACCCGGTCAGAATGTCGTGCTGGTTGGGCGCACGCTTGGCCTGCGATTCGGCGCGGCCGGGAATCCGCTCGCCCTTTTCCGTGAGT